>JAQGOF010000043.1 GCA_028293745.1 Gammaproteobacteria bacterium | reverse complement strand
ATGAAGGCAGTCTGGTCCTGCAACCGGAACCCGAAGGGCAGGTACATCTGTCCGGCCTTCACATACCAGTCATGGTTCGCGGACCAATACACCCCATAAGCCTCGCGGTTCAGGGCCGAATCCGGGGCTACCTGCTCGTCCACATAGATGAACAGGCGCTGCGGAATCACATTTGCACTCGCATAGACGCGGCCCTGCTCGAGGTTGAAGGTGTCGGTGGACGAGCTGTGCGGTACCTTGGTGTATTCAAAATCGGCGCGCAAATCGCCGCCAATCGACAGAAATCGGTTGATTTCCCCCGTCCACACGTCCCCACCCGTGTCGATGTGATTCGCGGCGAGCTGCGTCTGCGCGAAGACATTACCGAATACAGTCCGCTCGCCGCCGCCGGTGGGGTTGACGTGACACTGCCCGCACTTGAACCCGGTCTGGACCGCAAGATACGGCTCGGCATGAGCTTCGAGGGCAAAGAGCAGCAACGGCAGCAGAACGTAGCGCAGTGTTGCCAGGTGCGAGCGGTTGGTCATTTAAGGACATCCACGGTAAACGTAAAGGAGTAATCGGTCCCCAGCGCCTGTGCGTTCATGTTTGCGAGAGATCCCTGCAAGGTGACGCGATAGGTGCCGTTGGTCAGTGGTGTCCGCGGTGTGATCAGGATGGCCGACGGATTGCCGGCCGGGACAGTGGTGGTCACGGGCATGGGGGGCGGCATGGCCTGCATCGATTGCGCGGCGTCCGTTCTGGCCAGCGTGACGGTCGTGTTGTTGAGGAGTGTAGAGTCGATATCGCCGTTGAAAGCCACGACGATTTGCGGTAATGCCATGCTGGCGATGGTTCCGTTGGCTGGCGAGGTAGTCGCGACGTTGAAATGTTGCACCGCCTTGACCGAGGCGCCGAGGGACATGGCGGCCGCGGGTTTCGGCGCACCTGCCGTGATCCACTGCGCGATTACGTCGATGGTGGACTGGGGCAGGTAGGGGCCGCCCAACGGCATTTGCCCGCCACTGATCCCGGCGGTCCCCTGCAGTTTACGGATGATATAACTGTTGGCGGGAGCTCCCGGCGCCACGCGCATCACGGCGGGCTGCTCGGCGCTTGGCACGCCGACGAGCATCGCGTAGCTATTGGCCGCATCCAACTGCAGCCCTTCAGGCGCACCGCCGCCGATATGACACTTCGTGCAGATTGGCGTGAATACGTTGTCCTGGATGGACTGGAAGTCCGCGGTCAGGGGAGTGGCACCCCCGGCGCCCGGGGTCACGGGGTTGCCATTGGCATCCAGTCCGTTGCCATTTCCTGCGCAGCCCGTTGCTGCCGCAGCAAGCAGGGCGACCATGAACCTGTATCCGGCAGACGACATTTCGGGTGCTCATGACAATTGAGACAGCCGTAAGTGCGACTAAGCCGCTGTAAAGTTTCGTTCCGCGTGAGTTTTTTACACTTTGAACCTGCCACCGGGAACGCGGTACTCACTTCGGAGTAATAGCGTTTGTGTGTTCGAGGGTACCCCTCCTTGCCAAATGATGTGTCCGCCCAAGCTTCGTCCAGCACTGGGCCGCTGCAGCGGCTGCCGCTGGTGACGCTGTACCTGAGCGAACGCTGCAATTCCCGCTGCGTGACCTGCGACTACTGGCGGCACGGTCGCGCGGACATGACTCTGGAATCCGCGACTCGCCTGTTGCCCAGCCTGGCCCGGCTGGGTACCCGGACCGCTCTCATTTCCGGGGGTGAGCCGCTGCTCAACCCCGAATGGCAGGACATTGCGCGGCTGCTGGCAGCGAATGGACTGAAGCTGTGGCTGTTGACTTCGGGGCTTTCCCTTGCGAAGCATGCGCGCCGCGCAGCCGAGCTGTTCGACGCTGTTACCGTGTCAATGGACGGGACCCATCGCGCGACCTATGCCGCGATCCGCGGCCTGGATGCCTTTGACAAGGTTTGCGAGGGCATTCGTGCGGCGGTCGATGCCGGTTCACCGGTCGGACTGCGTGTGACTTTGCAGCGGTCAAACTACCGGGAGTTACCGCAGTTCGTCGCACTCGCACGCGATCTTGGCGCGCAAACACTGTCATTCCTGGCGGTTGATGTCGCAAACCCGCACGCGTTCGGGCGCACTGACGAGTTTGCCGCCGACGTGGCGCTGCGTGCGGATGACCTGCCGGTGCTCGAACAGTTGCTGACTTCTTTGGAAAGGGAGTGTGCCGGGGAGTTTCGCAGCGGCTTCATCGCCGAGAGCCCGGCAAAGCTGCGCAGGATCCACCAGTATTTCGCCGCGCTCCTGGGCAAAGCGGCCTTTCCGCCCGTGCGTTGCAACGCTCCGGAATTCTCGGCGGTCGTGGGCACCCGCGGGGAAGTGCAGCCCTGCTTCTTCATATCCGGGCCGCCGGACTCGTCACTGCACAACGACCTGGGCGCTGCACTCAACAGCGAAGCCATGCTGACTTTGCGGCGGAATATCCGCAGCGGCTCCCGTCCCGAATGCGGGCGATGCGTATGCTCGCTATGGCGCGAGCCAGGCCATTTCGCTACGGCCGATTTTCTACCGCAGGGACGTCGAAGTGCTTGAATCCGTGCCACCGGCCGCGCATTCGGCTACCGCCGTCCTGCGGCCGCTGCGATTTCCGTGGCTCGCCGCATTTCTCGGCAAGCTCATGGCCTGGGGTTACAGGCTGACCGGCAAGGCCCGGTACGATGACTTCCGCCTGGAATGCATACAGGGCGCCCACTTCATCGTGCTGCCCAGTGTCTTCAATCCAAAGGTGCCGCGCACGGGCGAATTCCTCGCTTCCTGCCTGGACTCGCGCCTGGTGAGTGCCGGTGCGGAAGTGCTGGACATGGGCACGGGATCCGGAGTCTGTGCCGTGTTTGCGGCACGGCACGCGCGCCGCGTGGTGGCTGTGGATATCAACCCGGCGGCCGTGCGGTGTGCGACCCTGAATGCCCTGATGAACCATCTGGAGCACAGGATCGAAGTGCGCCACGGCGATCTGTTTGCGCCGGTGGAAACCGAGCGATTCGATCTCATCCTGTTCAATCCACCCTTCGTGCGGGGCACCCCGCAGGACGATCGTGATCGTGCCTGGCGTGCGACCGATGTCGTGGAGCGTTTCGCCGCCGGACTTCGCAACCATCTGAAGCCGGGAGCGGCCGCGCTCGTGTTGCTGTCAACCTTCGGTGATGCGCCCGAGTTTCTCGACGAATTCCGCAACCAGGCATTCGATGTCGTGCTGCTCGCCGAGCGTACGTTCGTCAACGAGCGGCTGGCCCTGTTCAGGCTGCAGCCGCTCCCGGCAGCTCAACAAGGAGTGCGCGGCATGAAACAAGGACAGGAGCTCGCAGTATGAGCGGATCGGTCCTGCACACTGATGCCGCCGCCACGGCCGCGACAGCGGCCAAGCGCCGGCTGAAGGTCGTGTTGTACAACCCGGAGGCAGTCTTCTACACGATGCCGCTGGCGCTGCTCGCCATCGGATCGGAGCTGGATCCGCAAGTCTGCGAGGTCGTAATCATTGATGGCCGGCTGGAGCCGGATGCGCAGTCTGCGGTGCTGTCACAACTCGATGGGGCCGTGTGCCTCGGAGTAACCGTGTTGACGGGGGCGCCGATTTCGGACGCTCTGAAGATATCCCGGGCAGCCAAGCGAGCGCGCCCCGACCTGACCGTGGTTTGGGGCGGCTGGCACCCCTCCATGTTCGCGCGCGAGTGCCTGTTGGAGGAGTCGGTCGATGTCACCGTGCGCGGCCAGGGTGAAGAGACCTTTGCCGAAATTGTCGACCGCCTTGCCCAGGGCCGCTCTCTGCAGGGGTGTGCCGGTTGCACTATCCGGCTGCCCGATGGAACCGTCCACGAGAACCCTCCCAGGCCCCTGGCGCAGGTGGACAAGTTCCGCGCGCACGACTACGGACTGATCCCCGTCGAGCGCTACTTCCAGCTCAAGGGCAAGCGGCAGCTGGATTTCATCTCATCCCAGGGTTGTAACTTCCGTTGCGCCTTTTGCTCGGATCCGTTCGTGTATGGACGCAAATGGGTGGGACTCGAGCCGGTACGCATGGCGATCCGGCTGAAGGAGCTATGGGATCGATACCACTTCGATGATGTCAACTTCCAGGACGAGACGTTTTTTACCCAGCGCGAGCGGGTGCGCGCGCTGGCCGACCGGATCATCGAGTCGGGAATGAAGATCACCTGGGCGGCGACGATGCGGGCCGACCAGGGCATCCGGCTTCCGGACGATGTGTGGGTCCGCTGCAAGCAATCCGGGCTGCGGCGTTTGTTGGTCGGCGTGGAGTCAGGGTCGAACGAGGTCCTCAAGCGCATCCGCAAGGACATCAAGATCGAGCAGGTGTATGAGACCGCCGCGAAAATGCTGCGGCACGAGATCGCGGGGCACTTCCCTTTCATTGTCGGCTTCCCGGAAGAGAGCGACGCGAGCATCCAGGCGACGCTCGACTGCGCGAAACGCCTGCGCTCCATGAGTCCCGACTTTCTGACGCCGATCTACTACTTCAAGCCCTATCCGGGCAGTGAGCTGGTGATCGAAGCGGTCAAACGCGGCTTCCGTCTGCCGGAGACGCTGGAGGCGTGGGCGCAATTCGACTACGTGGCGGGTGAGCCCGGCCCGTGGGTCTCGCCCGAGAAATTCGAGCTCATCGAGCGCTTCAAGTTCTTCCACGAGCTCGCCTGGAAACGGGTCGGCCGGGGTAAGCGCTTGTTGCAGCAGCTCGCGCGCTATCGCTGTGGCCGGGACAACTACCGCTGGCCTGTCGAGATGTTGTTCACCCGGTGGCTGGTCCCGGCGCAAAAGCTGTCATGACGGCGCAGAGCCGCATTCTGCTGATCAATCCGCAGATGACGTCGCGGCGCAGCGCGCGTTTCCCACTGTCTTTGCTGACGCTCGCCGGAGCACTCGAAAAGACGACCACTTGCCGCGTGATCGATGGCAACGTTGATCGCGAGTACTGGTCGACCATCGAGCAGCTACTGGCTACCGAGCACTATGACGCGGTTGGTTTGACGGTGATGGGTGGCCCGCAGGTCCAATCGGCCATCGACTCTTCGAAACTCATACGGCGATTCTCACCTGCAACTCCCATCGTTTGGGGTGGATACTTCCCGACTCTGTATACCAACGCCGCGGTCAACGCACCGTACGTGGACTACGCGATCAGAGGCGCGGGGGAGGTGGCCCTCGCCGAATTGTTGGAAGCAATCGGGGACTGCGACAAACTCGGGCGCATTGCCGGGCTGACCTGGAAACGCAGCAGCGAAGTCGTTCACAACGAAGAGCGCAGGTCCCGGGACGATCGCACCGCCACGCCACTGCCCTACCATTTACTGGGCGATCCGCGCGCGTACCTTGCGAAGACGTTTCTCGGGCACCGCACGGCCACTCACCAGGCATCTCTGGGCTGCCGGTTTCGTTGTACTTTTTGCGGCGTAGCGGCCATGTTTCGCGGCGCTACCCATTTGCCACCGGCCGAGCGCCTGGAGCGCGACCTCACCTGGCTCAAGGAGTCGCTGGGTGCAGACTCGCTGCAGTTTTTTGATCATAATTTCTTCGATCGCGAGGAGGACATGGTCCCCCTGTTGGAAGTGCTCGCCAGGATTCAGCTTCCGTGGTGGTGCTATGCGCGGGCGGATGCGCTGCTCAACCTGTCGGATGCTTCCTGGAAGCTGGTGCGCCAGAGCAGGCTCAGGATGGCTTACATCGGGGCGGAATCGCCGAATGACGCCATGCTTGCGAATATCCGCAAGGGCACGAGCTCCGACCAGACGCTGGCCGTCGCCGAGCTGTGTCGTCGCCATGGCGTGGTTCCCGAGCTGTCTTTCATGGTCGGCCCGCCGGATGACACCGAGGCTGAGACCGAGCGCACTTTCGAATTCATCCGGCAGGTGAAGAAGGTCAACCGCGATTCGGAGATCATCATCTACATCTACACGCCGTTGCCGCCGGAATGCCTGCCGAAGAGCGCCCGTGTACGTGCCGGGGCGCGGCCATTGCGGGATCTCAATGGCAACCTGCTGCGATTTCCGACAACACCGGAAGGATGGACCGAGAAGCGGTGGGTCGACTACTCCTGCCACGCGGATGCCCCCTGGCTGACCGAGCGCGTCCGGCGGCGAATCCGCAACTTTACGACCGTTCTGGGCTGCCGGTTCCCGACCGCGCAGGATGTACGCTCGCCGGCCTGGACCAAAACGACTTTAAAGGCGCTGGCAGCCTGGCGGTACCGGTTCCGCCGTTACGATCGACCCTGGGAGCTTGCGCTCTCCAGGCGGCTCGTGCGGCTCGCGAACCCTGCGGTCACCAGCCTTTGAGCCCGTACCGTGACTAACCTGGTGCACGACATCTGGAGCGTGCTCACCCCCAGGCAGCGACGCTGGGTCCTTGCCGCACAGCTGCTGTCGATTCTGATGGCGTTTTCAACACTTGCCGGCATTGCATCAATCGCGCCATTTTTCTCGGTATTGGGCAATCCACGTCTGATTGACCAGAGCGCGCTTTTGCACTCGCTGTATCAGCTCGGATTCTCCAGCAGGCGCAGCTTTACGATCGCCCTGGGCCTGGTATTCATGGGGTTCGTGCTGCTGGCGAATCTCATCAATGTGGTCGGCTCGTTGGTGATGATCCGGCTGGCAGTGTGGATTGGCACCGACCTGCAATCCATCCTGTTCGCGGAGTATTTGCATCGTCCGTATGTGTTTTACGCCCGGATTCAAAGTGCCGTGCTTTTCAACAATGTCATCCACGAGCCGATCAGGGCGACCATCCAGATCCTGCAGAATGCCTTCACGCTGATTACAGGCGTGATCACGGCGCTGTTCATCATGGTCTCTCTCATGTTGATCCAACCACTCGTGGCAGTCGCGATGTTGGCGGCTCTGGCGGGAGGCTATGTCCTCATCTACCTTGGGGTGCGCCACCGATTGTTGCGTGCGGGCCAGATCCAGTCGCGACTGTTTATAGAACTGACGCGGACCGTGAACGAGAGCCTGGGGGCAATCAAGGAGATCACTATTCTGCGGGCCCAGGATTTCTTCCATGCCAGTTTCGCGCGCGCCAGCCACGCATTGGCGCGCGCGGCCGCCCATGCACAGCTCCTTGGCCAAAGCCCCCGGTATGTCATGGAATGCGTCGCAGTGGTGACGCTGGTTGCAGCAGCGCTGCTGGCGGGTGCAGGTGATGACGGGGTGGGCTCCAGACTGGGCCCACTGACGTTTTTTGCGTTTGCGGCGTATCGTCTCCTGCCGACGTTCCAATCGGTATTTTTTTCACTTGTCAGGATTCGGGCCGATCGGACCGGATTCAGCTCCATCACACCCGATCTGCGTCTGGCGCGCCTGAGAAAGCAGGCCGTAATCGCGACCGACCCCACCTGGCGCGCGCTTCCGCGCACGGACATCCGTCTCAAGGAGGTCTCATTCCGCTATGAGGCCGATCGGCCGATGGCAGTCAGCGACGTGACACTGCGTATCCCCGCCCGTGCGGCCATCGGGATTGTCGGTGCGAACGGCTCAGGAAAAACGACGTTGGTCGATCTGATCGCCGGACTGCTCGTGCCCGCAAACGGCCGGATCGAAGTGGACGGCATTGCTCTGAACGATGCAAACCGTGCGGCCTGGCAGAGCCGGATCGCTTATGTGCCCCAGAGCATCTGCCTGTTGGACACGACCATCGCCGCAAACATCGCGCTCGGTGCATGCGACTCGGGAATCGACCAGCCGCGTCTGCGGGAGGCGGCCCAATTGGCCCTGTTGGACGAATTCGTCCGAACTCTACCGAACGGCTACAGCCACGTGGTGGGTGAGCGGGGCGTGGGCTTGAGTGGTGGCCAGCGGCAAAGAATCGGAATCGCCCGCGCACTGTACGCAGATGCCTCGGTTCTCATATTGGATGAGGCCACCAACGCTCTTGACGGCTTGACCGAACAGGAGTTGATGGAGACCGTGATACGGCTGCGAGGACGATACACGATCATCGTCATCGCTCACCGGCTGAGTACGGTGCGGCCGTGCGACGTGATTTTCGAGTTGGACCGTGGGCGAGTCACAGGCTCCGGGACCTATGATGCGTTGCTCGGTAGCTCAGAGACCTTCCGACGTCTGGCCAATGTTCCCTGAGACAGCCGCCTGCGGAGCGCATTTTTCAAACTCCAGGAACATGAATCGCGACGTAGTAGCACGCAACCAGGCGAAGCCGGCGGAGTCGCCGATTTCGACTCCCTTTGCGTCGCGCCCCAGCAGGGGTGGCAAGCCGCGAAACAGGCGTGCCAGCCTGAAATACGGCATGCTCAGTGAGGCGAAATTGGCGAGCCGCCGGCGGAAATGCGGCGCTTGCGGACCGGGCAGAAAGAAATATCCATCGCTCCACATGCGCGCTGCATTGCGCCACCACCAGCTCAGTTTCATGTCGTCGATGAAGTACGGGCTCAGTACGCTCGCGATCACCTTGCCGTTCGGACCGGTGAGTGCATGGAATTTCGCAAACAGCTCGTGCAGGTCAGCGACGAGGTTGAGCGGCGCAAAGTTGGATATGACCACATCGGCACGCGCTCCCGTCTCCGAGGTCCTGCGGGTCACGAACTCGCGATAGGTGCTGCAGTCGAGTGCAACACGCCCGCCGTCCATGAGATCCCGACAATGCTCGGCAAAGAACTCGCGCATCCTCGGATCGACGTCATACGCCCCGACGGTGAACCCGCGTTCGGCAAAGAAGCGCGCATCGATTCCCGGACCCGCACCGAAGTCAAAGAGCGCGCCCCCTGGCGGGGCGACTCGCAGCACGAGATCATGAAAGGCCGAGCGTGCGCGACGATCCGATTCCACCGAGGTGATTTGCCTGACGTACTCTGCACCCGTCAGCATCTGCTTGACGTACTCCGCGGCGGTGTCATTCATATGGCGCCTCTATCCGGCAGGACTGCCGAGCTCATCTCATCATCCGGCGGCTGTCCGAGCCAGGATGTCAGATCACGATCCAGAAGCGCCGCCAGCTTGCCGATCTCATCGCGGTAGTAGTCCGTAAGAAATGCGCGATCCGCCGGGTCCATCGTCAGCGAGGCGCGCGAATGAAACACAATCGACCGCAGTCGCGGACGCAGCGCTGTTGGCGCGAGATACCGCAGGTATGGCCAGACCTTCCACTTCTTCAGAAAGTATGCGGTACCGGCGAACCTCGGAATGCGCGGCTCGTTGTGACGGCGCGATAGATCCGCGGCGAAGCCTGGGTCGACGCCCAGGAATTCAAACAAGCCCGAAACCAGAGCCCCGGGCGCGCGCTGCAGATCCTCGTACAGGGAGATGTGAATCTGCGAACGAGGAAACTCGTTGAAGTAGCGCATGATCTGCTCGGTGTACTGGCCGTATTCAAGGAAGGGCCATTCCAGGCCGATCTGTTTACTCTCGCAGCGCAGATTCGCGTGAATCTGTTCCCGGAAGGACCTGCGGACCGCCCCGACCGTCACCATATGCAAATAGTCCGAGAACGCGCGATCGACGGGGTTCCTGAGGCTGATGATGATCCGGGCGTGGGGGAGGCGCGCGGCGATGTTGCGCGCTGCGCTCTGCGACCAGAGGTAGTGCGGAGTGGCTTCGCCTACGGCAATCTCGTCGGACGCGGATCGAAATAATTTCAGGTAATCATCCCAATTCGAAACCAATCCTCCAAAACGCTTTTCGCGCATGTCGCCGCGCAGGTATTCCGCGAGCGTGCGCAGATCACGCTCAATGCGCGGCCGCTCCTCCGCGCTGAAGTTTTCCGCCCGGACTTCCGAGGCGAAGTAGTACGCTTCCTTGAGCGGCGACATGTACACCTGGGCGTGTTGGTCCAGGTAGGCATAGAGTGATGTCGTTCCCGCCTTCGGCGCACCGACAATGAAGAAGTTGGGAAGCCTCACGCCCGTGGACCTATGTTTCGCGTAATCTCATTTAATCTCATATATCGCCAGTTGCGTGTGCGCTCCCGGTTTGTCGAACGCGGCAATCCGGCGCAGATGCAGCTGCCGGGCACCCGCCGGGCCAAAATCCGAATCCAGGCAGCCCTGCAGAAGCTGCTCCGCGACGATGATCCAGACGGGCGCACGGCTGAGCAGATTCTCCAGTCGCGCGGCCTTATCGCGCAAGCCTGTGCCATCAGGTGCATATTCCACCGGTCCGATACGAGCGCCCCATGCAGCCGGAAGGTAGTTGCGCAGCTGGTAAGCACTGTGGCCATCCAGTGAGTAGATCAACTGGGGCACATTGGGTGCTCCGAGAATGAATTGCGCGGCTTCCGCGTATCCATAGCCGGAACCCCAGCCTTCAAAATACTGAAAGCGGTCCAAGGGGGACCATCTGGCCGCGGCGGGCTCGACGACGAGCCGCACGGACTGCAGGCCCATGAGCGCTACACACAGCGCCAACGCTGCGAATTTGACGGATTGTCCGAAGGGTCCCCAGCGCGACGCCAACGCCTGCCAGCCCGATGCGGCGGCGATGATGAGCGGCGGGAGTGTGAACAGCAGATAACGCGAAAACCAGAACGAGGCCAAAAGCCCTATCGTGAGCATGGGCAGGGCCCCTGTCGCGATGAGCCAGCGTTGGCGCCAATCCTGCAGGAGCGCGCTGGCGGCCAGACCAATCAATCCAATTGCGGCCACGGGCCACGACAACTGCGCGGTCAGCTCGGTGATGAGGTTGGGGCGCGGCAGCCCGATTGCCGCCGTAATGCCTTGGTATTGCCCGAGACCCACACCCAGCAAATCAGCCAGACCGAATCCGGGCGGCTGGCCGTGCCGTACTCTGATGATGGCCACAACCGCGATGAGTGCCGCCAGCGCCGCTGCGGGCGCATGTGCGGCCGCTACTCTGGTCAGTGCAGGTTGATGCAGCAGGGCGCGGCGCTCGGCGGCAGGCAGCAGCACGAGCGCCAGCGGCATGGATGTCAGAAACACGAACCCCACCGGAAACTTGCAGAGCGCCGCCAACAGCAGCGCAATCGCCAGCCACGCCGAATTCGCCCAGGTTGCTGACCGGATGAGCCCGATGACGCGCAGGAGAACCCAGATGCCGGCGGTGCACATGAAAATGTCGGACAGCGCCAGTCGCTGCAGATAGACGACAAACGGGCAGATGGCAAACAGCGCGCCGCTCGTGAGTGCCATCCATCGATCGCCGACTTGCAGCGCCAGCCGGTAAGTCAACACTGCGCCAATCATCCCGCTGAGAACGTGCAACGCGCGGATCATGACGAGGGGCTGCGGACCCAGCCTGATCAGTGGCGCCATGAGCCAGGCCTCGAGCGGCTTGCCGTCAGCCAAAGGCTGCAGCCACTCTCCCGCTTCGACTATCCTCCAGATCAAACGCAGTTGGGAGCCCTCATCCTCAAACACCGGCAGCGCCGTCAGGTGAACCGACGCGAGCGAGCTGAGGAACAGCAGAGCAGCGAAGGCCGCAATCCCAAACGTATGCCGGTTCAGCATGTTGGGGCCGCGGCCGCTGTGCGAGCTTGCCGCGAGTGATTCAGGAAGAAGGACACGCTGACCGAGAATATCAGCAGCAGCAGCCACAACCTGGGATAGGCAAGCACGGTGAGCGCTCCACGCCCCTCGAACACAGCCGTGTGCCCGTAAGGCAAGAAGCCGATCAGTGCGTACATACCCAGCACGGCCCATGCGGTCGCAAATGCGTTCTCGCGCAGGAAGTGAGCTATCAGCAGGGCGACGGGTAGCCACAGCAGTACGAAATGATATGTCGCGGTGGCCGGCGCAAGCAGCAACACGAGGACTCCCAGCAGCCCTATCGATGGTGGCACACAGTCACAGGCCGCATCACGCGCCAGCTTGACGAGGGTAATGATGGCCACGGCAAGAATCGCACCCTTGGTCGATAGGACCGCGATGCCTTGCAACCAGGGCAATGCCAGCCAGGGATGCGGGTTCGCGGCGGGGTCAAACACGAACAGGCGCCGGAAGAGAGTATCGAAAGACTGAAAGCTCGCAGTGAACGGATCCTGCATGCTCAGATTGGCGAGCAGGTGATTGCCAAGGACGGAGGCCAGGAATTGCTGGTGAACCGGCCAGCCGAGCACGGCCACACTGGCCAACACGACCGCGGCGCTGGCTGCAGCGCCCCCCAGCACGACTTTCCACTCCCTGCGGAACGCGAAATAGACCAGGAACGCCACCGGGAAGTATTTGATGGGCACGAACAGTCCGAAACACAGGCCGGCCAGCAGCGGCCTGCCTCTGCGGTATTCAAAGTAGCCGAGCAGACAGCTCGCCGACACCAGGATATAAGGCTGTCCGAACCGCAGCGTGTTGCTGACGGCGTAGCCCGACAGCAGCACGAAAGCGGTCGCTGCGAGCAGACTCCAGTTCAGAATCCGTCTCAGAAGGATGACCGAGCAGATCAGGCATAGTAGGCTGACACTGGTCATTACGCGCAGGGCGTTCAAGGGCTCCAGGCGGCACAGCGGAATCAGGAGCAGCGCGGTAGGTGGAGGAAACGGTGCAAACTTGCCTTGTTTCGGGTCGCCAATTCCATAGTGACGCATCTGATCCTGGAACCAGGCGTCATCGTATAATCGCGCTGCGGGACCCCCGTCTGCAACGATTCTGGCGGCCGTGAGATAGCCTGGAAAATCTGTCCCGACCCGTGAAACCGCCGGGGCGATTCCCCGCACCCACAGCAGGGATGCGAGGCCGACCGACAGAAGCGTTGCGGCCAGTGCTTTCCAGTTGACCGTCATGGCGGAATGATACAGGAGGGCAGGTTGCGTTACTTCGTGACAGGCTGCGCAGGTTTCATCGGCAGCACGTTGACCGACAGGCTGCTGGCCGACGGTCACGAAGTGGTTGGTTACGACAACTTCTCCACCGGGCAGGCCCGGTTCCTGCAACAGGCACAGGACTGTACGCGTTTCCGGCTCGTTCACGGCGATGTCCTGGATACCCGCACGCTGACTGCGGCAATGGCTGGCTCGGAGTGTGTGTTTCACCTCGCGGCCAACGCCGATGTGCGCTTTGGGACCGCGCACCCGCGCCGGGACCTCGAACAGAACACCATTGCAACTCACAGTGTGCTCGAATCGATGCGCCTGGGCGGCGTGCGCCAAATCGCATTCGCTTCTACCGGCTCGGTGTATGGCGAGTCAGCGGTGATTCCAACGCCCGAGGATGCGCCTTTTCCGGTTCAAACCTCTCTGTACGCGGCCTCCAAGCTCGCCGGCGAAGGTCTGATCGCCGCGTACTGCGCCGGCTTCGGCTTGCAGTCGTGGATTTTCAGGTTCGTGTCCATTCTGGGCGAGCGCTATACCCACGGTCACGTGGTCGATTTCTACCGGCAGTTGAGGCGCGATCCGCAGCGCCTGCGGGTGCTGGGAGACGGCCGGCAGCGCAAGTCGTATCTGTATGTCCAGGATTGCATAGCGGCCATGCTGACCGCCATGACGGGCAGCGCCGACAGGGTGAATATCTTCAACCTCGGGCACGAGACCTGGTGCGAGGTGAACGACTCCATAGGCTGGATCTGCGCTGCTCTGGGGGCTGCCCCCGAGATCGAATACAGCGGCGGCGAGCGCGGCTGGGTAGGCGACAACCCCTTCATTTTCCTGGACACCCGCCGAATCCGCGCCCTAGGCTGGAAACCGGTGCTGTCCATACAGGAGGCCATCGGCCGTACCGTGGAGGATCTCAGAACCCGTTGCCGGGTTGGGGACACTTACTCATGAAGGTCTGCGTTCTGGGCCTGTGGCACCTGGGGTCGGTCACGGCCGCCGGGCTCGCGGAGGTGGGGCACCAGGTGATCGGGCTGGACTTCGATGCGGCCACCGTGGCGGGCTTGCGCACGGGCGTGGCGCCTGTGTTCGAGCCTGAGCTCGGGGAGCTGCTCGCGCGCGGCTTGTCATCGGGCAGGCTGCGGTTTGCAGCACGGCTGGACGAACTGGAGGACATCGATGTCCTGTGGGTCACCTACGACACACCGGTCGATGATGATGACAACGCGGATACGAATTTCGTCATGGCGCAGATCGGGCGCGCGCTTCCGGCGCTGAATGCGGACACGCTGTTGCTGGTTTCGTCACAACTACCCGTTGGCTCGATGCGCCGGTTGCAAGAGACGGCGGGCGCCGCGCGCCCGGTGGCCTGTTGCCCAGAGAATCTTCGGTTGGGCAGGGCCGTGAACGATTTCCTGCATCCTGAACGGATCGTCGTGGGTGTCAGGTCGGCCCAGGACCGGCAGCGTCTGCACGATCTTCTGAGTGTCATTACCGCATCCATCGAGTGGATGTCGATTGAGTCGGCCGAGATGACGAAGCACGCCATCAACGCATTCCTGGCAACTTCGGTGGTCTTCGCCAATGAGATCGCTTCGTTGTGCGAATCGGTGGGGGCCGATGCCAGGGAAGTCGAGCGCGGCCTGAAGAGCGATGGCCGCATAGGGCCGCGCGCCTATCTGTCGCCGGGAAGCGCGTTTTCGGGAGGTACGCTGGCGCGCGATGTGGCATTTCTCAACAAGACATCGCTCGAACGCCGGGTCACGACGCCGCTGTTGTCATCCGTTCTTCCCAGCAACGAGCTGCACAAGTGCTGGGTGCAGAAAAATCTCCAGATGCTTTTCAACGATCTGTCGAGGATCACGGTTGCTGTTTGGGGCCTGGCGTACAAGCCCGGCACAGATACGCTGAGGCGTTCCATGGCGGTGGAACTGTGTGATTGGATGATCAGCGCGGGCGTGACCGTCCGTGTACACGATCCGATGGTGAAGGATCTGCCCCATCGTTGGGAGGGGATCGTTACACGATGCAGCGAAGCTGTGGCCGCTGCCCGCGGTGTCGATGCGCTGGTGGTTGCAACCGAATGGCCCCTGTATCAGACACTGTCAGTCGCACAGCTCACGGGGAATTCCGACCACCTCGTAGTGCTCGATGCCAACCGGTTCCTGCCGGAGCTGGCGGCTGACGCATTGCACCGCCTCCAATATCTTGCGGTGGGCATGCCGCGTACGGACGGATGAGCGATGGCCCTGTCCGGGAAACCCAGGGTGCTCGAAAAGCGATGTGCAATCGTGACAGGCGCCAGTCTGGGATTGGGATTTGCGATCGCGCAAAAGTATGTTGAAGCGGGCGCCGATGTGATGATCTGCGCGCGCAGCGGCGATTCGCTGCAAGCGGCGCACGCCAGGCTGCGAGAGCTTGCGAGTCCTGGACAATCAGTCCTTGCACAGTGCGCAGACGTCTCGAACCCGCGCGATGTGACGGCTCTCGTCGAAAGAGCGCTCGGGGAGTTCGGGCGGTTGCACGTGCTGGTCAACAATGCGGGCATTACAGGGCCGGCCGGCGCGGTAGAAGACACTGACTGGCACGAGTGGCTACATACACTCCAGGTCAATTTGCTCGGTTCAGTTCTGCTGTGCCGCGCCGTACTGCCTCAGTTCAAAGAGTCGGCTTACGGTAAGATCATCCAACTATCCGGAGGGGGTGCGACGAAGCCCCTGGCCATGTTGAGCGCATACGCAGCATCCAAGGCGGCCGTCATACGCTTCATGGAAACCCTCGCGGAGGAGACCCGCCCGCATCGTATCGACGTCAATTCCATCGCGCCGGGCACTCTCAACACGCGGCTGCTGGACCAGTTCATTGCTGCGGGTCCCGACAGGATCGGTTCCGCATTTCACGCGCGATCGTTGCGAGAGAAACAGCAAGGTGGCGTGCCGCTGGACAAGGGCGCGGAGCTGGCGGTTTTTCTGGGCTCGGCTGGCAGTGACGGCATTACGGGGAAATTGATCAGCGCCGTCTGGGACCCGTGGACAGCGCTGCCGGAGCACCTGGAGGACTTGCGGCGCACGGATGTCTACACCCTGCGGCGCATCGTTCCCGCAGACCGCGGCCTGAGCTGGGGGACGGTCGAGTGAATGTGGGCATTATCGGCTGCGGTGTGATCGGTCAGCGCCGGGCGCAGCATCTGGCGGGCGCCCGGCTGGTCCATTGTGTCGATCCGGACTCGTCGCGCGCTTCCGAGGTTGCCTACAGGAGTCCTGGGTGCACATTCGGGGCGGACTGGCGCCAGCTGCTGGACCGTATGGACGTTGAGGCGATCGTCATTGCCACACCGCACGATCTGCAAGCCGAGATCGTGAGTGCTGCGATTGATGCAGGCAAGCATGTACTCGTCGAGAAACCTGCCGCAAGGCACTGTGGCGAACTGGCAGGACTGTCCGAGCGTGCAGCGCGGCGCAATGTGCGCGTCCGGGTTGGCTTCAACCACAGGTATCACCGGGCATTTCAACAGGCGAGACGGCTCGTCGACGCGGGGGTCCTGGGTCCCCTGCTGTTCGTCCGAGCCCGCTACGGCCATGGGGGCCGGCCGGGTTATGCGAGTGAGTGGCGCGCACAGCCGGCGCGCTCTGGCGGTGGGGAGCTCATCGACCAGGGGATCCACCTGATCGATCTGTCACGTTGGTTTCTGGGCGAGTTCGTCGAAGTGAGCGGCTTCGCTCACACGTACTTCTGGGACATGCCCGTCGAAGACAACGGCTTCATGTTGCTCAAGACGGCGACCCGGCAGGTTGCATTTCTGCATGCCAGTTGTACGGAATGGAAGAACACGTTCTGCTGGGAGCTGGTCGGCCGTGACGGCAAATTGCAGGTCGACGGCCTTGGAGGCAGCTACGGTGTCGAGAAGTTGACCTTCTACAAGATGCTGCCGCAGATGGGGCCGCCCGAGACGACCATCTGGGAGTACCCGATGGCAGACAACTCCTGGACGCTGGAGATGGCAGATTTCATCGAAGATGTCCGCGCCCGGCGCGAACCTGCCGCCGGCCTGCAGGATGCGATCGCAGCGCTGGCAATTGTAAGCAAGATCTACGCGGAGTCAGGCCGTGATCATCGCGCGTAGCCCATTGCGTATCACGCTGGGCGGCGGCGGTACCGATCTCGCGTCCTACTACCGCGAGCACGAAGGCTTCCTGATTGCGGCCGCAATCGACAAGTACGTGTATGTCACCGTCATGCGGCCTTTCAGCCCGGGCATCTATCTCAAGTATTCGGCGTTGGAGCACGTCGAACAGGTCGCGGATGTCCGGCACCCCATCATCCGCGAAGCCCTGCAGATGCAGGGGCTGCGAACCCCTCAGGTGGAGATCACGACACTCGCCGATATTCCAGCGGGCACGGGGCTGGGATCCTCCGGGAGCTTCACCACGGCATTGTTGAAGGCGCTGCATACGCACCGCCGTAAAGCGGTTCACTCTCGGGAACTGGCGGAGGAGGCGTGTCACATCGAGATCGACCGGCTGCGCGAGCCCATTGGAAAACAGGATCAGTTCATTGCCGCATTCGGCGGCATCACGTGCTTCACTTTCCACCGTGACCACCGCGTCGACGTTGAGCCTCTGCGGGTCTCCAACCGGACGATGTTCGACCTGGAGGACAACCTGCTGTTGTTCTTCACGGGATTCAACCGGGCTGCGCGCACCATTCTGAAGGACCAGCACGTGCGCTCCCAGGCCGGGGAGAAGCAGATGCTCGAGAATCTGCACTACGTGAAGGCAGTGGCCCACCGCAGCCGGGAGGCGCTGGAGTCCGGCGACCTGGTCCGCTTCGGCCAGCTCATGCACGAGCATTGGGAGCACAAGCGGCGCCGTTCGGGCGGTATCAGCAACCCGCAGATCGACAAGTGGTACTCACTGGCCATGAGCAATGGGGCCATTGGCGGCAAGCTGGTGGGCGCTGGAGGAGGTGGCTTCCTGATGTTCTATGCGTCCGACCGCAGCCGGCTCAGACAGGCGATGGCGGATGCGGGCCTCGAAGAGGTGCGGTTCCGCTTCGACTTCGAAGGCACCAAGGTCGTTCTGTCCTGATCATGCTACCCGTTGCCATACTTGCAGGAGGTTTTGCCACCCGGCTGCAGCCACTGACCGAGCGCACCCCCAAGTCCCTGCTGCCGGTTGCCGGCCGGCCGTTCCTGTTTCATCAGCTGGACCTGTTGCGGCAAGAGGGTGTCAGCCGGGTGGTGCTGTGCATTGGACATCTGGGGGAGCAGATTCAGGCCGCGGCTGGTGATGGGGGCCGCTTCGGCCTTGCAATCGCCTATTCCTTCGATGGCGATCGATTGCTCGGCACGGGCGGCGCGCTCAAGCGGGCGCTCCCGTTGCTGGGAGATGACTTTTTCGTGATGAATGGCGATTCCTACCTGCCGTGCTCGTTCGCACGCCTGCAGTGCGCCTACTTCGCAGCGCAGCAGCCGGCCCTCATGGCCATCGTGCGCAATGACAACCGATGGGACCGCAGCAACGTGGTTTTCAAGGATGGCCGGTTGATCGAGTACGACAAACACTCGCAGCGCTCCGATCTGTCGCACATCGACTTCGGTGTGTCCGTGTTTTCACGCGCGGCGCTCTCGGGGTTTGCCGAGAACTCGGTCGTCGACCTGGCCGGCATCTGCCGGGAGCTGTCGCTGCAGGGCCGGCTGGCAGCGTACGAGGTGTTACAGCGGTTTTACGAGATTGGCTCGCCACAGGGTATCGCCGAGACCGAGCGCTATCTATCACAGAGGCTGCCTGCCGCATGAGCACGAATCCGGTGAGCTTTGCCCAGCAGCACCTGCAGGAGGCCGCCGCCATTCTGCACAAATTGGATGTGCAGGCGATCGAACGGATGGCGGCCGTGCTGGCGGACATCAAGGTGGCGAACGGCCGGCTATTTTTCCTCGGCGTGGGCGGCAGCGCCGCGAACTGCTCGCACGCGGTCAACGACTTTCGCAAGCTCACGGGCATCGAGTGTTATGCGCCAACGGACAATGTTGCCGAGCTCACCGCGCGCATCAATGATGAGGGCTGGGAAAGTACCTTCGTCGGCTGGCTCACGGTCAGCCGCCTGCGCAGCTCGGATGGTATTTTCGTGCTCTCGGTCGGGGGCGGTGACGTTGCGAGAAACATCAGTCCCAACCTCGTAGCGGCGGTGAAGTACGCCCGTGACGTGAATGCAAGGGTCGTTGGGATACTCGGGCGTGACGGCGGTTATACCGGGACCGTTGCGGATGCGGCGGTCATCATCCCGACTGTGAATCCCGCCACGGTGACCCCTCATTCGGAGGCGTTTCAGGCTGTCATCTGGCACCTGTTGGTCAGTCATCCGCTGTTGAAGGCCCGTCAGACAAAATGGGAATCGGTGGACAGATGATGCGCCCAGCCGTCTTTCTGGATCGCGACGGCGTGATCAACCGCGCCGCAGTTCGCAATGGCGCCCCTTGCCCGCCGGCGTCCCTGCAGGACCTCGAGATTCTGCCGGGAGTTGCGCAGGCGTTGAGCGCGTTGAAGGACAGTGGCTACGTGCTCGTTGTCGTGACCAACCAGCCCGATGTCGCGCGGGGTGCCACGACGCGGCAGTCGGTTGAGGACATTCACGTCAGGATTCGCAGCGAGCTGTGCCTCGATGCCATCCTGACCTGCTTTCATGACAACTGCGACGGCTGTGACTGCAGAAAGCCGCAGCCCGGCCTGCTGTTGCGCGCAGCAAGAGACTTCGAACTGGACCTCGCCTCGAGTTTCATGATCGGCGACCGCTGGCGCGACGTCGAGGCAGGCGAGCGGGCAGGTTGCAGAACCTTCTACATTGATGGTGGATACGAAGAGAGATTGCCCGCGTCCTGCGACTATCGCGTGGGGTCGTTGCCGGAAGCGGCCACAATCCTGCTGGCGCTGGCGGCGTCGCGATGATTTCGCTGGAGCGTCTGAAGGTCAGGATCTTCGCCGATGGCGCGGACCGGGCCGGCATGCTCGAGTTGCACGCCAGGCCCTATATCAAGGGACTGACCACCAATCCCACACTGATGCGGAAGGCTGGAGTGGCGAACTATCGCGCTTTTGCCCGCGATGTGCTGGCGGCGATCCGGGATAAGCCGGTCTCGTTCGAAGTACTCGCGGATGATTTCGAGTCCATGGAGCGGCAGGCTCGCGAGATCGCCAGCTGGGCGGACAACGTGTATGTCAAGATTCCGGTCACCAACACGCAGCGTGAAAGCAGCCGGGCGTTGATCAAGCGTCTGGCGGATTACCAGGTCAAGCTCAACGTCACGGCAATCACGACGTTGGAGCAGATACGCGACATCCTGCCGGCGCTCAATCCGGCGACCCCGAGTTTCGTGTCGGTGTTTGCCGGCCGCATCGCGGACACCGGCATGGACCCGCTGCCGGTAATGGCGCGGGCGGCCCGGCTGCTCAGTGAAAATCCCGCGGCCGAGCTCATGTGGGCCAGCTCGCGCGAGCTGCTGAATATCTTTCAGGCGGATTCGGTGGGCTGTGCCGTCATCACGGTCACGCGCGACATACTCGACAAGCTGACTCTGATCGGGTACGACCTGACAGAGTACTCGCTGGATACGGTCAAAATGTTCCGTGACGATGCCCAGGTCGCCGGTTTTTCTCTGTAGCGAGCCGGGCTGGCAGAAAGGCAAACCGGGTGGTGACGATGGCCACGAGCCAGGTGAGCGGATCGCGCAACAGGCGGATTTTCTTGCCCTCGTCAAAGCCGCGCGACTTGTAGGAGACCGGGACCTCGAGCGGCATGAAGCCGCAGCGGATCAGCTTTCCCAACAGCTCGAAGTCGAAATCGAACCGCTCGCAGGTCAGGTTCAGACCGTCGAGGCAGTCGGCGCGAAACACCTTGTACATGGTGGTGGGATCCGTCAGGCGCGATGCATACAGCGCGTTGAAGAAGGCATGGAACAGCATGCCACCGAGATTCATGATGCTCGCCCGCAGTCCACCGTGCGCAAATTTGCGGATTTTCCAGCGATCCGGGCCCATGTGACGGCTGCCGAGCACGAACGCGGCGCGCCCCTCGATGATGGGCTTCAGCAGGTCGGGGTAGTCGGCCACGTCGTACTCGAGGTCCGCATCCTGAATCATCAGGATCTCGCCGGTGGCGGCGGCCATTCCCTGCCGGATTGCGTTTCCCTTGCCGCGCGGTGCGTCCTGGTGGATCACCAGGATGCGCACGTGAGATTCAGCTGCATGGCGAGCTGCGAAAGCGTCGACGCTGTCGCGCGAGCCGTCGGTCGAGTTGCTTTCGACAACGACGATCTCTTTCGCTATTTCCGGGAGCGGCTGGGCCCAGACGCGCTCGAGAAGGGTGTCAACCGTGGCTGCCTCGTTGTACACCGCTATGATGATCGATACCTTCACGTCTAGCGTCTCTTCATGACAATGAGAAAGTGATCGCCCATGGCGTGGATCAAGGGCCAGCCTGCAGACAGCTTGTCCAGGCGCCACAATCGCCCGTATATCCGTGGATGCGTGTCGCGAACGGATGTCAGGTAGGGCGGCGGCGCGAAAACACACAGACCACGATAGTGTTCCAGCGTGAACTGGTCCTTGAAGGCCCGATAGAACTCGCGCGGAGTGTAGTAGCGCGTCCAGATCGTATGTTTGTTCATGCCAACCGGTACGGTGTTGCGGGCGAAGCGGATGCGTGCTCGCGTCCAGCGTCCTTGCCGCAGGTAGTGGGCCATTTCCCACGGGCAGACGCGCCCAATCACGGTGAAAACGAGTTTGCCGCACGGTTTGAGCAGGCGGGCACACTCGCGGGACACGGCCGCAAGATCCGGGACACAGTTGAGCGGTCCAAGATTGGAATACACGCCGTCGTAGCTGCCCGTGGCGTCCAACCGCTGCAGTTCGTGCCCACCGACTTCGAATGCCCGCACCCGGTCTGTCAGCTGCTCGCGCTCGGCGCGCTCCTGGGTTCGCTGCACCATGAGCGGCGACCAATCCGTCGCGGTGACGAAGTGGCCGAGCTGCCCCATGCGAACGGCATCCAATCCCGTACCGCAACCGAGGTCGATGAGGCGGCTCTCCGGGCTGAACGTGGCATCGAGCCAGCGCCACATCTCGGCACGCATATCCTGGATGAGACCGTTATTGCCGCGCGGCCCGTCGTAGTCAGCGGCGACACTGTCGAATGCGATCTGAGTTTCACGTAGTCTCGCAAGCGTGGAGTCCGCAAGCGTGGGTTGTGTGCCAGGCGGCGTGCTCATACGCGATGACACCGAAATTCGCCTGAAGGTTCCGCACTCAATGAGCAAGGCAACACCCGACCTCTTCTGTGATCCGTTCCGGGAGCGTGCTGCGCGGCTGCACAGAGGGCCCGTGCAATTGCTGGGCGGCCGGTTCCGGTTCGACAGCAACAGCGCGGAGCTGTTGCGCAACGTCGATTGCGCCTACCGTGACCTGCCGCCACATCGCTTGTCGGCGACCGTGCCGCGGATGCAGGTGGGGCTTCAACTGACATCATCCAAGCCTCGCGGGAAACGATCCGAGCCGCAGCCCCTGCAGATGCTCTCGAGCGCCGAATGGGTGGGAGGCGCAACGGGCTCCTCCAACTTCGTCGTGGTAAGTGCCGCGGAACGCTCTGCACTCGTGAGCGTATCCGAGGACACGCTGCGGTTTCCCTACCACACACGCTACGAGCTCATCGAGTTTGCAGTGTTTACACTTGCAACCCGGGTGCAGGGGCTGGTTGCGCTGCACGCTGCCTGCATCGGCAGAGGCCGGCGAGGCTTCGTGCTGATGGGCCCCAGCGGGTCCGGCAAGTCGACTGTGTCGTTGCAATGCCTGCTGCAGGGATTCGACTTCGTGTCCGAAGACAGTACGTTCGTCGCTCCCGGATCGATGCTGGCCACCGGCGTTGCCAACTTTGTACACGTTCGCTCGGACTCGTTGCGCTGGATCAAAAGCAGCGGAGACGTCGGCGCAATCCGGCGCTCGCCGGTCATCAGCCGGCGCAGCGGAGTCCGGAAGTTCGAAGTTGACCTGCGGCGCGGGGGCTTTCGCCTCGCGCCCGCTCCGTTGAAGGTGTCCGCCGTGATATTCCTTTCCGGGCAGAGTGCTGCAGGTCCTGCCCTCCTGCAACCGCTCTCGAAAGGGGACCTCCTGCGGCGCCTCGCAGTTGCCCAACCCTACGCGGCAAACCAACCAGGATGGCCCGAGTTCTGCAGGAACGTGACGCAGCTCGGCGCTTTCGAATTGCGCCGCGGCCGCCATCCGCTCGAAGGGGTGACGGCACTGGACAGCCTTCTGGACGCGGGCTGATTTCCTCGTCACTCAAGTGACTCCCGTGACGAGGGTGAAGCACTGCAGGAAATGGAAGTCAGGCCGCGTCAGGGCGAAGCGAGCGTCTTGCGGATCGCAGAGTGCCTGCAGCTCCGCGTAGTCTGCCGCGGAAAGATAGGGCCTCAGGCGTTCTCCCCAGGTATGACGGAATATCGCCTGGAGCAGATACGTACGGTCTGCAGGTCGCAACGGCGATATGCGCTCGATGGCAACGGTTTGTGCATGGACATCGCGAAGGCGCGCGGCGCGCGCCCAACCGAGGAGCGATCGCACATTCGTCAGATCGCGTTCGCTCAGCCCATAGCGATCGCGATAATACTGACGTACCGCCTCATTTGTGACGCGCTCGAGTCGAGCGTCCCAGGCGAAATACATATCCGCAAGGAAAGAGCTCTGACCCAGCACGATGCGACTGCCGGGTTTGGCCACGTTCGCCAGTGCTTCGATGCCACCAATCGGGTGGCGCAGGTGGTTGATGGTGTTGACACACCAGACCAGGTCGAAGCTGTGTGACGGAAAAGGGGCGCGAAGCAGGTCTGCCTGCAGAACGAGCGTGGTCGGCGCTGCATGGTCAGTGGCTGCGGCGACATGCGCCCGGGCAAGGTCGAGACCCACGGCTGCGCCGCCCGGTGCGACTTCATCCGCAAGCCATTTCAGCGCCTCTCCCGTGCCGCAGCCGGCATCCAGAACACGCATACCCGGCTCGAGTTGCAGAGCGCGGATCGCGGCTCGCAGTTCGGGCTCGGCAAAGGTGGCGAATAGCCGTAATTTGGCCGCGTAGTCTCGTTCAGCCGTGTCGCCCAGGAGTGTCGTGCCGATGGCGTCTGCGGCGACCGTGAGTGCGCGCGGGCTCATCGGGCGCGATCCAGGGCCGCGCGGATGGTGTGCATGGTTTCGGCCCGGGGCGGCCGCGAGACGATCCAGCGCAACAAACGCCTGGCTTGCGATGAGTGATGCCACTGACTGTCCGACCAGGTGAGCTCGGTCTGCGCCAGCTGCTTGCGCTGTGCCAACAGCTCTGTGTTCGGCCACAGACGGTTCGCGGCGTATTGAACGCTCTCGCCCAGCGACTGCGACCACTCGATCCCGGGGAATGCCTCGATCCGCATATACGACAACGAGACATCGGATAGAGTGCGGCGCCGGAAGATGCGCGATAACAGCCAGGGACAGTTTGCTGACAGCGTGGCGAGAACGTGGCCGGGAATGGCCCTGCTGAAGTATCGGGCCGTGAGAAGCAATGGCGGCAACGCCCACCAGTGCTCCCGGCCGGCCCGGCCGAGTTCCAACACCGCATTCCAGTCTGTCGCTGTCATGTTTGCAGACAACCGTGCGACATCGCTCAGGTGTATGAGGCGTAGAGCGCGCAGTCTCATGGCGCCTGCAGCGTGCAGCAGCAAGTGGGTCATCAGCGCCGCTTTTGACGGATAGGGGTTCAAGCCTGCATGCGGTTCGCGCGGATATATGAGGCCGGTGATGTCCGCCACGCGCACCGGGAGTGGCTCGCTGATGCGCTCGTGCAGCTCTATCTTCAGATAGTTGTCCGAGTGTTCACCGAGGCTGTCCGGGCTCTTGTGCGCGTCGCGCACGAATATGCGGTGCCGCGGGGTCGACACGAAGTTTTCAAATCCCAGCGATTCCAACATTCGACCCGCGCGGCTGCCATCCTCGGCGCTCACCAGCAGATCGACGTCGGCCATGGGCCGTTCCCCAGGCTCGTACAGGCTCATGGAGTGAAGTTCGGCGCCCTTGAGTGCGACCAACGCCACCTTCTCGATGCGCGCCCGGGCATCGAGCAGCGTCAACAGCTGCCTGATCCGCTCGTAGCGGCGTGCCGTGTGAGCCCGCTGGTCGCGCAGGAACTGACTCCAGTGCGCAGGTCCCTGCCAGCGTAACTTTCCTGACAGCACTGCCGAGACCCCGTGCATGGCGCATACAGCCTGCGCCACCTGCCATTCGAAGGCGGACCAGCCGGGTGTGTTTTCCGTTGGATATGCAAGCTCCTGAGCAAGAGTTTCTGTCGTGTTGCGCAACGCGGACTGCACGTCGCGCAGCGGCGGTAGCGGCTCCTTGGCTGCGGAGGGCTGCTGCACGGACCCGGATGTTGGTGCGACTCCCGGCATCGACTCACCCCGCGGCAGCCGCTCCGCCGTCCCGCGACCGATATTGATGCTCGCGCGACAGGAGCTCGTGCCAGCGCCTTTCCAGAGACCGGCTGGCCGCCTGCTGTTCGGCCGCGCTCTGCAGGCGGCTGACAGTCTGCAGATTGACCTGGTCGTGCAGGAGGGTACGGACGCTGCGATAGAAGTCCGAGGTGTAGGTGCCCTGGAACATCATCTCCAGGTCATCGCTGTCCTGCCAATGGGTCTTGCCCTTGAGCTGCGCCTTGACCAGCTCATAGAACCTGGTGCCCGGCAGCGGGTAGGACACGCTGACACCGACGTCTTCCGGCCGAGCCGTCTCCAGAAGCGACCGCGTTGCCAGGATGTCCGCGAGCTGCTCATCGAGGTAGCCCAGCTGAATGAAGAAACCAACACGGACGCCGGCGGCCTTGAGCCGCGCCCGGGCGGTAATGATCTCGGCGACAGTGGTGCCCTTGTTCATGGCGTCCAACACCCGCTGGCTGCCACTCTCAGCACCGAGCCAGGCTTCCTTGCAGCCGGCAGCGCCGAGGGCTGCGGCCATCCGCTCGCTGAGCAGGTCGGCGCGTGTCTGGATGGTAAACGGGATGCCGCCTCCGCCGGCCGCAAGGACAGCCGCGAACTCCTTCACCCAATCGACGCGGAACCCAAAGATGTCATCGGCAAACCAGATATGGTCAGGCGCGAAAGTGTGCTTCAGGTACAGCATCTCGGCGGCCACCGAGGCAGCTGTCCGCTGAAGGTATTGATTGCCCCAGATGGGCTTGGCGCACCACGTGCAGCGAAAGGAGCACCCGCGCGAGCCAGCCATATTCAGGCTGAAGTAGCCGTGTGACTTCATCCATGCCGCGCGGTAGCGCTCCATGTCCACGAGGTCCCAGGCTGCCAATTCCGCTGCGGGCGCGGTGTTGGGCAGCACCTTGGCGCCATTGATCTTCACCACTTCGTCATTGACGAGTGTGGCGGCGCCCGTCAGGCCCTGAATCAGCTCGCCGCCCGCAGCCTGGGTGTCGGAATTCAATTTGGGTACCAGGTCGAGCAGGGTGGCCACCCCTTCGCCGATCAACGCCAGGTCCGCTCCGGCACGCAGATAGGTCTCGGGCGCGTCGCTGACATCCGGCCCCGAGGCGATCACCCGCGCGCCGGCGCGGCGCGCGGAGGCGATCATCTGGCAGGCTGCCTGGCGCATCTTGCCCAAACACATCTTGCTCAGGAAGTTGAAATTGTCCTCGTAGACAATGACGACCTGAGGCTCGACCGCGGCCAGCTTGCGATCATATTCCTCTACGCCGGCCGCGAGCATTGCGTCGAAGAGAGTCACTTCGTGGCCGGCCTGCCTCAGGAGTGCGGCTATTTGCAATGTTGCGAGCGGAGGGTAGGGCTTGCCGCGTGCTACCTGCTTGGGATCGAAGCCCAGAAAATAGGAGTGGCACACTAGGATAGAAAGCATTTTCCCCAGGAACTCCTCTCGGGCTGTGGCGGCGAAGCTGCCGTGCCGCGTCCCTGGATCGCTGCTGAGAGTTATCCACAGGCAGCGGTCGTGGGCACGAGTCTCACCTCGCTAGGTGAGTGCGAGCAAAGGGGCGTTGGGTTCAAGACGGTGGTGTACAGAGTCCCGTCCGGGAAGGGCCGACTATCGTGTGCGGATGGCGACGATGTGCTGGACGAACTACCAGCCTTCGACGGCACCTGCCTCGTCAGGTGCTCGGTCGGTCAATTGAGCACGGACCGCACTCGGTCATGAATCTCGGAGGGTTCGTACACAGGAGTAGAACACGCATTCGCCGTGCACGCAAAGGCCGCGGGACGCTTGAGATCGGGATAAGTGATGCTCGGGTCCGGCAGCTTCCCTTCCGTGCGGTCCCACCAGTCCACCTGCAGGTAGTCCGTGGGGTATTGCAGGGCTGCGGCGTGTAACGATTGCGCAGCCGGATCGTCCTTGCCACCCACGACGGTGATGTGAATAGGGGCCGCTGACAGTTCGTGATCGGCCAGCAGAATGTCGGGTCGAAACTGGTCGCTGGCTGCCGCGGCGAAGCCGCTCAGGTATTTCATTGCGTGACGTGCGATCTGCAGGTGACGCTCGGCAGCGGTGTAGTGATGAAGCATGCTGGAGATGCGCACAAGTGCTGCATTCTGCGCGACGTCGCGCACCGGTTGTCGAAAGACGCCGCGAGTGTTTGAGCTCGACGATGATGTTATATAACCTGCGCGCGGATCGCGCAGCTTCGTGTCGATGAAGTTAAGTGTCGCGACTGCTGCCTCGAGCCACTCGCGATTGCCGGTGGAGCGATACAGGGCGAGGAAGGCTTGGATCATGGCGATGTTATCGTCGAGGAAGGGACCGGCGGGGGTATCGCCGGGTCCGCCGTGGCTGAATCCACCACCGGCGATTTGACGCGCGCTCAGTGCCCATTTTCCGCCACGCTCAGCCCGGGTCAGCGCTGCGGCATCACCTGTGACGTCGTAGTACTTGCAAAGGGCACGGACGGCCCATCCCGTCTCGCGGGAATATTCGTGAACATCAATCGTCGGCATCCCGGCCGCGCGGCGCGCTGCGTTGTCCTTTGCGTAGAATTCGTGACCTGTCATTTTGTCGGATACGTCGGCGTCTTGGCTGACGTAGAAGCCCCCATCCGGCGCGCTGAGGAACGTTGTCAGGTAGCTGTAGAGCTTCTGCGCTGCGTCCAGATCGGTCTTTCGGTGCCAGCGCGAATACGCTTCGCTGTAGATGCGTAAGTCGTCCGCCTGATATGAGAGGAGCTTCTCATAATGAGGCGACTTCCAATCAACCTGGTCCGAATACTGAAAGACACCGCCCCACACCGGGTCGATCAGATTCTGGTTGGCATCCAGAGTGCGGCGTACCTTCGTCATTGCGAGTTGGTTTCCCGCATCCAGTGTCGCGAATGACCACTCTATTGCCGATGCGTCTATGTACTTGTGCTCGGCGCCCCAGCCGGCGTTGGCCACGTCATAAAGAGCGTCAGCTGTTTCAGTGAGCGCCTCGCGGTCTTTCTCCGTCAAGGTGGTAGCGCTGCTATTTAGCGCTGCAGAGACCAAAAGGAGGCAGGTGGCTATCAGGAGGGCGGGTTTCATGGAGGTTATTTTAGCTGGGGATGGGCCCCGCCACTTGGGGAGGTGGCGCCGGCGTCGAAAGTGTGCGAAATACCCCGCCTCTACGGGAGATCTGCATGAACGACGTCGCTGCCACGAAACGGGTGATTACACGCGAGCGGGGCCTGCACGCGTTATACGAGGCAGCCGAGCTCGAGCACAATCTTATGTGCACGTACCTTTACGCAGCGTTCAGCCTCAAGGAGGGGGTAGCGGAGGGGCTGACCCCTGTTGAGGCTGAGGCCGTGAGCGGGTGGCGCCGGAAGCTGATCCGGATCGCGGTCGAGGAAATGCAGCATCTCGCCGCGGTGTGGAACATCACATCCGCCTTGGGAGGCAGCCCCCAGTTTGGCCGCTCGAATTTTCCGCTCGATCCGGGCTATCTGCCGGCCGGCATCGTAGTCAAGCTCGCGCCGTTTTCGCCCGAAACGCTGCAACACTTCGTGTTCCTGGAGCGCCCGCGAGGCTCTGCTGAGCCGGACGGCGAGGGATTCGTCTACGAGCGCAACTATGTTCGCGGCGGAAGCGAGTTCGCGCACCTGACTCCAATGGGGCTGAATTACGACACCGTTGGAGATTTCTACGCTGCCCTGTCGGATGGACTTAAGTCCATGGTGGCCCAGTATGGGGAGGCTGTTGCGTTTGCCGGTGATCCGGCGCTGCAGCTGTCTCAGAACGAGATCAACATGGCCGGGTGCAAGCCCGTGATCTGTGTGAAGACTGCGCTTGCGGCCTTCGACGCCATTGTGGTCCAGGGGGAGGGCGCGCCCGCGGATTCGGTTGATTCGCACTACCAGAAATTCCTGGCGATCCGCGAGGAGTATCGGGCGCTGAAGGCAAAGAATCCGGACTTCTCCCCTGCGTTCCCGGCGGCAACGAATCCGGTTCTGCGGCGGCCGCCGCGGCCCGAAGGGCGCGTTTGGCTCGAGAATCCCGAGGTGATCGCTGTTGTCGATCTCGCCAACGCGTCGTACGGTTTGATGTTGCGCCTGCTCGCGTATGCATATGCGGTGCCGGGACCGAGTGCGGAGAAGTCTCTATCGGCTGACCTTGCGATCGGGCTGATGCAGGCGGTGGTGCCGTTGGCCGAGCGCGCGGCACGTCTGCCTGCCGGTCCGTCGAATCCGCAGTGTCACGGCGGAATGTCGTTTATCGCTCTGCGCGACCCGGCCGCGCTGCCACCCGGGCGCGGCGCGAGGCGGTTCTTTGTCGAGCGGTTTGCGCAGTTGGCCGATGCGGGTGCCGCGTTGCGCTCATGCGGTGATGCGCGGGCGCTGGCTGCCGCCGATTTGTTGGCGAAGTTGTCGAAGCGCGCAACGAGGGGGTTTGATTTGGGCGCGCCCGTGGCTGCGGCGCCGGCAGTTGGCAGTGCGCAAGGTGTCGGCGCTGCGCAGGCGTCGGAGGGCACTGCCGCAACAGGTGCGGCAACCGCAACAGGCAGCGCTCACATGTCAGGTGCCGCGCCGTCAACAATCGCGAACGGCGTCGAAACCGCCCACGGTCAAAAACTCGACCTGCTGTTCGAAACCAAACGCTGCATCCACGCTCGTTTCTGCGTAACCGGTGCCCCTGACGTGTTTCTCGCCAACGTACAGGGTCCCTGGCTTCATCCTGACGCCATGGAAGTCGAGCGTGTCGTTGAGATTGCACATGCCTGCCCGTCAGGAGCGATCCAATACCGCCGGACAGACGGTGCACACGACGAAACCGCACCGCCGGTCAACCTTGCCAGCATTCGCGAAGGCGGTCCGTACGCGTTCCGAGGTCAACTCGAGCTCGACGGCGAGCCCAGCGGCTTCCGCGCCACCCTGTGCCGCTGCGGCGCCTCGAAGAACAAGCCGTTCTGCGACAGCTCACATCACGAAGTTGGGTTCAATGCAACGGGTGAGCCCGCCAGCGGCAAGACCGACGCGCTTGCGGTCCGCAACGGTGCGCTGGCCATAGACCCGCAGCTCAACGGACCCTTGTCGATTCGCGGCAACCTGGAGATCACGAGTGGCACCGGGCGTGTCGTTGCCCGCGTGACGACAGCGAAGCTGTGCCGCTGCGGCGGCAGCGCCACCAAGCCGTTCTGCGACGGTACCCATGCACGCATTGGATTCAAGTCGACTTAGAGCTGGAGCGCGTAACAACATGCCCCATTGGGAGGGCTGCAGGTTGCTCAGTGGCCGGTGAGAATCCAGGCCAACACCACGAGAGCCAGGAACACCGTCTCGGCGGCGATGAGCCCGATCGCCGTGCCTCCCACCGACATGATGTCACGCGCCGAGGTCTTCATGCCCAACGCTGCCACCGAGATTACGAGCAGCCAGCGGGACACTTCGGTGAGTGCGGCGCTCACCTGGGGCGGAACCAGGTTGAAACCGTTCAGCGCGGCGAGCGCCACGAATCCCAACAGGAACCCTGGCAGGAGAACGACCTTGTTCCGGGCTCGCGTTGCCTTGTCGAGCCGGCGCGCGGTCGCCAGGGAAATCGCGAGCACGACCGGCAGCAACATCGCCACCCGCATCAACTTCACGATTGTGGCCGTATCCCCTGATTTCGTGGAGGTGGCATAGCCCGCTGCCACTACCTGGGCGACATCGTGAATCGAGCCGCCCAGGAAGCGTCCCGCCTGCGAGGGATCCAGGTGCAGATGGGACAGCAGGGCAGGGTACAGCAGCATCGCAATCGTGCTGAAGGTGGTGATGCAGGCAATCACCAGGACAGTGTCGCGCTCCGAATCCTTCCGTGGCCATGCAACGGCGATAGCCATTGCAGCCGACGCGCCGCATATGCCAACTGCGCCACCCGACAGCACGCCAAACCGGCTGTCGAGCTTGAATGTCCGCGCAAACAACCAGCCAAAGCCAATCGTCGCAGGCACGGCCACAATCACCAGCGCCGCAGTAGACCAACCCAGCTCTCCGACCTGGCTGAAGGTAATTCGCAGGCCCAACAGCGCAACGCTCAGGCGCAACAGGGAGCGGGCCGACAAGTCAATTCCCGGCGTGTACCGCGGCTCCGAGGACAGCGCGTTCAGTGCCATCCCCAGAAGCAGCGCGAATATGACCGGCGGCGCGCGATAGTGGTCGGAGAGATATGTGGCCGCAAGTGCCACGACCACGGTTGCAACCAGCCCGGGGATAATTGTTCGGGCCGGGACGCTCGCCGCTCGTTCGTTCATGCGGCCGCTCAGGCGCTGCGATAGAGTTTGGTCATGACGAACTCGACATGACCCAGTGCCTCCGCCGCAGTGAGTCGGCCGTTGGCCGTCCGCACCATGCTGTCAATCAGCGCGTCCCCTGCCTGATCGATCGTCATCTCGCGGCGAATGATGCCGCAGACGTCGACATCGATGTGCTCGCTCATCATGCGTACGGTTCGCGGATTTCCGCTGACTTTGATGACCGGCATGATGGGGTTGCCGATGACATTACCTTGACCGGTTGGGAAGATGTGCAGCGCGTAACCGGCAGCGGCCTGGAGCGTGCAACACTCCGCAGCCGCGGACGACGTGTCCATGAAATAAAGTCCCGCTCCGCGCGCGGGTGCTTCCGCCGGCTGCAACACGTCTATGAACTTTATCTGCTTGCCGATTTTCTCGAGATTGCCCAGCGCCTTCTCCTCGATCGTCGTCAGGCCGCCGGCGATGTTGCCCTTGGTGGGCTGACTGTCCGAAAGGTCCGAAGTCTTGTGTGCTTCGATCACGTCCTTTTGATAAGCCGCGCAGGTCTTCATGAACTTCGCGGAAATCTCCGGCGAGACAGCCCTGGCGGCGGCCAAATGCTCGGCACCCGTCAGCTCGGAGGTTTCACCGAAACAGCCGTACAGGCCCAGCGGCACCAGCTTGTCATACATGTTGCCCACTGTCGGACAGGAGGCGAGTCCGGTCGTAGTGTCACTCTCGCCGCATTTCGCCGCGACCCAGACATCCGTCAGGGGGCACTCGATGCGCACCTTTTCCGAGGCGAAGTGCACGAATTCCTTGGCCTTGCGGGACGCAGCCGCCACGGTGGCGATGTCACCGTTGCCTTCGATCGAGAAACCCGCCACCGGCTTGCCGGTCCGGGCAATGCCCTCCACGACCTTCTGGGTCCAGCCGGGCTCAATGCCGATGACGACGCACGCCGCAACGTTCGGATTGGATCCCGTACCGATCATCGTGCGGAAGTGAAGCTCGAGGTCGTCGCCAAACTGCAATCGCCCGTATGCATGCGGCAGGGCAATCGTTCCGCGAATATGCGCAGCAACCGCTTCGCAGGCCGCGTTGGAGATATCATCGAGCGGCAGGATCACGACGTGATTGCGTATGCCGACACGGCCGTTTTCGCGCCGATAGGCCCAGATCGTGCGTTTTGGGTTTGACATGCTGCTCACCAGCGCTTCGTTTTCAGATTGTGAGTGTGGACATGGTCGCCCTTGCGCACCGGCGCAACCATGCGGCCGATGTCTTCGCCGTACTTGATCACGGTATCGCCGACCGACAGATCTTGCAGGGCTACTTTGTGCCCAAGCGGCACGTCCTGGTTGAGGACCCCGCGAAACTCGCTGTTGTCCTCGGTTACGACGCAGAACAGGTCGGTGCCGGCAGTGAGATTCTCTACGACCACGACGCCGACGTTGTCGCGGCGGTTGTGTACGAGCAAGTGAGGTATCTTGTCCATGATGATTCAAGGGTGACCCGGGCCATTTAGAGATAAGATTATAGATTGGATTGGCTCGGACGCCGAGGTATTGCCGAACTTGCGCAGGTAAGAGAATCACTTTTGGTCACATCCGCTGAGCCGCCGTACGATTTGCTGGTCATTGGCGGCGGAATCAATGGTGTTGGGATTGCCCGCGATGCTGCGGGCCGCGGCCTTTCGGTGCTACTGGTCGAGCAGGGCGACCTCGCATCCGGGACATCTTCCGCCTCATCCAAGCTCGTGCACGGGGGACTGCGATACCTCGAGCAGTACGAATTCCGTCTCGTCCGCGAGAGTCTCGCGGAGCGGGAAGTCCTCCTGGCGGCGGCTCCACACATCATCTGGCCACTGCGCTTTGTACTGCCCATTCACAGCGGATTGCGGCCGCCGTGGATGCTTCGTGCGGGCCTGTTTCTCTATGATCACATCGGCGGCCGTAAGGTCCTGCCGCCGACCCGGACCGTACGCAGGGAGCGGGATCGCGCACTGCTCCCGCTCCATGAGCGCTACGTTCAAGGGTTTGAATACTCGGACTGCTGGGCGGACGATGCACGGCTGGTCGTAATCAACGCGATCGATGCAGCCGATCGGGGTGCTTGTATCGAGCCAGGCTGGCACGTTACTGCGGCACGCCGCGAAGGCGAACTCTGGTTTGTCGACATGATTTCGGTCGCAGGCCAGCAGCGAACTGTCCGTACAACCGGGCTGGTCAACGCCGCCGGGCCGTGGGTAGAAGAGGTTCTGCGCGCGACTGGCAGCACTCGCCGCAGTTCGCTCCGGCTGGTGAAGGGCAGCCACGTCGTGGTCCCACGCCTTTACGATGGTCCGCAGGCGTTCACACTGCAGACTGCTGACCGTCGAATCGTGTTCATCATTCCCTACCACGATGATTTCACGCTCATCGGCACGACTGACATTCCGTTCACGGGAGATCCTGCCAAAGTCAGCGCCAGCGCAGATGAAATAGAGTATCTGTGCGGTCTCGCGTCCGAGTACCTGAAAACACCTGTGAGTGCGCGCGATGCGGTTTGGAGCTATTCGGGTGTCCGGCCACTCTATGATGACGGCGATGTCAGTGCGTCCACTGTCACAAGGGAATATGTGTTTGATCTCGACACGTCTGGCGGCCGCACGCCGCTGCTGTCTGTGTTTGGTGGCAAGCTGACCACCTACCGCAGGCTTGCCGAGCACGCGATGGCCGAACTTCGTGCGCCCTTGCGCTTCGATGCCCGGGAATGGACACGTGGTTCGATACTGCCGGGGGGCGACATCGACAAGGGTGACTTCGAGATGTTCAGCGAGCAACAGGCCGCACGCTACGCGTTCGCGCCGCCGGAGTTGGTTCGAAGGCTATGTCGCGCATACGGCACGCGCGTTGAGCGCATCATGGGAAATGCGCAGCGGCTCAGGGATCTCGGCGAGGAAATGGCTCCGCAGCTCTACGAGGCAGAGTTGCAATACATGCGTGACCATGAGTGGGCGCGGAGCGGGGAGGATGCGCTATGGCGCCGGTCCAAGCTGGGGCTGCGTTTTGACGGCAGCCAAAGGCAGCGGGTTGCCGCTTGGTTCAACGCGATCTGACGCGCTGCAGCGCCTCGCGCCAACTCTCCATCTCCTTTGAGCGCGCCGCCGGATCCAACTTCGGCTCACACCTGACATCCCCCTCCCACAAGCGCGCGATGTCCTCCAACGACCCGTAGACACCGTGACCCAGGCCCGCCAGGCAGGCCGCCCCGAAGGCGGTTGATTCGGCCATCTTCGGCCGCAGGATGGGAACTCCCAGCACGTCGGCGAGGCGTTGCAGAAAAAATCCGTTCTGTGCCATGCCGCCATCGACCTTCAACTGCGCTGGCCCGATTCCGTCCGCCGCCATCGCATCCAACAGGTCGCGGGTTTGATAGACGACGCTGTCCAGTCCTGCGCGCGCTATTTCCGCGCGGCTGGATGCCCGGGTAAGACCGACAATGGCGCCGCGCGCATCCGGGTCCCAGTAGGGCGCGCCGAGGCCGGTGAAGGCAGGCAACAGATAGACGCCGCCGGAATCGGTGACCGACTGGGCCAACAGCTCGATTTCCGGGGCGCGTGAGATGATTCCCAGGCCATCGCGCAGCCATTGAATCGTGGCTCCCGCCGACAGGATGGATCCCTCGAGTGCATACGTGGTTACGCCATTGAGCCGGTACGCCACAGTGCTCAACAGCCGGTTATGCGAACGCAACAGGCGCTGGCCAGTGTTGAGCACGAGGAAGGCGCCGGTTCCGTAAGTGCTTTTGACATCGCCTTCCGAAAAACACGCCTGCCCGACCAGGGCGGCCTGTTGGTCGCCGGCCACGCCGCGAATCGGCAGGGCCGCGCCGAATACGTCCTCGTCAGTGACACCGAAGTCACCCGCGCTGTCGCGAACCTCGGGCAGGCATTTCATCGGCACGCGGAAGAGCCCGCACAGGGCCTCATCCCAGCGGCCCGAGCGAATGTCGAACAGGGCAGTGCGGCTGGCATTACTGACATCCGTCGCATGAATTCGCCCACCGGTGAGCCGCCAGATCAGGAAGCTGTCGACGGTGCCGAAGGCGAGATTCCCGGCCTCGGCCGACGCGCGCGCACCCGGCACGCGGTCGAAGATCCAGGTGAGCTTGGTCGCGGAGAAATACGGGTCCAGACGCAGGCCCGTCTTTTCAATCACCTCATCCTCGTGGCCCGCTTCCTGGAGCTTTCGACACTCATCCGCGGTGCGGCGGTCCTGCCAGACAATGGCGTTGTAGACAGGAATCCCCGTGCGGCGATCCCACAGGAGAGTGGTTTCGCGCTGGTTGGTGACCCCGATCGCTGCAACCCGCCGCTGTTGGGCGCGCAGCTGCCTCAATACTTCCCGGGCGGTCGAGAGTGTCGTCGCCCAGATGACTTCCGGGTCATGCTCCACCCAGCCTGATGCGGGATAGATCTGTTCGAACGGATGTTGACTGAGGGCGATCACGGCGCCACGCGCCGAGAAGGCTATGGACCGGCTGGAACTGGTCCCCTGATCGATGGCCAGCAGAATGGAGTCGCTGTCGCCCATCTGGCGGCCACCGCTTATGTGCGTCCCGTGACCGGCAGCAGCGTCCCCGTAATGTCCTGCGCCTGCTCGGATGCGAGAAACAGGATGATGTTCGCCAGGGATTCGGTGCTCACCCACGTAGAGAAGTCGGCTTTGGGCATGTCCTTTCTATTGGGCGGCGTATCGATAATCGAGGGCAGGACGGCATTGACCGTGATCCGTTGGTCCTTCAGCTCAGCGCTGAGGCTTTCGGTGAGCCGGTGCACACCCGCCTTCGAAGCCGCATAGGCACCCATGCCCGCGCCGGCCTTCAACGCCGCGTAGGCCCCGATATTGACGATCCTGCCCGCACGACTTGCACGCAGGTGGGGTATCGCAGCCCGACACGTATTGACGGCGGTCTTGAGATTGATCGTGAACAGCGAATCCCAGACGGCAGCGTCTCCATCCGCGACCGTCTGCCAGCGGAACGCGCCCGCGGTATTGATCAATACATCCAGTCCCTGCAGCCGGGCCTGCGCAGTGTCGATGGCGCTCCTGGCTGCGGCTTCATCGGCCAATTCAACACCGGGTAGAAAGACGGCACCCGCGCCCATCTGCGCAGTCAATTCTGCGGGGGCCGCAGCCGCGCGATCGATGAGCGCGACACGGGCCCCGAGCTTGACGGCTGCGCGCGCCGTCGCCGCTCCGAGAGATCCGAAAGCGCCCGTAATGACGATAGCCTGGTCGCGCATTGGCTCGCTCCATTGTGTAATAGTGACCAGTCTAATGCCTTTTCAAATGGAATCCACCCTTCATGCCCAGCCTGCACGTGTTGTTGAAGAAAGAAGATCTCAGTCCCGCGTACCTGGAGGGCCGCGTCGTGATCGTGTTGGATATCCTGTTTGCGACGTCGACCATGGTGCACGCCCTGGCCGCGGGCGTCGAAGCGATCTGGCCGGCTCTGAACACCGATGACGCCAACCGGGTGGCGGAGGAAGTCGGGGAGTGCATCCGCTCGGGCGAATATCTCGCCGAGCATCTGCCGGGATTCGCTCCAGCCATGCCGTTACTGTTGGGGCGGGAGCCGTTGCACGGCAGGAAGTTGGTCTATTGCACGACCAACGGCACGATTGCGTTGCGCGCGGCGGCGGGTGCGTCATTCGCATACGCGGGCGCGCTGTTGAACGGGGCGGCGCTGGTCGCGCACATCAGGCAGGCACATCCTGGCTCATCCGTATTGATCGTATGTTCAGGATCGGTGGGGAATTTCAATCTCGAGGATTTCTACGGTGCGGGCCACTTTGTCGATCACTTGGAGAAGCACGGCGGGTACGAGCTCAACGATGCTGCGCGCGGAGCGAAGCTGGTGCGTCGGGGTTATGACGCACGGACGGTGCTGATGGGTTCGCGGGTCGGCCTGATGATGCAGGCCAAGGGCCTGGCGGACGAAGTCGAGTATTGCGCGCAGCTGGACATATTGAATGTCATCGCACGCCTCGATGGCGACGCACTCAGAAGCGTGAATTCCTGAGGTCCGTCACACGCGGACCCATTGACGTGGACGTAGCGGTTGATATTATATCACCTGTTACGATATCGATGGATATTATCCAGCCCCACGGCAATGGACGACCGCCTGCGCAATTTCGGGTTTCTGCTGAAGGATCTCAGCCACCGCTACGTGCAGCGGTTCGAGGTGCGCGCGCGCGAAATCTCGCTCACGTTGCCGCAATGTAAGGTACTGGTTCGGCTCGAGAAAAACGAAGGCGTGAGCCAGGCCCGGCTGGCCGAGCTGGCCGAAGTCGATGCCATGACCATGGTGCGCATCCTGGACCGGATGGAGGCTGATGGACTGCTCGAGCGCCGGCCTGATCCCACGGATCGCCGCGCCCGCTGTCTATATCTCACGCCCAAGGCGAAGCCGTTTCTGGACCAGATCTGGCGCCTGAGCGAGGCCACGCGCGCGGAGGTCTTCGCCGGCATCGGCAAAAACGAGCGCGATGTCTTCATGACCGTGCTGGAGCGCATCCGCGACAACCTGTCCGCGCTCGAGAGCAAACCCCCGGGTGACGAGCCCCCATGTTGAGTAATGATCATGAGTGAGGCCGGCTGGCCCCAACGCTTGCGTTTACCCCTGATGATCGGCGGCCCCGTGCTCGCCGCAATCGTCGCCTCGTATTTCTATTTCACGGGCGGGCGGTATGAAGGTACCGACGACGCCTATGTCCAGACCGCGAGTGTAGCTGTCAGCTCCAATGTTGCCGGACGCGTCCAGGAAGTGCGCGTACGCGACAACCAGGCAGTTCACAAGGGTGCCGTACTGTTCCGCCTCGATGACGAGCCATTTCGTATCGCAGTCGAGGAGGCCGCCGCGGAACTGTCCAGTGAGCGTCTGCAGGTCGAGTCGCTCAAGGCAAGCTACCGGCAGCGCCAGGCGGAGCTGCAGTCCGCGCGCGAGACGCTGACGTTTCAAAAGCACGAGACGGATCGGCAGCAGCGCCTGCTGGCGGCGGGAATATCCTCACAACTGCAGGTTGATCGCGCCGTTCATGCGCTCGACACCGCGCGAACCCAACTGGCAGCCGCAGAACAACAGGTCAGTGCGGTCGTCGCGAATCTGGGTGGTGATCCGAACATTGCCCCGGACCGTCACCCAATGGTTCAACACGCACAGGCACTGCTCGACCGTGCGAAGTTGAATCTCTCCTATACCGTCATCAAGGCGCCCAGCGACGGAATCGTCACACGAGTCGAGCAGCTTCAGGCCGGAACCTACATCAGCGCGTCGGCGCCGGTGTTCGCCCTGGTGGTCGCGGGCGACACCTGGATCGAGGCCAACTTCAAGGAAGACCAGCTTACGCACATGCGTGTTGGCCAGCCGGTCGACGTGCACGTGGACAGTTACCCGGGCAAGAAATTCGAGGGCACGGTCGTCAGTGTCAGCCCGGGCACGGGGTCGCAATTCTCACTGCTGCCCGCGGAGAACGCGACGGGCAACTGGGTCAAGGTCGTTCAGCGTCTGCCGGTGCGCATCGAGTTGCGGCAGCTCGACCCGGAGTTTCCCTTGCATGGAGGCCTGAGCGCCACTGTGAACGTGGATACCGGGCATGAACGGCACCTGTTCGGCCCGGGCGAGTCGCGAGCGGTCAACGCTCGCCCCGCCAACGCTGAACCCATCAAGACGCAAACCGTCAACGAACTTGCAGCGGCGAAGTGAGCCCGAGACCCGCAGCGACGGCCCTCGCGGAGCCTGGCGCAACGGCAGCGCCCGCATCGACGCAGTCGCGAGCCCTCGCGCACTCGCCGACCGGCGTGTCCGCGGCACCCACGGCGTTCGCGGCCCCTGCGCCACCCGAGGCGTCCGCGGCCTCTGCGGCACTCACGGCGTCCGCGCCGTCCGCAACAGCCACGTCGGGCCCGCCAGCGACGACCATTAGCCCTGCGCCGCCCGCGGTCCAACCCACGGCCCGCGCCCAACATCGTATCCTCATCACCATAACCGTGATGTTGGCCTCGATCATGCAGGCACTCGACACTACGATTGCCAACGTGGCGCTGCCCCGAATTCAGGGCTCCCTGTCCGCCACCCAGGACCAGATGACCTGGGTGCTGACGTCATACATCGTCGCCGCGGCGATCATGACGCCGTTGAGTGGCTGGCTCGCTGGGCAGATTGGCCGCCGGCGTGTATTCCTGTTCTCGCTGGTGGGATTCACGCTTGCCTCCGCATTTTGCGGCCTTGCGCAGACGCTTCCGCAGATCGTGATTGCCCGCTTGTTGCAGGGGCTGTGCGGCGCCGCACTGGTTCCGATGTCGCAGGCCATACTGCTCGATATCAATCCGCCGAAGGACCATCCCCGGGCGATGGCCATCTGGGTCATGGCCGTCACCATCGGTCCCATCCTGGGACCTGCGTTCGGTGGGTGGTTGACTGAAAATTACAACTGGCGCTGGGTGTTCTACATCAACGTCCCGTTCGGCATTCTCAGTGTCCTCGGCACGATCTCGTTCATCGCGGAAACACCCGTGCGCAAATCGCGCTTCGATTTCTTCGGGTTCGCGACCCTGAGTCTCGCAATCGGGGCGGTGCAGCTGCTGCTGGATCGTGGCCAGCTCAAGGACTGGTTCAGCTCGCCGGAAATCTGGGCACTCGCGAGCGTCGCGGCGCTGTCCTGCTATCTCTTCGTGGTCCACATGTTTACCACGAGCGCGGCTCCCTTCGTGAGCCCGGGCCTGTTCAAGGACCGCAACTTTCTCACCGGCTGTGTTTTCATCTTCATCGTCGGCCTCGTGCTGTTTGCAACACTGGCGCTGCTGCCGCCATTGCTGCAGAACTTGATGAACTATCCGGTCGTATTGACCGGCCTGGTCACGGCGCCACGAGGTATCGGCACGTTGGCGGCGATGCTCATCGTCAGCCGGCTGATCGGGAGGATTGACACGCGGCTCATCATCGTCATCGGCTTGGCCATCACGGCGCTTTCGTTGTGGCAGATGACCGGTTTCTACCTGCAGATGGACACCTCAATGGTGATCTGGACCGGACTGGCACAAGGTCTGGGCTCGGGAATGGTGTACGTCCCGCTGGCCACAGTGGCTTTTGCGACGCTGGCGCCGGCCTACCGCAACGAAGGTACCGCGTTCTTCAGCTTGATTCGAAACATCGGCAGCAGCATCGGCATATCAGTCGTCACGTCGATGCTCACCCGAAACACTCAGATGATGCACTCCCGGCTGGCGGAGCACGTCACGCCCTACCTGGATCCGCTGCACGCGGCGACTCCGGTAACGACGCGAAGCATCGCCATGCTCAACCAGACCGTGACCACCCAGGCAACGATGATTGCCTACAACAACGATTTCAAAATGATGATGATCCTGAGTTTGTGCTCCATACCGTTCGTAGCGCTGCTGCGGGGCGCCAAGTCGAAGGCGGATATCGCCACGCTGGTGGTGGAGTGAACGCCAACGGCAGGTCGAAGATCGTTGCCGTGCTGGGACTGGCCGGTGTCCTCGCAGGGTGCAAGGTTGGACCGGATTTCAAGCGGCCGGAGCCGCCGCGCGCGGAGCGATACACAGCGCAGCGGTTGCAGCTCGAAGCGGGGACGACGCCGATCCCGGACCAACAGATCGCTGCGGGTGAAGACCCCGGACGGGAATGGTGGCACCTGTTTCACTCGGATGCTCTCGACGCAGTCGTCAGGAGTGCGCTGGAAGGCAATCGCACGCTGGTCGCCGCCAATGCAACGTTGGCCCAGGCACGTGAGCTCGCAGGGGCGCAGGCAGGTGCTCTGTACCCCCAGCTCGCAATGACCGCCGGAGTCGGCAGGCAACGCTACGGAGCTGAATTTCTCGGATCATTTGCGAAGCCACCCCCATTCAACTACTACGCTCTCGGACCAACAGTCAGTTACGCGCTCGACTACACCGGGGGAACTGCCCGCTCCGTGGAGCAGCAGTACGCGCTTGCTGAATATGAGCGGCAGCAACTCAACGCTGCCTATCTCATGGTCACCGGAAACGCAGTGCTGCAGTCTCTGCGCATCGCCTTGCTGCAGGGGGAGATCGCCACCGTCGAGGCGATTCTCGAGGAAGACCGGCAGAACAGGCAGCTGGTGGAGGTTGCCTTCGAGGCCGGCTCCGTATCCCGTGTCGACGTGGTCAGCGCCGAGAGTCAGCTCGCAAGTGATGCGACACTCCTGCCGCCACTTCGGCAGGAGCTGGGCGTGGCGCGGCATGCATTGTCGATCATCATGGGCCGGCTTCCTGCGGATGCTGCGCCACCCGAGTTCGCGCTGTCACAAGTGACACTGCCACGCAGTCTGCCGGTGAGCCTGCCATCGGAACTGGCCCACCGGCGGCCGGACATTCTCGCCAGCGAGGCTCGATTGCACGCGGCCACGGCCGCGGTCGGTGTCGCGACCTCGAATCTGTATCCCCATATCGTCCTGACCGGCTCTGTCGGTCTGCAGTCGACTGTCATGGGGAGCTTGTTTGATGGTGGGAGCACTGCCTACGGTGCCGCGGGGTCGCTGACGGCACCACTGTTCGATGGCGGTACGTTGCGTGCGCAGAAGCGGGCAGCAGTGGCTGCCCTGCAGGCCAGCGCTGCAAACTATCAACAGACGGTTCTGGAGGCTTTCGGGCAGGTTGCCGACTCCCTGGAGGCTCTGGAGCACGATGCGGAGCAGCTCGACGCCCAGGCACATGCGCAGGATGCCGCGCGCGAAAACGTCGATCTCACCCGCAAGAGTTACAATGAGGGCAACGTCGGAGTCCTGCAGGTCCTGGATGCCGAGCGGCTGTATCAGAACGCAAGGCTCGGTTACGTACGCGCCCAGGCTCAGCGTTACATGGACACGGTACAATTGTTCCTTGCGCTGGGGGGTTCAGGCCCATAAAGCCAGCCCCATGTCTGTCGTAGAAGGCGCGACCTGGCGCGTTCAAACGCCGGCCCCGGATTGACACAGCGCTGCCATCGCGCGTTCTACCGTGTCACACGCGACTGACGCGCCATTCTCGCTGCTGACACGCCGTCCCGCATCCCTGGCGTTTTCGTCATAGGCGGATCTCGCCAGCAGCTTGTGCAATTGGTTCGCGGCCTTGTCAGCCCGGTAACGCTGTTTGCTCAAACGGAGGCCGACGCCGATCCGGTTCACGCGCGCGGCATTGTCAGGCTGGTCGAACGCGTAAGGCATCACGAGTTGGGGCACCCCGGCACGCAATGCCTGGGCGGTCGTCCCAACACCACCCTGGTGCACGACACACGCCGATTCGGGAAATACGCGGGAGTAGGGCGCGTAGTCAGCCGCGAAGAGATCCTTGGATGGATTCGCGGGCGGTGGGTTCTTGCCCATGAGCAACAATGCGCGCCGGCAGAGGAGGTGCGCTGCCGCGGCGCTCTCCTCGAAGAAGCGACCTGGGTCCATTACTGCCGTCGATCCGAGCGTGAAGGTGATGGGTGGCGGCCCGGAATCGAGGAAGGCCTGCAGCGGCTCATGCGCTGCCTCGCCATCCTGATCGTAAAACACGAAGCCTGTCTGAACGGTGTTGTGCGGCCAGTCCGGCTGGGGCCTCCCCAACACACTGGAGAACATGGCGAGGTTGAGATGAGGCGAGAAGCGATCCAGCAGCAGCGGGTGCCGCGATGGCCGCAGTCCCAATGAGCGGCGCAGCTCGGCGATCGGCTCGCCCCACTTGCGGGTCACGAAGCGGGCCACATCCAACATGCGTCGTTGTACGAACGGCGGCGCCCTGGTCAGCAGTTGAGTGCCCGGGAGGAACGGGAGCGCGGAAGGATCGTAAGCCGAGAAGAAGGAAAAGGGCGCAAGGATCGCCGCCGCCCAGGGAATCCGGCGCTTCTCGGCAATGAGCGGCGCTGCCAGGACGACTTCTCCGGAGATGAGGAAGTCTGCCCCCTCGGTGGCTCTCGATAGGTCCTCGTACATGTCACCGACATGCGGCAGCAGTATTGTGCGGATGAGATATTCAGGACCCTTTCTGGAGTCCAGCACCTGTCGCAGCATCTGCGGATCGTCGGGAGCCGCGAGCGGGCGCAGGGGGCTGAATTCGAGCCCCGCCGCCGTAATTTTTTCCCGATAGAAATCGCTCGTGGCGAGGACCACATCGTGGCCGCGCGCCTGCAAGCCCAACGCCAGCGCCATCACTGGATGAAGATCGCCGAGGGAGCCGATAGTGGAGAGGACGATTCGTCGCTTGCCGCGCATTACCGAAACATGAACGCCGGATGAATGAAGATTATTGCCCAGCCCGAGCAACTTGTGCGCCGCTCGTGGGTCCCCCGGGCCCGTAGATCGCGAAAAGTGTGAATTTCCGCCGGCACCGGCGTTTGGATATCGACCGACCTCATGCCATCATTCGCGATTGTAGTGGGTTCGCGCTGGAGCCGGCTGATCGATGCTGTCAACTGTACCTGAGTTACTGACCGCCCGGCTTCGTCAGCCGATTCTTCTCGCCCTGCTCGCGTTGCTGGCCGCCGCCGCGGCGCATGCGGAGCCCGCACCCTTCGATCTCGCAGGACCCAGCCTTGCAGTAACGGTTACACGCGGGCAGCAGACACTGCCGATCACCCAGGTCCCGAACCTGGCGCCGGGCGATCGACTGTGGATCCAGGCGGATTTCCCCGCCTCGCAGGACGCTCATTACCTCATGGTCGCGGCTTTTCTGCGCGGTGCCACCAACCCGCCACCGCAAAACTGGTTCTTCCCCTGTGAGACGTGGACTGCAAAGTGCATGCAGAAGGGCTTGACGGTCACCGTTCCGCCCGATGCGCAACAGATGCTCGTATTCCTCGCGCCCGAGACGGGCGGGGATTTCAAAACGCTCGTGAGTGCGGTCAGGGGCCGTCCGGGCGCATTCGTGCGCAGCTCCCAGGACCTGAACCAGGCATCGCTCGATCGTGCCCGGCTGGAGAAGTACCTGGCTGCCGTCCATTCGATGAACGAGACCGATCCGTCCCGGCTGAAGGAGGTCGCACCCTTGCTGGCGCGCAGCCTCGCCATCAAGATCGATGACAAGTGCCTGGACCGCAATACCCTGTTGCAGGCCCCCTGCCTGATGCAGGGGCAGAGCTCGCTCATCCTCAACGACGGGCACAGTACCTCGATCGTCGAAGCGCTCACCACGGGTCCCGCGAGCGATCTGGCCATGGAGGCCAGTTTTACGCCGCAGCTCAGTTATGGCTACTACAGTCCCTACATCGCCTCCGTCCTGGACATTGCGCGGATCTTCGAGTCGTTCCGGACTGCGCAGTATCAATACATTCCGGCGTTGACCACGCAGCAGGGGGAGCAGCTTGCCCTGACTCTCAACACGCCGCCGTCGTTCCATAATCCGAAATCGGTCATCGTGGTCGCACTGCCGGCGGTGGAGCAGGCGCAGCTTCCGCCGCTGCACGCGGTGGACCCGAAGGCTACCTTCTGCCTGCGCAAATCAACACTTGCGCTGCCCGTCGAAGGAGCGCCCCTGGTCTTCTCGACGGCCTACGCTCACGGCCTGACCCTGAAGCTGACACGCGACGACGGCAAGACTGTCGAGCTGCCAGCCCGGGCAGACGCGCAGCACGGCGGTTTCGTCATTGACACCAAGGCGCTTGGCGGCGCTGCAGTCGGTGATCACGTGCGCGCTTCGCTGCAGGGCTACTGGGGATTCGAAAAATACAACGCCCCCAGTTTCGAGCTCGTCAACACCCATGCCCAGACATGGGAGCTTGCAACGCCCGACGAAGGTGCGTTGACAGTGGGACGGGACAAGACGGTCCATCTCCAGGCGGGCAACGTCAGTTGCCTGGACAGTGTCATGTTGAAGGGGCCGGATGGCACGGAACACGCGGCTGAGTGGAAAGCCGTGAAGCCGAACGAAGTGGAAATCACTCTGCCGTTGCAAAGCGCAAAGCCCGGCGCAATGACCCTGCTGGTGACGCAGTACGGAGCCTCCCAGGCTCAACCGGTGCAGCTGCAGGCCTTCTCCGAAGCGGCGCACCTGGACAGCTTCGCGTTTCGCGCGGGCGACAGCCAGGGTGTACTGAAGGGAAGCCGGCTGGACCAGGTGTCGAGCCTCGTGCTCCAGGGCGTCGAATTCGTGCCCGGAAAGCTCGACACGAGCCAGGGCGGTGACCAGTTGGCCATGGTGACCCGGGACACCCAGCCCATGACGACGTTGAAGCAGGGCGATGTTGTGGCGGCCAAGGTGCTTCTGAATGATGGCCGCACGATGGCTCTCAACACTTCGGTCGGCGCGCCGCGGCCGCGCGTGACGCTGATCGGCAAGAGCATGCAGACGTCGGCGTCGACGAGCGAAAGCAACATCGAGCTCGCCAATCCCGACGAGTTGCCGCAGGATGCCAAACTGACATTCTCCGTACGTGCGCAATCGCCGGCGACCTTCGTCCGCGACGAGCAGATTGAAGTCGCAATGGCGGATGAGACCGCCTCGACCATGCTGAGCATCGCCAACGGTGGCATCACACTCGAGACTTCAAAGGTGGCGGTTGCAACCCTCGATCCAACCAAGGCACTCGGCTCTTCGGCGTTCGGTCCGCTGCTGTTCCGCAGCATCGTGAATGGCGTTGCGGGCGACTGGCAGTCATTGGCCACGCTGGTGCGCCTGCCGCTGTTGCGCGAGCTCAAATGCCCCGCGTCCGCGGAGCTGGCCTGCAAGCTCTCCGGCTCGAGCCTGTTCCTGGTGGACTCCGTATCGAGCGATGCCGACTTCGCGCACGCCGTGCAGGTTCCAGACGGCTTCCCGGGGTATTCACTTCCTGTTCCACATCCGAACAACGGCCTGCTGTACGTGAAACTGCGCGACGATCCCACGGTGGTCAGCCGCGCCACACTGACAACACAACAACTTCCACCGTCTCCTGAAGAAGTTGCGCGAGCTTCCGAAAGGCAGGCTGCCGCTCCTGTTCAAGGACCGACGCCGCAATAGTTATCCCACGCGAGCGCCGACGGACACTTGAAACTGTCCGGACTGCGCGGGTTTTCGCGTTTAGTGAGTAACGGGGGGATAATCCCCGCGTCCGCTCGCGCGCCCAAAAAATCCAAACCAGGGGATAACACATGTCAATTCCAAGCAACGCGGCAGTCTTGTGTATCGGGCTCACGCTCGGCCTCGCGGCCGCTACCGCGAGCGCGGCAGATCCGGAGCCGGCAGAGCCTCAGGGAACAGCGGCATGGCATGGCTGTATCGGCCTGCCGGGCCACGATCAGTTGGAGGACGCGTTGGACTTTGCCCGCGCGCAGTCCAACGGTGGGTTCAATCTGGACATGTGGGCGACTGTCGTGAATCGCGATGGGGTCGTGTGCGAAGTGGCGTTCAGCGGCCCCAACCGGGGATCACAGTGGCCGGGCAGCCGGGTGATATCCGCACAAAAAGCCAATACCGCCAATGCGTTCAGCCTGCCCGGATTGGCACTGTCCACGGCCAATCTTTATGCTGCGGTGCAACCCGGTGGCACGTTGTACGGCCTGCAGCACAGCAATCCGGTGGACACGGGAGTCGCCTACCAGGGACCTGCGTCCAACTTCGGCCAGGCCAATGATCCGATGGTCAACCATCGTATCGGCGGGGTGAACGTCTTTGGAGGCGGCCTCGGACTCTACAATTCCAAAGGTGTGCTCGTCGGGGGCGTTGGTGTCAGCGGTGACACATCGTGCGCGGATCACAACATCGCGTGGCGCACGCGGCACCAGTTGAATCTGGATTTCGTGCCCGCCGGGGTAGGCCACAGGAGTGCTGCCACTCCCAATGGTGACGACAACATCAACTACAAGGGGTTGGTAGTGGACCCCAGCCTCGCAAATGACTTCTCACATCCGATCTGTAAGATCGCGGGCGTGGACGGAGTCAGCGGCATCAGCGCAACCCTGCCGCCCGTTCAAAAGGTGCATTGATCCAAAGCGCGAAGCCCGCACGGATGCGGGCTTCCAGCCCGCAGAGCGGACTGGTCCAACCCGCAGCGTCATTTATGCCATGCTCTGGATGAGTCAATGTCCATGCTTCGCGTGAGCTCTGCGCATGACGGGTCCACTGCTGACGTCCAAAGTCCATGAAACCCTGCGGGCGGCGGCCGTACAGGACGGCGGGGCCGGAGCTCGAAAGGATATTGTCCAGTGCTCGCTGGACCTCGAACGATCGACGACGAGCGTCGAGGTGAGTCACGACCATTGGACCTGGAACGGGCAGCGTTATCCTTTCCTGGCCGCCTGCAAGGAGCGGACGATCTACTACTGGGCCGGGGATGCTTTTCAGCCGGCGGCGCGTTACACCCACTCTCTGATCAAACTGGTTCCGACCGAATGGGGGTCTCCCACATTCGAGATCGACGGCATCAAGATGCTGCCCACTGCCCAGGTCTCACCCTTCGAAGATGCCGGGCGCAAGGTTGGATTTATCCGGCCGCGTGGCAAGGTGATCCTGGACACCTGCGGCGGTCTGGGGTATTTCGCCTCGTGGTGCCTGCAGGGACAGGCTGCGCAGGTCCATTCCTACGAGAAGAATCCCGACGTCATCTGGCTGCGCGGGCTCAATCCGTGGTCGCCCGAAGCGGGCGGCGGGTTGACACTGGTGAATGCGGATGTTGCGCAGGAGATCGTCAGTCTGCCCGGCCAGAGCTTCGATGCGGTGTTGCATGACCCGCCCCGATTCGGGATTGCGGGCGAGTTGTATTCACAGGCATTCTACGATCAGCTCGCCCGGGTACTGAAGCCACGCGGCCTTTTGTTTCATTACACGGGTACGCCCAACAAACTGACGAGCGGGCGCGATGTCCCCAACGAAGTGGCCAGTCGGCTGCGGACCTCAGGATTTTCCACGGAGTTGCGGGGGGACGGCGTGCTTGCGGTCCGCAAGCGCGCCGCTTGATGGCCCCGGCACCCGGTGGGTCAGCACACCCTAGTCGAACACTTCGTCCCCCGTCGGCTCGTAGTGCGGGATGGCATTCATCCGGTGACGTAGCGTAGACAGCGCAAGATACAAGCGCTTGCGGGCGCGGCTCTGGTTGCCGAGCGGGCGATGCTCAGGTATGCAATGCCAGGGGTTGTACGACAGGCGCTTCTCGAAGTTGATCTGCGCCGGCGAATCAAACTTCTGGCGCGGAATGTGCAAAGTAGCAACGCAGACACGCGGCGACAGCTTCTCGGGCCACAGCACGGCCGCATTCTCGATGGGCATCAGGAACGGATCGGTCTGCAGTTGGATGCGGAAATCCAGGTCCACGTCATCGCCGTTCAGGGCCTTCACCATGGCTTCGCGCAGGTAGTTGTCCGGCGGACGCAGCGGCAGTCGTGGAACGGGCGTTCGCCGGGTGCTCTTGGGCCATACCGAGTACTGCATCGCCTGGCCCTCGCCGAGCAGGTACGGTACGCAGCTGAAGTAGGGCGCCTCGAATGGACTGGTCTGGGTCTTCACCCACAGGCCCTGCATGATGAAGTCGAGCACATGGGGCCGGTGCAGGTTGAGGAAATAGAAGATCGAGGCATTCTTCAGGCTTTCCACCTGCAGCTGCGCGTTCGCGCGCACGTCTGGAGTGACGAAGGTCGGGGGTGACACCCCGAAAAAATCCTGGGTGAATTTCTCTTCGTCCATGAGTTTGGGCCCAGGCACACCCAGCAGCTTGATGCTGATGCTCATGAACCCGACATCATCGATATCGGGCGTGACATACGGGCCCGGCCCTGAGAAGCGTGCCCAGGCACGGTAGGTCTGCGGTTTCGCAAACACCCCATGTCGAAACCGGTCCGGCAGGTTGTCATGGACGATGAACTCGGCGCGGACGATGCCGTGCGTCTTGGTGTTACCGCCCCGCTCGAAGCCACCCGGTTTCCATAGCCCGCGCATCTGCTTTTCAAATGTCGCAATGATGGAGTCGACGAATTCCTCTTCTCCCGGCAGTAGTTTTTCCTGCGCGAGGGACAGGCCTTCGTCCGTCCGCTGCCAGTTGATCAGGGCCGTTGCCAGGCGCGCCAGCGGATCGCGCAGCAGGGCGTCGAAGGCTGGCCGCACGAGCCGGTCGAAGCGACGCTCCAATTGCAGCAGCTTGAACGTCGTGTCGGACAGCAGGTTGAGAAAGCTCGAGCCCGTATTTGCGGGCGGAATCGGGCGGGATGTATTTGAATCCATCATGAGCTCCTGCTTGCGCCGACCCTGACCAGGAAGCGCAGCGCGCGGATTCCTGGAAGAAAGAAGTACGCGCCCCCCGACACCGTTACAAACTGCCGCAGGCCTTCGAGTCGTTGCGCGGGGCCCGCGGCTTGCGGCATGGAGAAATAGTCGCAGCGTGTTCCGGCGGCCCCCGGCAGGCGGCTGCCCAGGAGAGGGTCACTCTCTTCATGCAGGCCGTTGAACTTGCTGCCCATGAGCCAGGCGCCCTGGACAAATTCGAACTGGCGCTGGATGTTGGCGTTGAGGCAGATGAACTGAAGCCCGGACTGCGTTGGCGGCGCACTCAAAGCCTCGGCCGGTGTCAACCGCACGCCGTACTCCCGGCCCCTGCGCAGCAGTCGATGAAATCGCGTGGAGGCGGCCAAGTCCCGTGCCCGCGCGGAGGAGTTGAGTCCAAGCGTCCTGATGAGCTGCGACACAATACCGATCCCGCCGGTTGGCAAGTCGGCATTCCGGGGATTGGCTCGTCTTATGTGCGCCCCGATGGGACACCGGTCGCCTTCCGGGTCGGATTCGAATGTGAAGGCATTGTCCACACCCCCGCCAGGCCCCAACACAACAGGCTCACCAGTCAGTGTCCGGCCAACCATCAGTGAAGCCAGTCGCTCACGTTCGGCAGGGACGCCGCGTGCGTACTTGTCGATGGCCTGCCAGAACCCACGCACGTCCTGCCGCAACTGGCGGATCACCAGATAGGTGCCGTTGCGTCCCACGTCCGCGTTGTCAGGGTTGTCTTCGGCCCGGGGCAACGCGCCGTCCGCGTCGCGTTGCGCATCCAGTAGCGGACGAGGTGTGTAGAGACCGTATTCGTTGGGATATCCCAGGATGAACTCGCCGAGGCAACTCGAGCTGCGATAGCCGAGTTGCTCCTGGTCTGCCGCCGGAATCATCCGCTGCCAGTCGAGCTCGGGCTGGGACAGCCCGTCCGTGAATCCGAAAGGCTCAACACCGCCCATGTTGACTGTCGGCAACCGGTACAGCAGCTCGAAGCCTGCGGCGCACTGTGCCTCGATGCTGCGCTGGAATGCCTCGAGGTTTCCGGGCAGCGCGTAGAGCAGCACCGCAACATGTGGCACGCGAGCGCCGCTACCCCAGTCCCACCGGTCGGGCGCATTCTCACCGACATCTCCCAACCGGCGTGCGCGGTTCGGATCACCGGCCATCCCTTCGAGAAACTCCTCCGAGAACCCACTCACCACGTCCGCACCGACATCGAGCGCCCGCATCCCCGCGCCGGTCAACGCAACCTGCAGCACCGTCTTTGGCAGCGGATCGACTGATACCGAGCTCGTCACCTGAACATTTCCCAACCACTGGCGAGCCGCCGCGGCGTCTGTCACCTGCAACAACAGAAACACCGCCTCGGTGTGATGTTTGAAGCCGAACCGCAGCAGGCCCTGGATGTCATCCAGCTCGATGCCGGCTCCCGCGACATCGGCATGTGCGCTCATAACAGTTTGAGCCATGCAAGGGCCTCCGTGTCGCTCAACTCCCGCTCGAGGCCCTGCCGGATGCGCGCATTGCGGTCGAGATCGGTCAACGTGAGGCCGGGGTACGCCTTGTACCAGACCTGGGTGGGTAGTTGATGCCGCCTCTGATAGTATTTGAAGTACTGTTCGCGGCGCGCGCCCCTCAGCAGCAGCCAGTCTGTGTGTGGCCAGCCGACGCCGCTGCTGAAAGCCACATTCAGGCCCCACGCCGCCTTGTTGATGAAATCGTCCATGTAGGCCTGATGCCCGCCGTCGTAGTTGCTCGTGAACAGCACGCGGCGCTTGTCGTCAACAAACACCCAGCGCGCAAAGTGAATCGTCTGAATGCGGGCAAGATAGCCACGCATGAATATGTGGCGGGCTGTGAATTGAATGACAGCGAAAACGAGTGTGATGAGGCCCCGCCGGAACGCACCGGGCTTCGCTGAGCCGAACGCCGTGTACTGGTTGCTGACATCGTGGTCTTCGAGGCTCTGCAGTTCCACCAGCAGGTCGGAATCCGGGCGCGGGCAGATTTCCGGATCCCGTGTCTCCTGCCGACGAAGCTGGAATAACAACGCAGGTGCAAGAATGACCAGGAACGGCAGCGCGAGCAGCGACAGCAGCAGACTGACCAGCAGATTGGCTGACTTGGCGATGACCCAATCCAGGGGCGTTGGCTCAGGCGACGTCAGTGACAACCGGCGCGCAGCAATCTCGTTCCTGACGAGATCGACCATCTGCCGCCAACGCTGCCGTGCCTCGGCGGCCGACGCCACGGGAGTCCGGTCCATCCGGGCGGAAAGCAGCTGTTGCAGGGCACTCTCCTCTTTGATTTGCAGTACGGTCCGGCCAACCCAGTTCACGTAACTGGCGGCAATCGGCAGATCGTGTGCCTGCATCCAAGCCAACAGATCCACTCGCCCATCAAACCCCTCGCAGTGTCCGAAGATGCGCCGCAATCCCGCGCCCGCACGTTGAGCCATCTCGGCCAGACATGCTCCGGCCGGCCCGTCGCAGTCACCCACCAATGCCAGGTAATTGGGCAGGTCGGGGCGGGGCACTCCATACGCTTCGATGTCGCCCAGGGTCGGATCATTCAGGATCACAAAGCGGGCGAAGTGCAACTGCGCAAACTCCCCGAACGGCACGAGCGGATTGCGCGGGTCGGCCACGCCGGGCGCCGAATTCATCGTGATGAGCAGCGCTCGCAGCGCCGCCTCGCCGCCGGCGGTGATTGGCGCTACCACGGTGAACTGCGACTGCGGCGTCACGGTCAGAACTGCAGGCAGAAGTCGATCAACCGGTCTTTGTTCCAATACACCTTGCCGAGATAGAAGCCGGGAGAGATGAGGCGTATCTCGTCGCGGACGCGCTGCGCGACGATCGACGTCTGCGAATAATCAAGGACGATACATTCCTTCGCATCCAGCCAACTGGGCCCCTTGTAGACCTTGGCGATGATGGCTTCGAGGCCAAAGGCGAGAATCCTGTTTTTCAGCGAGCCGTTGGCGGCGTCGAACACTTTCCCCTGCCAGCCGAAGTGATTGATGATCTCGGCGATCGGGGCACAGTACCGGGTGCCGGGTGCGATAATGGCCGTGCCATTGGCCGCGCCATTGGGAATGTCACCGGCGGGACTCGAGCGAAACAGGTCATCGAGCTGCGCCTGCGACATGGCCAGTAGTTGGTTTGCGTCGTATGCCATCGTCATTCTCCTGCTGTTTCATGTTGTGCGGCATGTAGAATCGTCTCGGCCGCTTTTTCCGCGATCATGTACACCGCGCTGACCAGGAAAAACCCGGGAATGCGCGGGAATATCGAAGCGTCGACAATGCGAAGCCGGCGCGTTCCATGCACTCTGAAGTTGCTGTCGACCACGCCGCCGCTCGCGGCTGGTCCGATCGGACACGAGCACGAGGCGTGGTGGCCCCAGGCGTTGTTGCGAACATAGTCGGCAAGTGCATCGGCGGATTGAACGTGCGGCCCGGGCGCGCACTCTTCGGCAATGAGCCCGCAGGCAATCAGCGGGTCGGTCAATTCGCGAACGAACTGGATGGATTTCACGACGGCCGCGAGATCCTGCCCGGCGTGATCGTTGCCTTCCTCGAAGTAGCGGAAATTGACCCGGGGTGGATCCCGCGGGTCGGCGGAGCGCAGGGTGATTGTGCCTGCACAGTTGCGGGTGTGGCCTTTCAATACCGCCCACGTGAGGCGGTCCTGGTAGGTTTGCAGGTAGCGGGAAAAATTCCGAAAATAGCCTTCGAAGCGGGTAGGCAGCGCCATGCAGAAGATGTCGGGATCGGAAAGGGACGGAACCGAGCGGCGCACGAAGGCGAGGGCGGCTCCATTCGAGGCGTACAGGCCCGAGCGCTCCGCATGCCAGAGTTGCCACAGAGGGTCGCCACGCTCGAACCGTGCGCCCTCGAGAATCCTCCAGGGCCGCTGCATACGGTACGTTACGGCCACTTCATAGCGGTCCTGCAGATTGCGTCCCACTCCAGGCAGGTCCACCCGTACGGGAATTCCGTGCTCGCGCAAGTGCGCAGCGGGCCCGACTCCGGACAGCATCAACAGTTGCGGCGTGTTGAAGGCGCCGCCGCAAAGGATCACTTCCCGGCGAGCACGCACCTCACGGCGCTCGCCCGCAGCATCACTGGGCACAGGGTGGGCTCTGTAAAGGTGTTGGCCCTTGAGGTATTCGACCCCGTATGCGGCGCCGCTCGAGTCGAACAGAACGCGGGTCGCCAGGGCATCCAGCTCGATGTGCAGCGAATCCGGATGGTCCTTGGCTACCTGCAGGACGCGCTCGCGTGTCCCGATGCGCTCGTGTCCCGCGGTTGAGAGCGGTGTGTAGCAGAGTCCCTCGAAGCTGCGCGCTCTCCACGGGCGGGCATTCGGATCTGCGGCACTGTGAAGCCAGCGGAATATCCTCGCCCAGGGATGCCTCAACCGATGCGCGAATCCGATGGCGGTTTCACCGATCATCCGCAGCAATGCTTCATCGCCCAGAGCCTGCAACTCCTTCGGGCGCTCGGTGTGCAGCCATCCATCCCAGCCATGTCCCGTGGGATCCAACCCAAGCCACCGCAATGCGCGCCACAGAGGCCGGTGATGGCAAGCCTCCAGGCGGCGCGCGTGGCGGCGCATGCGCTGCGCGCTCCACGAATCATCGCCAGTCAGCCTGGCCGTGTGATTCCAGTCGGAGTCGTGCGCAAGCATGAAGATCATCGCATTGTGGGCCGTGCAGCCACCCAGAGTGGCCGCGCGCGGATACAACACGCCGCCGCGCCGGGCGTCGTATTTGAAGTCGCGCTCCTGGAGCGCCTCGTTCGCATAATGACGCACGTCGAAATCCCACCGCATGGCGGGGTTCTCGCAGGAGAAGGCATGGAAGCCCGGAACCGAGTAATCATCCGGCAGCCGCTGTCCCGGCGCACCCAGGCAATCCCCACCGGCTTCCAACAGGAACACACGGCGGCCCGATTCGGCCAGCCGCGCCGCGAGGGTCCCACCGCCGGCTCCAGAACCGACGATGACGTAGTCCCAGCTGGACTCCCCGGCAGCGCTCATGTTGGCGGTCAGAACGTCTTCAGAAACGCGATCAGTGCGTGTTTGTCCGCATCACTCAACTCGGGCTCCTTGCCGAAGGACTGCTCGTCCTTGGTCAGCCCTTCCTGGTCATTGAACTGCGCCGTGCCGAAGTAATGGCCGCGATTGACGACCAGGTCCGGGCACTTGCTGAGCTTCAGCATCGGGCCGGCCAGGTTGGAGAACTTGCTGGCCAGTTCATCGTCGGACGCGCCGGCGGAGGTCAGAAGATCGCCCTGCAACGTCAGCAGCACCCTGCTGACATCGCGCAGGTGCTCTGCCTGAACGGCCGGATCGTCGCTCTCGGCACGCAGCCTCAGATTCGCCAGCAGTCCCACCGGCATGCCCTTGGGGATGGGGCCGATCGCTATGTCCCCGCCCGCGCTGACGAAGCGCGGCTGCCACCAATGCGCATCTTTTTGCAGGGGCCGCAGCGGCTCGGGCACGAATCCAACTGGAATGGTCAGCTGGCTGCGCTGGCTGGTCCGGTCGATGGTTCCGGGGATCTTGCCCGCGAGCAGGGCATCCTGGTCGCGCTTTTCCGGCCAGAGCATCTGCTCGATCGAGGCATCGAACACTTTCATGCGGGTCGCGACCGAAGGATCCGGGTCGAAGGGGCCGACGCTGTTGTTGAGCAGGAATGGCGCCGTGGACCAGAGGCTTATGAGGGACGGAACTCGAGTGTAGCCGCGCCCGCCGGCAGGCATTTCGTATTCAACGCGGTCCCCACTGAATGGATCGTACAAAGTGACGATGCCGACGGATGGCAACTGCTTGTAGGAATGCGACGAGAAGTTATCCCAGATGTTGCCGCCTAACGCGTTGGTCGCCAGCGGGCTGCAGGCGTTCGTACGCAGCAGGGTCACCGGAATGCGCGCCTCGGTGGACAGGTAGTTTCCCTCCAGGAAATCGGGGGCGGCCACGATCGCGCGCATCTGCTTCTTGTAGTCGTCGGACTGGGTCCAGGTCCAGTAGCGCTTGAAGCACTCGAGGTAGAGCGTCCCGGCGCATCGGTCGGCGTCCAGGTTGAGATCCGCCGGAGGCGCAGGTCCCTTGCTCGAATGGCAGCGGCCGCAGGTGTCTGCAAACACTTCCTTCCCGCGAGCCAGGTTGTGCGCATCGGCATCCAGGTACTGGGTGCCCCCGGGAGCATCCTTCAAGCGGTCTGGCTGGGCCGCCTTGAGGAAGAACAGCGCCGTGTTTGGCGTGCCGGCTTCAGTGGCCTGCCAGTATGAGGAGTTCTTTTCCGCCACTGCAATTTCGATCGGCGTGATGCTCTTGCCGCCCACCACCGGGTTGAAGTGGGTCAGCCACTCTTCGCTGAACAGGCCGATATTCAGGTAGACGCGATTCAGGGCCCCCAGCAGGCCGACAGAGTCCGCGCCGTCCTTCAGCACGTGCGGCGTGCGCGTGATCCCGTCCTCCTTCGAATAGAACCCGGTCAGGGGGCCGCTGCTCACGAAGTCATTGAACTGCTTGTTGTGCAGCTCGCCGCCGGCGAGTTTCTCGTGCCACAGCCGCTTGGCCACGCCCATGCGGGACATGAAGTCGTACACGGCATTCATGCTGCGCGGGTTGTTGATGTTGTCCGTCGAGATCAGCGACGTGTCCATCGAGCCTGGCCGGTACGTCTTGACGAGCTGGTACATGAAGTTCTTCTGGCCCGCGGGCTTGTTCGAATCGAAGATGAACAGGCGATCCACCCACATGTATTGAGCCCCCACCGAGGAGCTCAGGTTGGCAAACGCGGGCGCCTCCGGGTCGGCGGGCGGTTTGACCGGGCTCGGCCCCACATGGCAGAAGCCGCAGGACATGCCGACGCGATAAGGTCTGACCAGGTCCGTGCGGTTGTAGTAGGAGGGGTCGCTGTAGTAGCGCTCCGGGTCCCAGTCCTTCGCGGCCTTTGCGTCGAAGTCGGGGTTCGGGAACAGCCGCAGGCCCAGGATGCCGGTCGCATAACCGTAGTACGAGCCTACCGGCTGGGTGGTGCCGTCGCCCAGCGGCTTGCCGCGCGAGCCGATTGCAACACCGGGATAGCGGCTGGCGTCCTCGAAGGGATCTGCCGGGCAGTCTTTGGCTCGCACGTCGAGCCATAACCCGTGCCGGGTCTCGTCCGGGCCGGTTGGATTCCCGAAGCAGGGCTCGTTGACCAGTCCCAGGTAGGTCCAGCGGTTGGCACGTGAATACCCGAGGCTCGGATGCGAGCTGATGGCCTTCAGCAGGTCAAACGCGCCGAAGGTGTATTGGGTCATCTGGTTCCAGAAGCGGTCGTTGCCTCCGGTCCAGACCAGCCACATGTTGCGGCCCTTGATTTCCTCAGGCGTCAGCGCCAGGCCGCCGTCCATGTCGTGGAAGTAATCGTCCGCCGCGTGTGGGAACGATGCTGCGCTCCTGCCGGCTGTGCGCGCCTCGTCCAGGACATTGCCCGAGTGCGGATGCCTGCTGCAAGATGACAGCAGCGCGCAGGCCAGCACTGTCAGCCATGTTGATATGAGTGTCGCACGCGTCGCGCGGTGTTGTCTGTTCATTGGAATTCTCCGGCGCATCCCCCATAAATTCGCGCCCCGGTATAACAAGCTTCACAATGATGCGCAACGTGCGATAAATACTCGACTCGCAACAGAGGCAAGGCGATGGCCGGGGGGCGGACGGGAGATCCTGCCGGAACTTGCCCTCCCGGCCGATGCGCGCGCAACCATTGCAGCAATCGATGGGTGCGGGGACCGATCTTGCTGCGCTGGGTCTGTTCCGAGATGGCACTTATCGCGTGGATGCGGGGGGTGGCACGGAAAAGAACGTTACGCTCACGGTTGCCTCGACGATCACCCTGGACCTGCAGCCGCAGGCACCGACCGAAGAGCTTGCAACAGTTACCGTCAGGACCACCCGGCCGACCGAGGTTAAAACCTCCGAAATCGCCACGATCATTCCCCAGGTTCAGACCGACACCATTCCGCAGATCACCCGCAACTTCCTGGAGTTTGCCGACACCGTGCCCGGCATGGCGTTCATCGTGGACAAGAACGGCAATACTTCACTGCGCGGCGGGGCGCAGAACGACAGCGCGGTCAACGTGTTCATCGACGGTGTGGGTCAGAAGAACTACGTCAAGGAAGGGGGCGTGGCGGGGCAGTTCTTCACGCAGGGTAATCCATTCCCGCAGCTCGCCATCGGCGAATACAAGGTCATCACCTCCAACTACAAAGCCGAGTATGACCAGATCACCAGCGCCGCGGTGACCGCTGAGACCAAGTCCGGCGCCAACGAGTTTCACGGCGAGGCCTTCGGCTCGTTCACGGGACAGAACTTCCGCGCCGCGACGCCTGCCGAGGTGCATGCAGGCCAGAAGACTCCAACCAGTGACAAGGAGTTCGGCGCGGCCTTCGGCGGTCCGATCATCAAGGACAGGCTCCATTTCTTCGTCACATACGAGGGCAAGAGGTTTGACACGCCGATTGCCGTCACGCCGGGCAACGTCCTCGGCGCCTCCCGGTTGCCGGCTGATGTCGCGGCACAGTTCGGACCCTCTTCACTGCCATTCAAAGAGGATTTGTATTTCGGCAAGGTCGAATGGGAGCCCACCGACAAGGACCGGTTCGTGGTGAGTGCCAAGGTCCGCCTGGAGACGCAGGCCACGAACATCGGAGTCGCCAAGGCGGCATCCACGAGTGTGGTGGTGGAGAACAATGACACTCGCGTCGACGCCCGCTGGCAGCATACCGGGGACCGGTGGTTCAACGAGTTGTTGGCCACGTTTGAAGATGCCTTCAACGCTCCCACGGCGCGCACTTTTGGCAACGGGGCGTACTACACCTACCAGCCGAACCAGGACGAGCTGGTTCTCAACGTCGGTCCGGCCAGTCCCTTGGCTACTCAAAACAAGGCGCAGCGCGGACCTGCCATAAAGGATGATCTGACGTTGAACGGCCTGCAGTGGCTGGGCGATCACATCATCAAGACCGGGTTCAAGCTCAAGCGAGTGGTGTTGACCGCGCAGGATGCCGCAGACATCAATCCGCAGTTCTACTACGACGTCAATCCGACCGGCAGCCGCTTCTAACGGCGGCCGGGAAGGGGGGTGACGCCACGCTCGATGCGGTGTGCGTGATAGATCGGGCGCAGCGCCAGTGTCAGTTTTGTCATCCCGTCGGCATACTGTGCGCCCTGAAGGCGAAAACCGGTGCGGGTGCGCATGTTACGCCACACCCGCCCGAATCCCGCGGTGTTACAACGATGTGTTATTCCAGACGGCGGCACCATGCGCCACCAGCTCGGGTGGGCGAAGCCGTGCCGGGTCAGATCGAAAGGCATTCCCGAAATGTTGAATGTCATTTCGATCTCCTCCCGATCCGGCACGTCCTGCAAGGCGCGCAGCGGCAGGAACATCAATCTGACCTGGTTGAACCGGATGCCGCCGTAATGCGCTGTCAGCGCCTGACATTCGTCGTCGCCATAGCGGAAGATCAGCAGCCTGCAACCATCATCGTATTGGTACGCTTCGCTCATGTCGGTGTTCTTCAAGGTTGGATCTGAGCCTGGTCTGACTGTTTGAGGCGGGCGGCCAGCCCCGGCAGTGCGGCACGCTCATTGTGTCGAAAAGCCACGCCCAGGGAATCGCGCCGGCTGCCAATGCACTCTGGTGAATTTCACTAGCTGCGTCGCGGAACGCCTGTTGACGTTGCCGCCGCCGCACTGCGTGTGTCACGCTGAGAATCTCCAGGGGCCCGAAACGTGCTGCTATGATGCCCACGACAGGCGCGTGGGGACCGGTCGCAGTGCACAGAATAAAGGAAGTTGCAGTGCCTACTGCATCGCACAACGTGCTGCCGATGTGTTGCGGTGCGTTCTTTCGCACGCCGCAGGCGATTACCGCACTCCAAGCATGGGTTGTGGAGGATTTGCTGGACTGCGCCACGCCCGAAAATCCGGCGCGTATCTGGATTCCCGCCTGTGGAACGGGCGAGGAGGCATACTCCATTGCCATGTTGCTGATCGAGCATTTCCAAACCTACGGCCGGCAGGCGAATCTCAGGGTCTTCGCCACCGATACCGAAACAAACTCCATCGAGGTGGCGCGGGCGGGTGTGTACGCCGAGTCGGATATGATCGGGGTGTCTGCGCAGCGTTTGCAGCGTTTCTTTCAGCATTATGGCAGCAACCGTCTGCAGGTGAGTGCTGCGCTGCGCGACTGCGTCGTGTTTGCTACCCATGATCTCGAGAACGACCCGCCGCTTTCGCGGCTCGACTTCGTCCACTGCCTGAACGCCCTCGCGCAGCTCGCCGCCGGGAACCGCACGAATCTGTATTCGCTGCTGCACTTTGCGCTGAACGAAGGCGGCCACCTGCTGCTCGATCCCGGCGAGCCCGTTGCACCGTCGGCGGACCTGTTCCAGCCGATCGATGCGGAAGGGTATGTCTACAGACGGCTGGGCGCGGCGCATCAGCCCGCGCCGCTCAAACTGCTTGCGGCGGCGGTTGAGGCAGCGCACAACACGCGCGAGTCGTTCTGCCGGCTTTCCAGTATTCCGCGCCGGCTTGCTGGTGCACTGCCCACGGAGAAGGAATTCCAATCGGCGCACGAAGACCTGCTGACCTCGCAGGAGAAGCTCCAGTCGCTGAATGAGGAACTGGCCGCGATCAACAGTCAGCTGGCGGCGAAGGTGGAAGAGCTCGAGTGGGGGCAGCGCAACCTGGGCGAGCTGCTGGCCGCAACCCACATTGCGATCATCTCTCTGGATGCGCAGTTGCGGCTGGAGTGGTTCACCGTCTGCGCCGCGACCCTGCTGAACCTGCGGGACACGGATCGTGGCCGGCCCTGGTGCGCGCTGGCGCGCGGGTTTGACGAGCAGCTCACCATTGATTCGCAGCTCGCCATGGAGACCCGCACGGCGATCGAGAAGACCGTCCGGGGCTATCAAAACAAATGCTATCTGCGCCGGGTGCAGGTGTGCCGGGCAGAGGGTGCCCGCGTCGGGGGTGTGGTAGTTACTTTCGTCGATATCAGTGCCCAGGTGGAATCGGATGCCCAGCTGCGCCGCTTCGCTGCCATGTTGCGGGACGCCGCGGATGCCATCGTGGTGACGGACTTCGATGGACGCATCGTCGCCTGGAACCGGGGAGCACAACGACTCTACGGATACACGCAGGCGGAAGCGCTGAAGTTGAATGTCCGCGACCTCATGACGGGCGAGCGGCTCGACTCCACCCTGGAGGTCATGCGGCGGGTGGCGCGCGGCGAGACGATGCCGGCCTTCGATACCCAGCGCCGGACCCGGGACGGACGAATCGTGGATGTCTCGGCGACCGTCGCCTTGCTGTTCGATGCCGCCGGTAACCCTGAATCCCTTGCGGCGACTGAGCGGGACATCACGGCGCGCAGGCGCGCGGAAGATGAAACCCGGATGTTGAATATGAGGCTCGAGCAGCGCGTGGCGGAGCGTGCCGCTGAATTGCAGCACAGCGAGGAGCAAATCCGCGCGATTCTGGATGCTACGGCCGATGCCGTCGTGACTATCGACATACTCGGCAGAATTGCAACATTCAACCGGGCCGCGGAGCGGATCTTCGGGTACCTGGCGAGCGAAGTGATCGGTGAAAACGTCGCCATGCTCATCCCTCCGCAGGAACGGGTTGGACGTTACGGTTACAAGGCGACCGCCGCTCGCGCCTATGCCTCGCGTCTGATCGGGGGCAGCCATGAGATCTCCGGACGCCGCAAGGACGGCACCATCTTCCCGATTCAGCTCAGCCTGAATGCGGTTGAAGGCCGCGACCTGTTCGTCGGAGTGGCCCGCGACATGACGGAGCACAAGGCGCTGCAGAAGGAAATCATCGACGTTGCGATGCTGGAGCAGCGGCGCATCGGCCAGGAGCTGCACGATGGCACGCAACAGGAGCTCACCGGGCTCGGATTGCTGGCACTCAATCTCGCCGAATCGCTCGGCCGCAGTGGATCAACCGCCGCGAGCCAGGTAGCCGCCCGCGTTGCAAGAGGCATCGAGCAGTGCAATCAGCGGGTGCGCTCGCTGGCACGCGGAATGGTGCCGGTACCGGTGGACCGTGAGGGATTGATGACCGCGCTCGCAGAGCTGGCCCGGCAGACCACGGAAATACACGGGCTGCCCTGCGGGTTCGAATGTCCATCGCCGGTCGAGATTGACAATGACAACGAAGCTACTCATTTGTATCGCATTGCGCAGGAGGCAGTGAGCAATGCGACGCGTCACGCGAAGGCGAGCGCCATCTGGATCCGCCTCGAGCAGGTGGAGGGCCGGCTGATTCTCGAGGTACAGGACAACGGGATCGGCCTGCAGGCGGGCGGCGTTTCCGGCAAGGGTGTTGGGTTGCGCCTGATGGAGCACCGTTGCGCCATGATTGGTGGTCACTTCGCAATCGAACCACGGCCCGATGGTGGGACGTGCATAGCTTGCTCGGTATCGCGAGCCCAGAACGGTTGAGTATCATGGAGCACAGGTTATCAGCATCCGGGCGTGTGACCGTGGCGATAGTAGACGACCATCCGCTGGTGCGCGAAGGGCTTGCCGCCCGGATCAGCGCGCAACCAGACATGGAGGTTTGCGGCGAGGCGGCTGACATCGAGTCTGCGTTGGAATTGATCGTCACCAAGCGGCCGTCAGTGGCCATAGTGGATATTGCCCTCAGGAACGGACACGGCATCGACCTGATCAAGAGGATTGTCGCCGCAGGCGTGAATACCCGGATGCTGGTGGTCAGCGCTTACGACGAATCCTTCTTCGCCGAGCGTGCGCTGCGTGCGGGTGCCCTGGGCTACATTAATAAACAGGAGCTGCAGGGCCAGGTGGTGGAAGCGCTTCGCACGGTCCTTCGAGGCGAACGATATCTGAGCGCCGCCATGGCTCAACGCCTCATCGCGCAAGCGATTGGCAGCAGGGTGGCGCACGGCGGGACCGAAACAATGACTGATCGTGAGCTGCAGATTTTCCAGTTGATCGGGCGAGGCAAGAGCACGCGGGAGATTGCTCAAGAGTTGAACGTCAGCGTGCACACGATCGACTCCCATCGCGAGCACATTCGCGCGAAGCTCGATTTGCACAACGGAACGGAGCTCATCCAACGCGCAGTGCAATGGCACATCGAGAACGGCTGAATGCCTGATGCCTGATGCCTGGGCAGAACTGCCACCTTGCGGCCTTCGCGGCGTTAGGGCATCGTGGCGGGCATGATGCGGCTAGGGTGCGACACGTGTGTCGCACGGGTGGGGCCGCGAGGCACAGTGCGACGCATGCGTCGCACGGAGCGACGATGAGCGGGCACGCCCTAAACAGAGGAGCAAAACGCTTGCGGTACGGTGGCGTCCGCCATCGGGCGGCTCCATTCGTCCTGGCCATGCTCTGTCTACGGGCGTTCGTTCCCGCGGGTTTCATGCTCGCGCCGGTGGATGGGCGGCTCGAAGTCGTCTTATGTGATACCGACGCGCCCGGCGCAACCCCCGGGACATCACCCACAAAGACACACGGTCATTACGCACTGGGCCATCACGCCCACGATCATGCCGCCGGGCATCATCACGCGCAGACGGATCCGACCTGTCCTTACGCGCAGAGCTCGGGACCCGCTCCACTACCTGTATTGCCGGTACTGGCGGCGGTTCAACTTGCAACTCTGAGCGCGGCGCCTATCCAGGTTGCGCAGACCCACTCCCGCTTCGGTCCCACACGCCAGCAGTCCCCGCGCGGTCCTCCGCGCCTCGCCTGATCCGATCCAACGCCAGCCGCACCTGACTTGCGTCGTGAGACGCTGCCGGCCCGTCCCAGGGCCGTTTCAGGCCGGGGGCCGATTCGAGCCACATGCCCGATTCGAGCCGCAGGTGCGATTCCTGTCCTTTGCGTTTTCAGGTGAGGTCATGAAAATTTCAACTTTTGTGCGCCGTGGTGCGACCACGCAGCTCGTGTGTTGTTGCTTGTTGACTCCGCTGACCGCGGCGCTCCCGCGGATGGCGAGCGCTTGTGCGAGCTGCGGCTGCACTCTCAGCTCCGATGCCGCCATGGGCTATTCCGCCAGTGCCGGCTTACGCGTGAGCCTGCAGTACGACTACATCCATCAGGATCAGCTGCGCAGCGGCACGCGCTCCATTTCGAGTGTGCCGGACGGCAACGAGCTGGAGCGCGAAACACTCAACCGCTACGTCACGGCGGGTGTGAGCTACAGTCCCAACTCGGCCTGGAACATCAGCCTGTTCGTGCCCTATGTCATGAGGACACACTCGACCTACGGCGCATTCGATGCAGCCGCGCAGGAGCTGCCGGAGTTGAGCAGCTCACGCACCTCGAGCCTGGGCGATGTCCGGCTCGTCGGCAGCTACCAGGGATTGTTGCCGACTCACAATCTGGGAGTGCAGCTCGGGGTGAAGCTCCCCACGGGCCACTACGGAACGGCGGTCGACTTCTACGGGGGGCCCAATGCCGGAGCGCCGCTCGATGCGAGCCTGCAGCCGGGTACGGGCAGTACTGACATCATTGTGGGTGCCTATTATTTCCAGGCCATCAGCCAGGACTTCGACTTCTTTGCCAACGGGCAGTTTCAGAGTGCCCTCAAGCATCACATGGACCAGCCGGGCAATGACTTCCGGCCGGGAAATGCAACCACGGTGAGCTTCGGCCTGCGCTATGTGGCCTATCCGCGGCTGATACCCCAGCTACAGGTGAATCTGCTGCGCAAGTCGCGCGACCAGGGCGCGCTCGCGGACATTCAGAGCACCGCGGGAAATGTTGCGTTCATCAGCCCGGGGGTGAGTGCCAGGGTGGTGTCCAAACTGCAGGTGTATGGATTCGTACAGGTGCCCGTCTACAGCAATCTCTATGGCTACCAGCTCTTTCCCCGTTATACGGTGAGTGCGGGTGTGAGTTATGACTTGTAGAGACCGCGGGCACTGTGATGCACGCGGACCGAAGGGCCATGCCGCATCTTATGTCTTGCTCCCCATGGTTTGCATGCCCTGGCCAATGGACTTGATGGCATTCGAGAATGCATCCGACAGCATTCCAAACAATTGCGAGTGCGCCTGGAACTTGGCCATGACCGTCTGGAACTGCTGGGCGCCCGAGCCACTGCTGTTGCCGGACAGGCTGCTGAGCTGATTGCTCTCGTTGACGAGGTTCTGCGCCATGGTACCGAGTGCCTTGCCCATCGCCCGCGCAATGGCTTCGAGCCAGCTCTCGCCGTTGCCACCGCTGCCGCCACCACTGCCGTCCTGCTGGCCGTTGATGCCAAGAGCGATGGTCATCCGCGTCATGGTGTCGGTGACGTTCTGGGAGGCCGGTGCCAGGTTTCCGTTGCGGAAGGAGGCATCGAGGACGGCCTGGGTGGTTGGCGAGTCCCCTGAGGGGAAGCCGCTTGCATCGATGAAGCTGCCGGCGAAAACATTGACGGCAGAGTCACGGGTGTCGCCGGTAATTCCCACTTGGGTGAGCGAGTTGCTGAACGTGTTCTTTGCTGTCAGGGCCAGCGCCTGCTGGCCGGCAGTCACGACATGCGGCAACGTACCACCGCTCTGCCTCGTGGCCGTCAGCTCGATGGTCTGTGGCACGATGTTGGTGTGGATGTGCAGCGACATGTCCTTCTCCTTCAGTTTGCTGAACTCCGATGCCCTTGCCGAGCATCTCTGATGCCGCTGCCCAAGTCAGCCCGTGCATACCCTAGCTAGGGTTCTCCCGAGTATGCGGCGGACTCCGTCGCGGCCGATGCGACCTGCTCGATCGGCAGTCCCCGCTTCCAGGAGTCGGCCAATGCAGCCAGCCGCTGGCGCGTCTGGCGGGTGAAGGCGCCCTCGATACCAGACACGTGCCGGCGCTGAAGGTGACTGGGGGTGTACACAAGGGCGCCGTGATCCGCCTGGACACCGCCGACATGCTGGTGATTGGCGCGAGCGATGACTGTGACGTGATTCTCGCTGACACCGGTGTACGCAGCCATCACTGTGTTCTGAAGAGGCAGGCCGACAAGTTCTTTCTGCGAACGATCGAGGGTGCCTTGAATGTGAACGGGCACGAGCAGGATCCGGGCGCGACCATTTTCGTGCATCCCGGGGTCCCGGTGATCATTGGCAGTGCCGCGTTCGAAATCGTTGCGACGGCCCCGCCAGTGGATGCACCCGCGGAAGTGAACGCGAATGAACACCCGCCCGCGAAGGCTCCGCCATCGAGAGCGCAGTCAGTGTCACAAATGCTGAGACGGCGGCCATTGAGTGTCGCGGCCGCCGTGGTGGCAGCGATCGTCGCCACAGTGTTTGCGGTTCGTGCTATCTCGCTCGCAATCACCGGGCAATCGGCACAGGGCGCTGCAGGCCAGGCGACCGCAGCCGCGGCCGTCACTTCCCGCTCCGGGGCTTCGATTGCCCACGATGTTGCCGAGGTGTTGCGCCTGTCCGGCATCACTTGCGAGGCACAGTACAACGGCGACGGCGCGGTGACCGTGAGCGGACATCTCGGCGACCCGCGAGCTCTCGAGGCTATCGTCAAGTCCCGAGCGGTCAGGGAGATCGTCGGTCTGAAACGTGTCATGGCCATCAACCTGGATCACCCCGGCGGGTCGATGCACGGTACAACCGTGGATGGCACGCGCATCGTTTCGGTTGTTGCCAGCGCTGATCCGTATGTGGTGACTGCCGATGGGTCGCGCTACTACGTCGGCGCCTCTCTGCCACAAGGTGGCCGATTGCCCGGAGTGAAAGAGGGCGAGGTGCTGGTCGAGCGGGACGGCCACACGGAGCACTGGAAGCTGGCGGATCCCACGCACACGGCTGGCGAATTCAGGCAGTCCGGAACGACAGTAAGCGGGCGAGCGCCCGCGCAGAAGGGTGCGGGCATGCCCGCACGGGCAAACCCGGTCGGGTTTGCCCTGGAGCGACGGTGAGCGGGCAACGCCCGCGCAAAAGGAGTAACTATGACTACGATCTACTCGGTGATGTATCCAACCCAGACTTCAACGGGGACCACGGGCTCAACCAACCCGTCCTCCTCGACGCAGCAGTCCACCTCGGCCTCACAACTTCTTTCACGCAACATATCATTGAGCTCGGCGTACAGCCCCAGCGCCAACGATACCAAGTCCTGGTACGAGGCGATGGCGAAGGCCTGGGGACAGGCTCTGAATCAGCAGGCGCAGGTAATTACGCAACTGTCCGATCAGGTGAGCAACGCCGGACAGGATCAGCCGTCGCAGGTCACACAGCTCACCGCCGAGTCGATGAGGTTCTCGTTCCTGGCAACGAACGCCTCCACGGCGACGACGAGCGTGGGTGAGGCATTGCAGACGCTCGGCCGCAAGCAGTAAGCAGTAGGAGGCGTCATGGACGCAGTCGCCAGTTTGGCATTCGAGTTGCAGCCAGCGGAGCCGGCCCTTGCCGGCGCAGGTTCGGCGGGCGCGGCAAACAGCGCATCGGTATTCGAGGTTTCCCATTTCGACGCGGCGTTTGCAGCGGCCGCGAACACCGCGCCTGCCTCGGCACACACGATGCACGTGTCTGCAAGCGAGTCGCAGGGATTTCGGACCGTAATGGCAACGCTGGACAATCTCAACGGCCGCGCGGAGTCTCTCGGCAGCAGGGCGCTGCAGATGCAGCATGGAGAGCTCCGGCCTTCCGACATGCTGATGATGACCTTGAAGGCACAGGAGTTCCTGTTCCACTGCGAGCTGACCTCGAACGTCGCAAACCGCACGTCCGAGGGTGTTCAACAGTTGTTCCGCGAGCAGACCTGAGGCTTGCGCATGCATCGCCCCGCCATACTCACGGCACTGCCCGCACTGGTGTTTGCCGCGGGCATTCTCACCGGTTGCAGCAAAAGCCCGCTGTACACCGATCTCACCGAGACCCAGGCCAACGAAGTGCAGGCGACCCTGCTGTCGGCGCACATTGATGCACAGAAAGCGCAGATGACCAAAGCCAAGGGCTGGTCGATTGCAGTGGCACACGATGAGATTCCGAACGCCATGGCCGTCCTGGGCGCGGCCGGCCTGCCGCGCCAGTCACTGCGCACACTGGGCGATGTCTTCCCGAAAGAGAGCTTCGTCTCCTCCCCGCTGGAGGAGCGCGCGCGGTACATCTTTGCGCTGTCCCAGGAAGTGCAGCAGACATTGATGCAATTGGACGGGATTGTGGACGCCCGGGTGCACATTGCCCTGCCGGAGCGCAGCCTGCTGGATGACAAGCCGCAGTCCGCTTCGGCTTCCGTGGTCATCATCCAGCGGCCGGGCGCGAATCTCGAACTGCGTGAAACCGACATCAAGGCAATCGTCACGGACGGCATCGAAGGATTGAAGGACGTCAATCGTGTCACGGTGAAATTCTTTACCCGGCACGCGGCGGCAGCTGTTGCCACTGCCGCCGCCAACGGTACAGCGATGCTGCTGCCAGTGCCGGTGGCCGCGAGGTGACCAGTGTCTCTGCCCGAAGATGCCAGACTGTGGTTTGAGGTCCAAGTCGAGACGCTCAAGCGCGTGCATTCCAGTTGGTTGCCCAGTGTTCCGATCGAGCTGCTCACGCAGGCACGCAAGCTGGCGCTGGGGCGCCGTTGGCTGGCCAAGCGCCTCTGCACGGTCAGCCCGGTGTTATTCGGTCTGCCGGCCGAGCTCGATTCCGATGCGATTGGCCGTCTTCGGGCCGCAGCGTGGCTGGCGCCGCTCGTGACGGATCCCTTCGAGTGTGCGCTCGACTTGGGCTCGCTCGCCATGGCGGCGACGATACGCACCCTGGTCAACCGTCCCGAAGTGGTGAAGATCCGCAGCGCGCTGGGTCCGGAACGCTATGCGCGTGTACTCGCGTTTCCCGCAGCTCCGAGCCAGTCCGCACCCGCGACCGCCGCCGGTGACCTCGACATGGTGGAGCGATTGGTGAGGTGCGGTGCGACCGAGTTTGCCGGCTTCGCCGATGCTTTGCATCCGGCCTGGGGCGAAAGTGTCCGGCTGACTTACGAGCGGGCGTGGTGGTTCGATGCCTGCGCGCCGAGTCTGACAGCAGCCGCGGCGGAGGCTTGCCTGCGCCTGAGGATTCAACAGCCGGATCGCAGAGCCGCAAATCCCGGCGCCAAGCCCGTTGCGGGCCTGCGGACCGGTTCGGTGGGAGAGACCCGTTGACCGCGACAATCGCCTTGACTGACTCGGAGCACCTGCTCACGGCGGTTGCCGGGCAGCGCATTCCGCGGCGCGCCTGGGCAGAGGTGAGCGAGTTGAACGGCCTGTTGAGCGAAGCTGGACGAGTACTGCAGACGGCGAAACGGCAGGCAGAGCTCCTGTAGAGGCGCGCCTACTTCGACGGGCGCGCAGCCGGTGTCGCCCATGCGCAGTCGGAGGCGATCAAACATGTGCTCGAGGCGCAAAAGCAGGCTCGCGAGCTGCTTGCGGCTTCGGAGTTGTGCATTGTCGAGTTGGCGGTATCGATCGTTGCGCGAATCGTGCCGCGGCTCGACCAGGGTGATCTCGTTGCGGCGCTGGCCGCGGAAGGACTCGCTGCGATACGGGAAGAGCGCCATATATGCGTCAGAATCAGTAGCGCGGCGCAGAAGTGCACGCGCGAGATGCTCGATCGATGGCAGGGCGCTCATCCGGAAGTCGAGACGGTGGAGCTGGTGATCGATCCGCAGCTCGATCCCATGGCATGTATCGTGGAAACGGAGCTGGGTCGCATCGAGGTTGGTTTGTCAGCGCAGCTGCAGACCGTGCGGGCAGCCCTCGCCGCTGTTGCAACGGAGCCTTCCGCGTGAGCGCATCACGAGGCACCGAGCCTGATCGGCTCCTCGCGGCTTTGCGCAGCATCGAGACGCTGAAGCGGGTTGGCCGCGTAGCAGAGGCGCGCGGTACTTTGATTCGCGCGACAGGCGTGAATGCGCGTATCGGCGATGTCTGCGAGCTACGGGATCCCGGAAGCCGGCAGCTTTTGACGGCCGAGGTGGTTGGAATCGAGCGCGGGATGGCGCTGCTCACGCCACTGGGCACTCTGGATGGACTCTCTGCCGACACGGAAGTCGTTTCGAAAGGTTTTCAGGCGACTGTAGGCGCAGGTGATGATCTGCTGGGGCGTACCCTCGATGCGCTGGGAAATGTCGTTGACGGCCAACCAGCACCCACCAACCTTGCACGGGTGCCCGTATATCGAGATGCTCCAAACGCAATGACTCGCATCCCGATCCGCCAGCCTTTCCATACTGGCGTTCGGGCGCTCGACACTGTGTTGACGGTCGGAGAGGGTCAACGCGTGGGTATTTTCGCTGCCGCCGGCGGGGGCAAGAGCACCTTACTGGGCATGCTCGCGCGCTCCGCAGCCGATGTGAATGTCATCGTACTTCTCGGCGAGCGTGGTCGGGAGGTGCGCGAATTCATCGACGATAACCTTGGTGCAGAGGGTCAACGCAAGAGCGTCGTTGTGGTTGCGACGTCCGACAGGCCCGCGCTCGAGCGCGGACGAGCCGCCTATGTCGGGACGGCTATCGCGGAGTATTTCAGAGACCAGGGCAAACGGGTTCTGTTGTTGTTGGATTCGGTGACTCGATTCGCGAGGGCACTGCGCGATGTGGGACTGGCGGTGGGCGAGCCTCCTGCACGCCGCGGCTATCCACCCTCGGTGTTTTCTGCGCTGCCGCGGTTATTCGAGCGCACTGGGAACAATGAGCGCGCGTCGATCACAGCCTTTTATACGGTGCTGCTGGAGGACGAGGAGGGCGATCCCATCGGCGAGGAAGTGCGCTCCATCCTCGATGGTCACATCTATCTATCGCGAAAGCTCGCGGCCGCCAATCATTTTCCGGCGATTGATGTCCTGGCAAGCGCCAGTCGTGTCATGCCGCGCGTAGCGCAGCCCGCTCATCTGCACGCAGCAGCGTCGCTCCGCAAGCAGCTCGCAAAGTATCAGGACGTGGAATTGTTGCTGCAGATCGGGGAGTACAAACGGGGATCCGACACCGAGGCGGACGAAGCCATTCGCAACCTTCCCGCCATACGCAAGCTGCTGCAACAGCCAGCGGACCAACTGAGCGGATTCGATGAGAGCGTGATGGCGTTGACGGGAATCTGCAAATGAGTGCGGGTTCACGCCTTACTTCACTCCTGGCAGTGCAGAAGCGGCGCGTGGATTGTGCACTGGCCGTAGTCCATGAGCGCAACGGGATGTTGCATCAGCGGGAGTTGGAGCGCCAGGCGGCACTGGAACAGTGGGAGGCAGCTGTCGTTGCGTACCACCTCGAACGCGACAGGCTGACGGAGTCGATTTCCAATCCGGGCTCCGGTATCCAGGCGGCAACGCTGACTGGCGCGTCGCTGCGGTGCGAGGCTCATCGAGGCCGGGTGACGGGGGCAGCGAAAGTGCTTGCCGATGCCGATGAATTGCTTACTGCGGCATCCTCGGCAGCCATGGACGCGCGAGCGATATATCGGCGCACGCTGGCCCGACAGGACGCACTACGGACATTGCAGGCAAGTTTGCAGAAGGCGCAAGGGCAAAGAGTGTTGCGCCTGGAGGAGCAGGAAGCGTGAGCGAGTCGAGTATTTCCGTCAGTAGCAGCAACGTCGTCAACGGGACCGCGAATCGCAACGATGCCCCTTCGAGCGGCAGCGACTCGTCAACTCGAAGCGGGTCGCAGGCATCGGATCCGGCAGATGTACGACAGCAGGCGCTGTTGTTTCGCAGCCTGATGGATGCGCCGGTCACAATACGGCAGCTGGCCGATCTGACGGCTCGAAAGGACCTCGCCGAGCACCCACGCCCCTCAGCCGTGGATGTCTCGGCCATGCTGCAGGCACAACGTGTGATCGACCAGGGGCCCGGCTTCCAACCTGCCGCACCGGCCGGAGCACCCGATCCGTCCATTGCGGAACTCATCGAGAAGCAGGTCCGTCGTGCCCTGGCTTCGGTCCAGGCTCGCAGCTCCACGAACGATGAAGTACGCATCGAACTATCGGATGCGGTTTTTCCAGGGACGGCGCTATCGCTGCAGCGTACGCCGGAAGGCTGGCAACTGACCGCGACCGCGGACAACCGCCAATCCCTGGACAAGTTGAATCACTTCGCACCGGCCCTGGTCGAGAGATTCGCACGTGCCTCGCTGGGGCACCTGCGAGTTTCCCTCGAGAGCCCGCCTTAGTCACTTCCCACAGGCACCGATCAGGGCCTGGTGAGCCTGCTCCTTGCGCGCATCGGCCTCGGCGTCCGTATAGAACACGCGATTTCCCTGAGCGTCCAGCTTGTAGACGAGATTCGCATCCTTGAGCGAATTGTAGGCGTTGCGCGCTTTTTCACAGGCAACCTGTCTGGCGTGGTCCTCCTGGGCCTTGTTGCGGCTGTCGATATCCTGCTCGCGCTTGCGCTGGCTGTCCTCGGCCTTCAGAAGACTCGTCTGCCGGGCGACCCGCGCAGCCTCGGCCGGGTCGCCTTGAATCACATGGACAACCGATTTCTGAGCCGTGGGGGTGCTGGCCCGGTCTGAATAGACGACATGTCCCTGCGCATCGACCGATTTATACACTTCGCCCGCGCACAACGGGAGGATGGGGGCTAGGAGCGCGACATATATTAAATAGCGCATTGTGTAATGGCCTGAAGGGTGGGGCCAAGCTTCTTACGAGGCAGTTGCTTTCTGCGCCGAATCCCGTCACAGAATGTCGCCATGAGAGCCCGTAGAAACCGCAGGGTGGTGCGGCCAGCCACGACCACGAAGGCACCCGGCCGCTCGACTTGGAACATGCTGATCTGGAACCACACCAAGGTGTGGGCGGCGACCCTCGTGGGCGTGGTGGTAGCGGTGGCTCTCCCGTCACGCTGGTTGGTGATCAGCAGAGTGCTGACGGGGTGGAACGCCGCGATATTGTTTCTCGTGCCGCTGACCTATCTCCGGATGCGAGGCCTGGACGCGAGGCAATTGCGCACCCATTACGAGGAAGAGGACCCGACCGCGCCCGTGATAGTGGTGTTCGTGGTTGCTGCGGCGCTACTCAGCGTGGCGGCTATCGTTGCCCTGCTCTCTACGCTCAAGCACGTTGCCGCAGTAGATCGGGTTGCTCACCTGGCCCTCGCATGCATGACCATCGTGAACTCGTGGCTGCTCGTTCACACGATGTTCACTCTTCACTACGCTGATATCTATTACAGCGTGGCGGAGGACGCGCCGCCGCCCCTCTCGTTCCCCGAAACACGCCAGCCTCTGTTCTGGGACTTCGTCTATTTCTCCTTTACGATCGGCGTGGCGTGTCAGACCGCCGATGTCGCCACGACGCAGACTGGAATTCGCAAGACGGTAACGGTGCACGCGGTCATCGCGTTCGTATTCAACCTCTTCGTTCTCGGGTTTGCCATCAATGTGACCGCCGGGCTGCTTGGCAACAATTGATGTCGTCCGAGCGAATCAGTGATTGTGCCGTGGAGTTCCTTTCGTCCGCGCAATCCGCTGATATTTGACCGCCGGCTCCAGCACCGCACCCGTCTCGATCTGGCTCACCGCGGCCCGTTGCATTTCCTGCCACGGCGTCTGGCTTTCCGGATAGACATAGCCCCCGGCCGCCTTCAGTTCTTCGTGGCGTTGCAGCAGTTCTTCCGCGGATACGAGAACGTTCACCTGGCCCTTCCTCAGATCCACACGTATGCGGTCACCGGTTCTAAGAACTGCGAGGCCGCCACCAACGGCCGCTTCGGGTGATGCATTCAGGATCGACGGGGAGCCTGACGTACCGGATTGACGACCATCACCTATACACGGCAACACGTGGATCCCCTGCGCGATGAGTTGGACAGGTGCCCGCACGTTGACCACTTCGGCACCCCCCGGATAGCCGATCGGACCCGCGCCGCGCATGAAGAGGACACAGCGCTCATTGATGTTCAGCGCGGGATCGTCGATTCGCGCGTGGTAGTCCTCCGGGCCGTCAAACACAACGGCGCGACCCTCGAAGGCTTCCGGATCGTTGGGATCCGCCAGGTAGCGCTCGCGGAACTCTCGCGAAATGACGCTGGTTTTCATGATCGCGGAGTTGAACAGGTTGCCTCGCAGCACGAGGAAGCCTGCCTTGACGGTGAGAGGGCGCCCGAAGGGACGGATCACGGCTTCGTCCTGGATGACCGCGTTGGCGCAATTGTCGCCGATGGAGCGTCCGTTGGCTGTCGGGGCGTCGCCAAAGATCAGGCCCTGTTGCAACAATTGGGCAACCACGGCCGGAACGCCTCCGGCGCGATAGAAATCTTCGCCCAGGTACTCACCGGCCGGCTGCAGGTTCACGAGGAGTGGAACGTCGTAACCGTACTTCTGCCAGTCGTCGATGGACAATTCCACCCCAACGTGACGGGCGAGCGCGATGAGATGCAGGGGGGCGTTGGTCGATCCGCCCAGCGCGGAATTCACCCGGATGGCATTGATGAAGGACTCGCGGGTGAGGATGTCGGACGGCTTGCGATCGGCGTGAATCATTTCAACGATCTGGCGCCCGGTCTCGTAGGCGCATTCCTGGCGGTCGCGATGAGGAGCCGGAATCGCCGCAGATCCCGGCAATGACATGCCCAGCACCTCGGCGAGGCTGTTCATAGTAGTTGCGGTACCCATCGTGTTGCAGTAACCCGTGGAAGGGGCCGCAGACGCGACGAGCTTGATGAACGCAGTCCGGTCGATCTCACCTGCGGCGAAGCGCTCCCGCGCCCTCCAGACCACTGTGCCCGAACCGATGCGTTTGCCCTCTGCCCAGGCGCTGATCATCGGCCCCACCGACAAGGCGATGGCGGGAATATCGACTGTCGCAGCCGCCATGAGGCAGGCCGGGGTGGTCTTGTCACATCCGACCGTCAGAGCCACGCCGTCGATGGGATATCCATACAGAATCTCCACCAGGCCCATGTAGGCGAGATTCCGATCGAGGCCGGCCGTGGGGCGCTTGCCCGTTTCCTGTATCGGATGAACGGGAAATTCGATTGGCACACCGCCGGCGTCGCGTATACCCTCCCTCAGCCGTGCGGCGAGGACGAGATGATGGCGATTGCAGGGCGACAGATCGGAGCCGGTCTGCGCAATGCCGACAATCGGCCGTCCCGATTGCAGCTCGGCAAGCGTCAGTCCGAAGTTCATATATCGCTCCAGGTACAAGGCGGTCATGTCCGCGTTGGCCGGATCGTCAAACCAGGCCCTGGAGCGCAGGAGGCGAGGTGATGCCGTTGTTTCTTTCATTACTCAGACAAATTGCCACACACCCCGTGGCTTGGCAAGATAGCCCCATGGGGCTGTCCTTCAGAGTTTTGCTGGTTGCCGCGCTGGCTGTGGGCGGCGTATCGGGCCGGGCGGCGGAAGCAGCGCATCAATCCAAGGCGCCCGCGAGGTCTTCCTGGGGGCGGATAGGTGATGGAAGCGTGGAAATCTACACACTGACCAACGTCCACGGCGTCGAAGCGCGGATTACGACGTATGGCGCTACCCTCGTGTCACTGAAGGCGCCGGATCGAGCCGGCCACTTCAAGAACATCGTGTTGGGCTTCGACACCCTCGAGCCTTATCTGGGCGCTACGGCGTATTACGGCGCGACCGTTGGGCGCTATGCCAACCGGATTGCCAAAGCCCGCTTCACGCTGGACGGCAAGACTTACCAATTGGCGGCGAACGATGGCCCCAACAGCCTGCATGGCGGCACCCGTGGCTTCGACAAGCGCATCTGGCAGGCCGAGCCGTTGCCGGCGTCCGAGGGAAATGGGGTGCGGTTGACCTATGTCAGCGCCGCGGGGGATGAGGGATATCCAGGCGAGCTCACGGCGCACGCGATCTACCGCCTCGACGACCATGACAATCTCGAGATCGAATATGGGTCGACTACGACTGCGCCGACCCCGGTAAACCTCGCGAACCACGCGTATTTCAACCTGACGGGCGATCCGGGCGTCCCTGTGTTGGACCATGTGGTGAGGATCAATGCCGATCGTTTCACTCCGGTGGATGCAACACTGATCCCCACCGGCGAGCTGCGCGCGGTTGCGGGCACACCGTTCGATTTCAGGACTGCGCACGTGGTTGGCGCCCGGATCGGCGACCCGGATGAGCAGCTTCAACGGGGTCATGGTTACGATCACAACTGGGTGCTCAACAAGGCCGCCGCCGGGATCACGCTTGCGGCGGTGGTGACCGATCCGAAAAGCGGCCGCTCGCTCGAAGTCCGCACCACGCAGCCGGGCGTGCAGTTCTACACAGGCAACTTCATGAACGGCAAGCCGGCGGCGGGCGGGGGAAGCGTATTCGCGTACCGCACCGGGCTGTGCCTCGAGACCCAACACTTTCCCGACTCGCCGAACCAGGCGTCGTTTCCGTCAGCCATCCTGCGTCCCGGACAGGTGTATTCGGAAAAGACCATCCTTGCCGTGCGCGTCGTCAAGTAGGCCCGTTACTTCGCAAACTCAGTTACTCCACGTTCAGAACGGCTACGGATTTCGCTGGCAGGGTGAGCGATAGCTTGCCGCTCTTGATGGATGCACCGGTAAAGCGGGCCGGGAGGACGGCATCCGGGTTGTCAAAAGTATTGTGGGCATCCAAGGCCGACGCGGTCAGAATTTCTCCCTTGACGGTGCGCGGTGTCGCGCCCGGCAGTGATAGGGAGATCGGCATCGCCTTGCCGGGGTCGAGGTTGACCAGCGCAATGACGATTGCGCCCGCGGCGGTCCGGGCTGCCGAAACGCTGATCGCTGGAACCGATGTATTTCCGAGCGTGTAACGGGGCGTTTGCAGATCGGTCGGCAGGAATGTCGCATCCTGAAATGGCCGGAACATGCGGAAAACGTGATAGGTGGGAGTCAGGACCATCTGCGGGCCCCGGGTCAAAACCATTGCCTGCAGCACGTTGACCATCTGCGCGATATTGGCCATCCGGACGCGATCGGCGTGCTGGTGGAAAAGGTTGAAATTGATGGCAGCTACGACTGCATCACGCAGCGTGTTCTGCTGGTACAGGAAGCCAGGCTCGCGGCCGGTTTCGGGATCGTACCAGGTGCCCCATTCATCCACGGCGAATGCCACTTTCTTCTGTGGATCGTACTTGTCCATGATCGCCGTATTAGCATGGATGAAGTCCTCCATCCTCAGGGTGTGAGCCAGCGTCGAGACCCACTGCTCTGCGCCAAACCCGATGGCGGGACCTTTGTTGCGCCACAGTTCGCCGGGAATGGTGTAGTAGTGAAATGAGACGGCGCCGAGGTCGGCCCCGCCTCTGGCGAGGAGACCCTCGGTCCATGAGGTGTCCTCATCGTGGCCGCCGCTGGCGATGATTTCGGGACGCGCCCCGAGCGGGGTTTTCAGGAAGGTTGCGTATTGGCGAAACACGTCGACATAGTGGTCGAGTGTCATGTTGCCGCCACATCCCCATGTTTCGTTGCCTACTGCGAAGTAGGCGATCTTCCAGGGGCCGGGGTGTCCGTTACGGGCACGCTCGGCGGTCAGTGCCGTTGGCTTGTCGGAAGTCAGGTAGTGCAGCCACTCGGCCATCTCCCGCGGCGAGCCCGTTCCGGCGTTGCCGTTGATGTAGGCGTCGGCACCAATCAGCTGCACGAAATCGAGAAATTCGTGGGTACCGAATGCATTGCTCTCGGGGACCCCGCCCCAGTTGGTGTTGAGGGTGACGGGACGGGTAGCGCGCGGCCCTATGCCGTCACGCCAATGGTACTCGTCGGCAAAGCAGCCGCCCGGCCAGCGAACGACCGGAACGTGAAGCTCGCGCAACGCGGCGACAACATCGTTCCGGAAGCCGCGCACGTTGGGGATCTTGGAATCCTCCCCGACCCACACACCTTCCTCGATTCCGCGGCCCAGGTGTTCCGCAAATTGCCCGTAGATGTGGCGGTCGATCTTTGCGCCCGGCTGATCCGCGTGAATCGTCGCCGTGGCAGGGGAGTCGGCGGCGCTTGCACCGGTCAGCGTCGCGAACGCAAGGGCTGCCACGCAACCGCGCACAATCAATCCCAACGATGATTCCATGATTTCCATCCCCCCTCCCGCGGAAAGTCCCGGCCGGCAGCCGGCGAAGCAATTTGATAACTCAGACAATAAGCCAGTCCGCGCAGCGCGGCAAGCCCGGCCCGCGTATAGTAGGGAGGCGGGTTTGCCGCGAACCAACAGCTACGAAAACAAGACATGACCGGCCAGCCGCCTTCCGCGCAGACACCGACCCGGGCTCTGAGACTGCACGGCACGATTGCCCGGAAGCTCGGCATCGCGATCGTTTCCGGGCAGTACAAGCCCGGCGACCTGCTCAATAGCGAGATCGCGGCCAGCGAGCAGCTCGCCGTGTCACGGACGGCGTACCGCGAAGCGGTGCGCATCCTCGCGGCCAAGGGCCTGGTGGACGCTCGTCCCAAAGTGGGCACACGCATCAATCCGCAGTCAAAATGGAACCTGCTGGATCCGGACGTGCTGGAATGGACCTTCGAATCCGAGCCGGACCTGGCCCTCCTCAACAGCCTGTTCGAGCTGCGTAACATGGTCGAGTCGGCTGCGGCGGGCCTCGCGGCGACGCGCCGGTCGGCCGCGCACCTGAAGGCCATGCGCGCGGCGCTGGATGGTATGGCCGAATACACGCTGGCGACGCCCGAAGGCCGGCAGGCGGACCTCGATTTCCATACAACGTTGCTGGAAGCCACGGACAATCCATTCATCATTTCGCTGACCAGTGGTGTGAGCGCCGCGATCAGCACTACGACCATCTTCAAGCAGCGCAAGCGCCCCCTGCGCCGCGACCCGTTGCCCGATCACCTGCGGGTGTTCACCGCGATCGCCGCGAAGGACGCCGCCAAAGCGCAGAAAGCGATGAGCGAGCTGATCGAGCTGGCGCGCGCCGACACGCCCAGCTCGCGTCGTTCCGACCGCCGGCGGGTGGAGTAGCCCCGCCCGCACGAGGCGCGCGCGCCGGGGATCACTGGGGCGCGCCGGTTAGCACCGCCCGGCAGACCACTGCGAGGCGTACGCGCGGGGAACGACCGGGCCCGCCAAGTCGGCACCGCCCCCGGCCGGGAATGACCCGGCCCCGCCAGGTTAGCACCGCCCCCGGCCGGGAATGACAATTTGTCTGAGTTATCATACGATCCGCCCGTCGCCAGGAAGTCCCGCGCGAGGCGCGCGGGCCGGGACCTACGCTGACCATGTCACTGCGATTGATTCAAATGCTCGACACCGGCGGCGCACGGCTCGTAGCCGCCGCCACGGTTGGCACAACCGCGCGGCGCATCAAGGGCGCCACATCCGTTTATGCCCTTGCGAGCGAGGCAATCAGCGCCAACACCACACTGCCGGCCCTGTTGGACAAACATGGATACGGCGAAGAGATCGACCTCGCCGAAGCTCTGCGCCACAAGCGCATCCTCACGCCGGTGGATCATTCAGACAGCGCTCGCGTCCTCCTGACTGGCACAGGCCTGACACACCTGGGATCCGCCGACGCCCGTGACCGGATGCACGCGAACGCACATTCGTCCGATGCATCAGACTCAATGAAGATGTTTCGCATGGGCCTCGAGGGCGGCAAGCCGGCCGCCGGCCAGGTCGGCGTGCAGCCCGAGTGGTTCTACAAAGGAGATGGGCGCAGTATCATTGCGCCCGAAAGTCCGCTGCTGTCGCCGGAATTCGCCGCCGACGCCGGCGAAGAGCCCGAGCTCGCGGGCATCTACCTCATCGCCGCCGACGGCACACCTTGCCGCCTGGGCTTCACGCTGGCCAACGAATTCTCCGATCACATCATGGAGCGGACCAACTACCTGTACCTGGCTCATTCGAAATTGCGCTGCGCATCCCTGGGTCCGGAGCTGCTGGTGGGCGAGCTACCCGCCGACATCCACGGTACGGCGCGCATTACGCGCGGCGGGCAGGCGATCTGGCAGAAACCCTTCCTGACGGGTGAAGCCAACATGTCGCATCACGTGCGCAATCTCGAGCATCATCATTTCAAGTATGACCTGTTCCGCCGGCCGGGCGATGTGCACGTGCATTTCTTCGGAACGGCGACCTTGTCATTCTCGGACGGAATCAGGACGCAGCCGGGGGATGTCTTCGAGATCGAAGCGCAACCGTTCCTGCTGCCACTGCGCAATCCACTGAAGACCGTGGCGGCGCCACCGGCAGGCGTGCGCGTGCTCTGACCCGTGGTCGCGGGGTAACCAGTCAGAGGGGGCCGATAAAGTGGAAGTGTTGTGCAGCCTATAGCGACACCCGCTCCAGGCGGGGTGTTCGATGCCGCCGACTGGTTGGTCGTCGGCCTGTTCGTGTTGGTCATGCTCGCGATCGTCTTGTACGCCATGCGTACCAAGGCGCGCTCGGGTCAGGACTACTTCCTCTCGGGCCGCGACAGCAACTGGCTGCAGATCGGCACCTCCATCTTCTCTTCGAATATCGGCTCCGAGCACCTGGTGGGTCTCGCAGGGGCCGGTTTTGCCACCGGCATGGCCATGGCCCATTGGGAGATCCAGTCCTGGCTGATATTGGTGCTGGGCTGGGTCTTCGTGCCGCTCTATGACCGCATGAAGGTGTTCACCATGCCGGAGTTTCTCGAGTTGCGCTTCAGCCGCGGCTCGCGAAACGTGCTCAGCCTCCTGACCATTGCGAGCCTCGTGCTCACCAAGATTGCAGTCACGATCTACGCCGGCGACGTAGTAGTGCGCACATTGCTCGGCATCGACACGGTCAACATCCTTGGTTTCCAGGTGGATGTCTTTTGGGTGATCGCGTTGGGTCTTGCGGCCACCACCGGTCTGTACACAGTGCTGGGCGGGCTGCGCGTAATCATGTACACGGCGGTGCTGCAGGCGCCGGTCCTGATCCTGGGCTCGGTATGCATCCTGTTTGCCGGCCTGAGCGTGCTCGGGCACGGCGACCTCGCGGCGGGCTGGCGGGCGACGGTCGCCGCGGCCGGCGACAATATCCATCTGATCCGGCCACTGGAGGATCCTGACTGGTCGTGGGCCGCGGTGCTGCCCGGCTCGGCCATCATAGGTTTCTGGTACTGGTGCACGGATCAATACATCGTGCAGCGGGTGCTGGCCGGCAAGAATCAACAGCAGTCGCGCCGGGGAGCGATTCTCGCCGCCTTCCTGAAACTGACGCCGGTCTTCATTTTCCTGGTTCCGGGCATGATCGCGTTTGCACTGACGCGCATGCCACAGGCCGGATTCAGTACCAGTGGCGATGCCGCCTACACCTCGCTCGTCGCGCAGATTCTCCCCCACGGCCTGCGTGGAATGGTCGCATGCTCGATGATCGTCGCACTGATGGCATCCCTTGCCTCGAAATTCAACGCGGCCGCCACGCTCGTGACCATGGACTTCTTCCGGGAGCGCTATCCAGACGCATCGGGCAGGGCAGAGGTGCTGGTCGGCCGAATTGCAACCGCGGCCATAGTCATCATGGGGGTCTGCTGGGTGCTCGTGATCAAGAGCCTCCATTCGGATCTCTACGTCTACCTGCAGAGCGTCCAGGGATATCTCTCGCCGGCTATCGCCGTGTTGTTTCTGCTGGGCGTGTTCTGGAAGCGTGCCACGGCGACTGCGGCGTTCTGGGCATTCGCCGTGGGAGTGATTGGCGGATTCGCGCGCCTGGCCGCCGATCTCGTCATGCGCAATGACGGGGCCCTGGTAGCCGCGCTGAAGCAACAGCGGTACCACAACACCATCACCCTCGAACAATACAATGCGGCCCTGGCCCCCATACGGGCACGGCACGGCTGGGTGTTCGAATTCTGGAGTATTCATTGGCTCTATTACACCCAGATACTCCTCGTTACGACGGCGCTGCTGATGATCGTACTGAGCTTGTTGACGCGGCCGCCTGAGCCGGGCGCGTTGCGATTCACCTGGTACGGGGCTACACCGCAGGAGAGGCAGGCAACTCGTGCGAGCTGGAACGCAGTGGATGTCGTGCTGAGCCTCGTGGTTCTTGCTGCGGTGCTCGTGTTCTACATTATGTTCTGGTAACCCGGGCTGGACGGGCCGGCGCCCGCCTACCGGTCTTGACAGCAAAAGCCGCGCTCTTCATCCTCCCGCAAGCCTTTCAGGGAGCTTTCATAATAGACGCGGTCACCCGAAATCCGGCCGCAGCCAGGGCCCGGGCGCCATCCAGGGCCGGCCTGCTGACCATCCTGCAACTACTTTGCGCAGCGGGGCTTGCGCTCGGTGTTGCCACGTTACTCCCGTCTTCTCTGCGGAGCCTTTCAGTGGAGATGCGCGACATCGCGTGGCTTCTGGGAGGAGGCTACGTCGTGTGTGCTGGGCTGCTCGTGTGGCGCGAGTGGCGCGGACGCTATGTAGGGATCGATACACTGATCAGCTCGCTGGTCGTGGGTTTCGCACCGGCACTGATATTCGCCTGGCACGCTCACGGGACTGTTCCCAACAGGGTGATTCTGCCCGAGCTCCTGTACGGCGGGGCGCTTGCAGCCGTCACGGTTGCGCTTCGCGGTCGCCCACGGATCCGCGCAGCCCTGCTCGCGGCACTGGCGCTCGCAGGTCTGGTGTTGCCCTTCAGCGGAATAAACAAGCCACACACGTTGCCCAGCGTGCGCTCCTGGAGGGTGAACTCGGCGCTGTACGCGCTGAAGGTCACGGAGTACCGCACGTTGATCAAGCCATCTCTTGCGACCGGCGGAGCCGTGGCGGCGTTCCGCGATCGATTCGTGGTCGCCAATGGCGCCGGTGACATCTTTCTGGTCAGCAAGTCCCCCACCACCGGCGCGTTGACGGCCCAACACCTGAAGCGGCCCGTGCCGATCAACTGGCATGACTTCGCGGCCACGTTCGGCCAACAGGAGGACCTCGGATATTTCCGTACGGCTGATCTGCTCGCCCAGGATCTCGGTGAGAAGACCAGGTTGTTCGCCACTCATCACTTCTGGAAGGCGCAGGAGAAGTGTTTCGTCGAGCGTGTGTCCATGCTCGAGCTCGATACCGAGCGCTTTCTGCAGGCCAATGACGAGAACGCCGCGTGGCGGACAATTTTTGAATCAACGCCTTGTATCCGGCTGGACGCCACCGACCCGCTGGGCTCGCTGGCGCACTTTGGCGGCATTCAGTCCGGTGGCAGGCTGGCTCTTCTGAGCCCGAACGAGTTGCTGCTCGCCGTGGGCGATCACACGCGCGACGGCGTCAACTCTCCGGAGGTGTTTTCCCAGGACAGCACGAGCTCCTATGGCAAGACCATCCTGCTCAACCTGGCGGATTTCTCCAGTCACGCCTTCACGATCGGGCATCGTAATCCGCAGGGCTTGTACGCGGACGGCCCGGGGGCAATCTGGCTCACGGAACACGGGCCCCAGGGTGGCGATGAGCTCAACCTGGTTCAGCGGGGGGCCAACTACGGCTGGCCGCTTGCAACCTACGGCACGCAGTACGGAGCGCATTTCTGGCCCGGGAATGCGGTTCCGGGGTCGCACGGCGGCTTCGCAGAGCCGTTCTACAGTTGGGTCCCTTCCATCGGGGTCTCCAGCCTGCTCGTGATGCATGGGGCGCAGTTCAAGTTGTGGGACCAGGATCTGATGGTAGCCTCCCTCAAGGATGGCGCGCTCTACCGTGCCCGCGTGCGCAACTCGCGCATCGTGATGCTGGAGCGCATTCCGTTCGGCCGGCGAATTCGCGACATTGCCGAAGGGTCAGCCGGACAGCTCATGATGTGGAGCGACAGGGGCGCGCTCCTCGAGATTGAAGCCGATCGCGATGTGGGCACCGGCGAAGCTCTTTTCCGGGCCTGCTCGGGATGTCACATGATCGGTGAGGGAGACGCCAACGGCATCGGCCCGGATCTGCGCAGGATAGTGAATCGACCCGTGGCCTCGGCTGTGGGGTTTCGCTATTCGCCGGCGATGCAACAGCTCGGCGGCCGCTGGGACCGCGCGCGGCTGGACCGGTTTCTGGCCAGCCCCCAAGTCTACGTTCCGGGTACCAAGATGAAGTTTGCCGGCGTCCCTGACCCGGGCGAGCGCAAGGAATTGATCGAGTTTCTCGTCAGCGGCGCGAACAACAAGCCGCCCCCGGAAGACCCGCTTCCTGACTGACCCCGCTCCTGCCACTGGCCCTGTTGTTTTCCCTTCTTGATCTCCTAGCGGCGCGCGTCACGCGCAATCGCGGCCAGTCCTCCCAGCGCGAATTGCACCATGTGGCGAGTGGTGTCAGCCGCCGATTCCGGGCCGAACGAGAGCACGGGAAAGACGCGTTCCACGCTCTGCGGGCTGATGAGCATCAGGACGCCGAACGGCGCCATGATGTTGATACACGAGCGTGCCACAGCCGGATCATCATCCGGCAGGCCGGTCAATTCGCTGACAATGGATGTCAGGATAGCCGCGCGCGCGCGCATCTCCTTGTTACGCATCGCATCGAAAGTCGCTGTGGGCGAGATCACCTCGCGGCTGAACAGACGCGCCGCCCACGTGGATGAGGCGGGGCCAGCCAGCGCCCGCACCAGCAGGCCGATGAAGGCACTCAGCTTCGCTTTCGGATCCGTTTCCCGCTCAACAGCGGCCACGAGCGTTTCGGAAGGCGCGAGTCGCCGGCGCGCCTCCTGCAGAGCGGCGCCATACAGCTTGTCCATTCCGCCGAAGTGGTAGACCACCGCCGCGGCGTTGGCGCCGCTGCGCTCGCAGATCTCCTTGCCGGTAGCAGCGGCGAAGCCCTTTTCGGAGAACACCTGGCCCGCTGTCTCCAGCAGCTGCTCGCGGGTGCTCGGGCGGCGCGCCGGCGCTTTGCGCCGCGCACGCACAATATTCTTAGGTCTCATACGTCTACGGAAGCAACGTCTCCAGGCGGTGCGGACTGTAGATTACACCACCGGCCGCCTTTGTTAAATTCAAATTTGAATTTGACTTCTGCCTGGAAGCGTCGTTAAGTTAGCTTGGGAGAACCCGCGCGAGCCAAGCGTGGTAGGAACGCACGATGACAAAAGCTCGTTGGATTCTGCTGGCTGTGGTGCTCGCAGCCGCGGCGGCCGCCTCGTGGTGGCTGGCCGATGGCCACGAGCGCTCGAATGCCATCGTCCTGTACGGCAACGTGGATTTGCGCCAGGCCGACCTTCCTTTCAACGCCAGCGAGCGCGTCACCGAGGTGTTGGTCCAGGAGGGCGATCACGTCAAGTCGGGGCAGGTGATGGCGCGACTCGATCCAACGCGCATCCAGCCGCAGGTCGCCAAGGCGGAAGCGGATGTCGCAGCCGCTCAGCAGGTGGTCAATCGCATGCATGCCGGCAGCCGGCCCGAAGAGATTGCCCAGGCGAGGGCCAACGTGTTGTCTGCTCAGGCGGACAGCGCCAACGCGCGCCGGCAATACGACAGGCTCGTCGAGCTCGCGCGCAGCTCGTCCGGCCGTGCCGTCAGCCGTCAGGATCTGGATAGCGCCCGCGCGACGCTCGAGGTCGCCGAAGCAAAGCTGGCAGTGAGTCGCAAGGCTCTCGATCTGCAGGTGGCGGGTCCACGCAAGGAAGACATCGGGCAGGCCGAAGCGCAGCTGAAGGCGGACGAGGCCCAACTCGCGTTGCTTCGTCGGCAGCTGGCGGACACGGAGCTGCAGGCTCCGCTCGATGGGGTGGTCCGCTCGCGGCTCGTCGAGCCTGGAGAGATCGTCTCGCCGCAGAAGGCCGCATTTACGCTGGCAATCACCGATCCGAAGTGGATCCGGGCCTACATCGCCGAGCCGGACCTCGGGTCCGTCCGCGAAGGCCTCCGTGCCTCCGTGACAACGGATGCATTCCCTGCGCGGCCCTTTGAGGGTTGGGTGGGTTTCATCTCGCCGATGGCCGAGTTCACACCCAAGACGGTGCAGACCGAGGAGCTGCGCTCGAGCCTGGTCTACGAGATTCGCGTGTTCGTGAAGGATCCGGCCGACCAGTTGCGTCTGGGAATGCCGGCAACGGTGCACCTCGACCGGGCGGGCAAGCAATGAAAAACACCAACGGCGCCGTGCCCGCCGTTCTCGTGACCCGTGATCTGCATAAGCGCTTCCAACCGCCCCGGCTACCGGCGGTTCAGGCGCTGGATGGTGTTTCGTTCGAAGCGCCTCGTGGCATGTTGACCGCGCTCGTGGGCCCCGACGGCGCGGGCAAAACGACCTTGATGCGCCTTGCCGCCGGTCTACTGCACGCCGACAGCGGGGAGCTCACCGTGCTTGGCGTGGATGTGAGTGCGGATCCCCAGCAGATCCAGGACCGCATCAGCTACATGCCGCAACGGTTCGGTCTGTACGAAGATCTCACCGTGGCGGAGAACATCGACTTGTATGCCGACCTGCATGGGGTCTCGCCCGAGGCACGCGCGGAGCGATATCCCCGTTTGATGGAGATGACGGCCCTCGGCCCCTTCAAGAGTCGCCTGGCCGGCAAGCTCTCGGGCGGCATGAAGCAAAAGCTCGGACTGGCGTGCACGCTGGTCCGCTCGCCCGAGTTGCTGCTGTTGGATGAGCCCACCGTTGGAGTCGATCCGCTGTCGCGGCGCGAGCTGTGGGAGATCGTTCGCCAACTGGTTGACACCCAAGGACTGACGGTACTGCTGAGCACGGCCTACCTGGACGAGGCGGAGCGCTGTGGTCACGTCATCGTGCTACACCAGGGCAAGGTGCTTGCGCAGGGACAGCCGAGTGACATTACTGACATTGCGCGCAACCGGGTGTTTGTCGCCGAATTGCCCGCAGGGCAGAACGCGCGGGTCGTGCAGTCGCGGCTTTTGGATGAGCCGGATGTCATCGATGCGGTGCCTGATGCAGGCCGGGTGCGATTCGTGCGGGCCGAAAGGCCCCGGGCCACCGCCGCGGGAGCAGGAGCGGCCAACGCGCTGGTCGGCGCACAGGTCTCCGCAGCAACCCCCCGATTCGAGGATGGGTTCATGTCGCTGCTGCGTCGCGTGGCCGACCAGGAACACGCGTCGACTATCTCGCTCGATCGTCCGCTGGCCGCGCGGGACGACGAAGTTGTCGTACACGTGCACGACCTGGTCAGGAAGTTCGGCGCCTTCACGGCGGTCGACCACATCAGTTTTGACGTGCACCGCGGAGCCATCTTCGGTTTGCTCGGACCCAACGGCGCCGGCAAGACGACTACGTTCCGAATGCTTTGCGGCCTGTTGCCTGCAACTGACGGTGAGCTGCGCGTTGCCGGCGCGGATGTGCGTCATGCGCGTGCCTCGGCGCGCGCCCACTTGGGTTATGTCGCTCAGAAATTCTCTCTCTATGGCGCACTGACCGTGGCTGAGAACCTGGATTTCTTCGCCAGCGCCTATGGACTGCGCGGCTCGCGAAAGGGTGCGCGGATTGCGTGGGCCATGGAGCAATTCGAGCTCGCCGCGCATGCCCACGAGCCCAGCGGACAGCTCCCCGGCGGCTACAAGCAGCGCCTCGCCATGGCGGCCGCGCTGCTTCATGAGCCCGAGATTCTGTTTCTTGACGAGCCGACGAGCGGTGCGGATCCGTTGGCGCGGCGTGCCTTCTGGCGCCGGATTACCGCGCTCGCCGAGCAGGGCGTGACCATAATCGTGACGACCCACTTCATGCAGGAGGCAGAGTATTGCGACCGGATCGCGATCATGGATGCGGGCCGGGTGTTGGCGGAAGGCCGTCCTGAGGAGATCCGGCACATGGCCGATCTGAGCGAAGCGCATGAGCCCAGCATGGAAGATGCCTTCATTGCCATTGTCGAGCGCTCGCGTCGAAACGGACAGTCGCGTGAGGTTGCAGCGTGAGCGCCGGCACCTGGCGTGACAAGGCGCGTCGAGTTCGCGCGCTCATGGTGAAGGAGACACGCCAGGTAATTCGCGACCCCTCGAGCATCGCAATCGGCGTGGTGCTGCCGATGATTCTCATACTGTTGTTCGGGTACGGATTGTCGCTCGACGTGAAGAACGTACCCGTTGCAGTGGTGGTCGAAGACCCAGGACCCGCTGCCCGGGAGCTGGTCGCCGGGTTCCAACTCTCGCCTTACTTTCACGCACAGATCACGCACGCCATGCAGCCCGCCGAGAAGCTGATGCTCGAGCGGTCCGTGGACGCGATCGTACGGATTCCGGCCGATTTTGAGCGTCGCGTGAATTCAGGCAGCGCCGAAGTACAGGTGTTGCTGCACGGCGGCGACGCAAACCGGGCCCGCATCATTCAAGGCTACGTGCAGGGTGCCATCCAGGCCTGGAACGCTCGCCAGGCCGCGGAGGGCAAGACCATGACAGGCGCCGGCGGATCGGTGACTGTTCAGCAGCGGCTGTGGTTCAACGATGCCAACGAGAGCCGTTACTTTCTCGTCCCGGGCCTCATCGTGCTCGTGATGACACTCATCGGCGCTCTGCTCACGGCGATGGTGATGGCGCGTGAATGGGAGCGCGGCACCCTCGAGTCGCTGTTTGTAACGCCGGTCCGCAGCGATGAGATTCTGCTCGGCAAGACCCTGCCATACTTCCTGTTAGGCCTGATCGGGCTCGCCTTGTGCATCGTTGCGGCAAAGTATCTGTTCCATGTGCCGTTGCGCGGGACGCTGCCCGTTCTGCTGGGCGCTTCGACGCTGTACGTCCTGGTCGCGCTGGGTATCGGCCTGCTGATCTCCTCTGCCGTCAAGAATCAAATGGTCGCGAGCCAGCTGGCAATGCTGGCCACATTCATGCCCGCACTGATGTTGTCCGGGTTTCTGTTCGACCTGCGCAGCATGCCGGCCCCGATCCGGCTCATTACCTATGTGCTGCCGGCGCGCTACTACGTAACACTGCTGCAGACCATCTTCCTGGCCGGCAATGTCTGGCGCGTGATCGTGCCCAACATGTTGGTGCTGGCGGGCATGGCCGCGCTTCTCGGGCTCGGCAGCCGCGCAGCCACCCGCAAGCGGCTGGACTGAAGGGCACGCCATGCTCGAAGCACTACTGCGGATCATCGCCCTCACTCGCAAGGAGCTGCTGGCGGTTCTCAAGGACCGGCGCAGCCGCATGAGCCTCCTGGTTCCAGCCATCGTGCAGGGCCTGGTATTCGGCTACGCCGCCACGTATGACCTCAACCACGTGCCCTACGCAGTGCTCGACCAGGATCGCAGCGCCGCATCGCGGCAGTTGCTCGCCGGTCTCGATGGCTCGGGTGTATTCGAGCGCGTGGCGGATCTGCGGAGCCCGCGGGACATCCAGTCTTACATCGATGAGCGGCGCGTGTTGCTGGTCGTGCAGATCAAACAGGACTTCGAGCGCAAGCTGCAACAGGGTCAGGGAACCGATGTGCAGGTGATCGCGGACGGCCGCAATTCAAACACCGCTGCGACGGCCTCGAGCTACGTCACGGCAGTGGTTGGCGCGTTCAATGACAACTGGCGGCGGGATCACGGGCTGTCCCCGCAAGTGCTCACCTCGACAGACCGGGCCTGGTACAACCCGAACCTCGAGACGCGCTGGAACATGATTCCGGGGCTGATCGGCACGCTGGCGATGATTCAGACGCTGATGCTCACGGCGATGTCGGTTGCGCGTGAGCGCGAGCAGGGGACGTTCGATCAGCTTCTCGTCACGCCGTTCCGGCCTTTCGAAATCATGGCGGGTAAGGCCCTGCCGTCCATGCTGGTCGGCATTACGCAGGCGGCCGGGGTGTTCCTGGTCGCGCAGCTCTGGTTCCGAATCCCGTTTGCGGGATCGATCGTTACGCTGTTTTCAGGCCTCGTGATGTTTCTGCTCGCAGCGATAGGCATCGGTCTGCTGCTCTCGGCGGTCGCCGCCACCATGCAGCAAGCCATGCTGTTCTCGCTGCTCTTCATCATGCCGTTCTCGCTGTTGTCGGGGCTCACCACCCCGGTGAGCAACATGCCGAGCGTCCTGCAATACTTCACTGCCATCAATCCACTGCGCTACGCCATCGATATTGCGCGGCGTGTCTACCTCGAAGGCGTGGGACTTCCGCTGCTGACACACGATCTGTGGCCCCTGGCACTGATCGCAGCGGTCACACTGAGTGCCGCCTCATGGATGTTCGGCAACCGCATCACCTGAGGGTAAGGATGATCGCAACCAACACATCGAGCCCGGCCCGGCTGCTCATCATTGCGCTGGCTGCCATGCCGTTGGGATGTTCGGTGGGCCCGAACTTTACCCGCCCCGACCCGCACGTTCCGCTGCAATGGTCGCCTGCCTCGAGCGCCTCGAGCGCCCTCAAGAGCGAGCCGCAGGCCGTCGTCGCCTGGTGGACCACCTTCCAGGAGCCGATGCTCGTGTCAATGATCGAGCGCAGTACCGCTTCCAACCTGGATATGCGTGCTGCGGTATTGCGTATCACGGAGGCGCGCACCGAGAGGGAGGTGGCCAGCGCGGCATTCTTGCCGCAGATCGACGCGAATACGTCCTATACACGCCAGAGACTGAGTGAGACGACCACGACCGGTGCACAATTCACCAGGTTCGGCAGCATAAAGATTCCGGGCGTGCCATCCAGCAGCTTTCCAAACCCCTACAACCAGTTCCAGCTTGGAGCAAGCGCTTCCTGGGAAATCGATCTGTTCGGCCGTGTCCGGCGTTCCGTGGAAGCGGCGAACGCCGACCTGCAGGCTTCCGTCGAAGATCAGCATGCAGTGCTCGTGTCACTGTGCGCGGATGTGGCTCGCAACTACATCGAGCTGCGCGGTGCACAGCTGCGCAAGGAGGTCACGGAGCAGAGCCTTGCCACCCAAAGAGAGCTCTATGACCTCACGCGCCAACGCCAGGCCGTGGGCCTCACGACTGAGCTCGATGTCGCGAATGCCGGCGCCCAGCTCGACAGTACCCAGGCCCAGGTTCCTGGACTGGAACGCGAAGTGACTCAGGACATCAACCAGCTGAGCCTGCTCATGGGCCGGGAGCCGGACACACTGCGCACCGAGTTGGAGGCGGCGCGGCCTGTGCCGCAGGTTCCGCCGGTGTTGCCGATAGGGCTGCCGTCCGACCTCGCCAGGCGCCGTCCTGACATTCGCGAGGCCGAAGCGCGCTTACATGCCGCGACGGCTCGGATCGGCGTGGCCGTAGGCGACCTGTTTCCCCGCCTGACCCTGAGTGCGAGCGGTGGAACCCAATCCCAGAGTGCCTCCGATCTGCTGAAGTGGGCGAGCCGCTTTGGCAGCATCGGTCCAACCTTCGAGATGCCCCTGTTTGACGGCAGCCGCTGGGCTACGGTCCGCCTGCAAAACGTGCGCGCACAGGAAGCGGCGCTCGACTACGAGCGCACGGTGTTGACGGCTTTGCACGAAGTTGAAAACGCTCTGGCGGCGTACAAGGCCGACCGGGATCGGGGTGTCTCGCTGGCAGCTGCGGTGGAGCAGAACCGCGATGCCCTCAACCTGGCCCGCGCGCGCTATGCGAGCGGCGTCGCCAACTTCATCGACGTGCTCGATGCAGAGCGCAGCCTGCAGCAGAATCAGCTCTCGCTGGCGACGAACACGACGGCCATCTCCACAGACCTGGTGGCGATCTATCGGGCTCTGGGCGGCGGCTGGGAAACCTCCACCTGAGCCTTCCGAATCGATCCGCCGCCTGTCAGCCGATCTCGGCCCCAAGGTTAACCCACACTGGTAAGACCAAGGGCTGCACGCAGGCTGTAGCGGTTCACCTGCATGAACCTGGCGCCGCCGATGGGCATCAGGAAGGCGCAGGCACCCATCATGATGGGGAAGGCGGCCAGTGGGTTCATCCCGAGCAGGCTTACCAGGATCAGGCAGGGGGCATACAGGCCCACACCCAGCATCATCAGCGCGCCAAGCACAAAATTGACGCCAATGGCAAACAGCAGGCGGCCATCGTGCAGTCCCAGCGCATCACCGCCACCGGGCATCCAGCCGAGATTGCGGGACAGGAACAGCAGCGCCGAAATGAGCAGTGCCACGCCCATTCCAACCTGAATGGCCCGGCGCGGGAGGCGGGCGACCACCCCGACGCCCAGCCAGGCACCGAGCACCGCGCCCGCTCCAGCAGGTACCAACGTGCGATGTACCATAGGCTCAGAGCGCCGAGCGCGCATAACAGAATCAGCGTTCCAATATTCATAAGCACCAATGCTAGTATCGCAGCTTCCACCCGATCACTGGGGTTCATAGATGCGCTCGCATGGCCGCACAACCTACATGCGCTTGCACGGGGCATGGAGCGCCATCGCGCTTATCAACGTGATGCTGGTGGTAGGCCGCGCCGCGGTTTACGCCCAGGAGGCGCCTTCCGAGCCGCTGGCGGCCGAGCAGAAAGCATTCCTCGAGAGGATGCGCGCTCTCGACTGGATCAAGGGTCCAGCCACGGTCACCGCGGAGGGCGATGCGAAGCTCGCCATTCCCGAGCAGTACGTGTACCTGGATGCCCGTAACACCTCGAAGTTCCTCGAGTTGCAGCACAACCTGGGTAACGGGCGGGAGGTGATGGTCGCGCCGCGCAACTTGCAGTGGCAGGCGTACCTCGAGTTCTCGGCTGAAGGTTATGTCAAGGACGATGAGAAGATCGATGCCTCGGCGCTATTGAAGACGCTGAAGGAGAACACCCAAAATGCCAATACCGAGCGTCAGCACCGCGGGTGGGGTTCTCTGCACCTGGTGGATTGGGCAACTCCTCCTGTCTACAACACGACTACGAAGCGGCTGGAGTGGGCGACAATTCTCGAGTCACAGGACGGGCGCGCCGTCAACTTCTCGACCAAGATCCTGGGAAGAAGGGGCTATACCTCCGTCATCATGGTGACCGATCCGGCCAATCTCCACGAAGCCGAAAGCAGCCTGGACAACATTCTGACAGGTTATGCATTCAACCCCGGCGAGACCTACGCCGACTGGCGTAGTGGTGACAAGGTTGCCAAGTACGGCCTTGCCGCGTTGATCGTCGGAGGCGTTGCGGCGGTCGCTGCGAAGAAGGGCCTGTTCTCGGTGCTCGCCGGCTTTCTGGCAGTGGCCTGGAAGTTCATCGCTGCCGCGGCCGTCGCCGCGGTAGCCTGGCTGCGCAGGCTGTTCACGAAAAAAGAGGTTTGATGCCCTCATTCGAGGTGTTGTTGCCTCTCGGAGCAGTCGGCCTCTACCTGTTCGATTCGACGTTGCTGCTGTACTCGAACGAGCTGCTGTTTGCGCGGCGGTCCGGCAGGTGGAGCTTCGCGACGAGCTCCTCCCTGCTGCTGGCCGGGCGGCGGGTGTGTTTCCTGAATCCGTTCATGCCTGCGCTCCCGCAGTTTCGAGTCCGGTGGTCGGAGGCTGACAGCCGCCAGGAGCACGAGTCGCGCGAGGAGCTGGATGCATTCCTTGCAGCCCTCGAGCCACTGCGGTATGTCGTCATCGCCCTGTGGGTGCTGTTGCTCGCTCTGCCGGTGGAGCTCCTTCTGTTGGGCACGGGGATCGAGCTTGTGGTGCTCATGGCCGCCTTCTATGTTGTGATCCTGGCCGCAGTCGGTTACATCTACATCCGCCGCCGTGAGCTGCATGTGTCGGGCAAGTCATTTCTGGCGTTGTCCTTTGACTGTCTGGCGTGCGCCCCATTCGCCATCAACCTGGTGAGAAAGTTGGCCCTGCGCAGGCCCCTGGCGGGCAATCCCATCGACTTCGCCCGCCGGACATTCGATCCCGCCACCTTTTCGGCACTGATCCATGCCGTGTCCCAGCGAGTGAGCGACGAGCAACAACGCGAGTACGGGCAGACGCCGCGATGGGCTGAGCTGGAGGCCTACCGGAAAGAGCTCATCGCCATGGCTGCCGGGAATCGTTCTCAGGATTGACGGCGCCGCTCAATGCAACTCAGCGGCGCCCGAAGGTGTCAGCGGGCGCTCGTAAACTGGGGATGTCCCGACCTTAATTTGGGTAATTCTCCCGATTTGACCGCAGCCGCCCATCCCTATCGTGCGGGGTAACACGGTCCGCCCGAACGGGGATGTCCAAATGCCACGGTACGTAGTCGAAAGAGAATTTCCCGACGGACTTCGGATTCCCGTTGACGACGAGGGCGTCAGGACGTGCCTCGCCCTCGTGGAGGGCAATGCCGCAGACGAGGTCACCTGGGTCGTTTCCTACGTGAGCGCGGACAAGAAGAAGACATTTTGCGTGTACGACGGGCCATCACCTGAGGCGATCCGCCGCACGGCGAGCCGCAACAAGCTGCCGGTCGAGCGCATCACGGAAGTTCGCATTCTCGATCCTTATTTCTACAAGTAACGCCTGCAAAGAGGGAAATGACAATGAACGCATCATTCCGGAATCCGATCCGCCGCGCGGTTCGCGGCAACATTTCGCGGGGGTGGGCTGCCATGGCTCTGATGTTGTTACCGCTGGCAGCCCTGGCAGCCGACACGGTCGACTACACGCCCGATTACACCAAGTTCATGGGCCACGATCATGATGAGCATCATGGAGTGCAGGACTCGGCGTTGGTCAGGAAGGTTTTCGACTCCACGAAGAAGTACAAGCACTTTGAGGCTGTCACGGCAAAGGAGGGGTGGGACCTCGTAACCACGTGCGTCAGTGGCAATGAGACCGGGGCGATGGGTATTCATATCGTGAATTCCAAGCGCACGGCGACCGGCAAAATCGACCCTGCGGCGCCTGCAGCCCTGATCTATGAGCCGCAGGCCAATGGCGAGCTGGTCCTGGTCGGCGTGGAATTCATCCATGACGCCGCCGCCTGGACGAAGCTCAATCCCAACGGCCCTGCAACGCCTTCCGTGGATGGCCACCTGATGAACCTGGTCGACGCGCCGAACCGGTACGGCCTGCCGGCTTTCTACGAGATGCACGTGTGGGCCTTCGAAGAGAACCCCAAGGGCGCCTTCGCCGACTGGAACACGCACGTGACCTGTGAGAAGCAGCCGCTCGGCTTTGAGGTGAAGCCGCCTGCTCCGAAGAAGTGAAGGTGCGCTGAGCTCTACGACCCCTGGCCCTGACGAATTCTGTCAACGGCAAAATTCGCGTCTACAACACCCGCTGCGCGCTCTTCGCGGCGGGAGTTGGTTTGTGCGAGTGCGGTGGCGATGGCTTTGGCTTCGGCTTCGCGTTTAGCGAAAGGACGGGCCACCGGCAGGCGGCAGCCTGTATCGGCAAAATGCTACGCGGCCCCACCGGCGCTGCCACTGGCGGCGCCCCCTCGCACGAGCAGCAGGAGGGGCAGCAATCCCAGGAAGGCTACCGCCAGGAACTTGAACGCGTCGAGGTAGCTCAACAGCAGGATCTGCTCGGAGGCTAACTGAAAGCCACGCGCGAGCGACTGCTGGCCCGACCCGGCGCTACCCACCACGTGATCGAGCTTCGCGACGAATTCATTGTATGCAGGGTTCAACGGCTGCAAATGCTCGACCAGCCGGTTCTGATGAAACTGTTGCCGCCGCGTGACGATGGTCGAAGCCACGGAAATTCCGATGCTGCCGCCAAAATTGCGCGCCAGGTTGATGAGCGCAGAGGCGTAGCCCGTCCGATCCTTGGGCACGTCACGGAACGCCAGGGCGTTGAGCGGCAGAAACAGAAACGCAAGCCCGGCGGCCTGCCAGGTACGCGCCAGCGCCAGGACCCAGAAGGCGACGCCCAGGTAGAAATTGGTCATCCACCAGATTGCGGACCCGCAGACCAGGATGCCGAGGGCGATCATCAGCCTCAGATCGACCTTGTTCACGATGCGGCCGATCAGAGGGAACAGCACGAGGAGCAGCAACCCGCCGGGCATGATGATCTCGCCGGCCTCGGTTGCGCGGTAACCCATCAGGCTCTGGGCAAAGGCAGGCAGCAGGTAGGTGCTGCCCAGGAGCACGAAGCCGAAGCACAGCATCAGGACGAATCCGACTCCGAAGTCGCGGCGCTTGAGTAATCGCAGATCCACCACGGGATGTGGATGCGGCAGCTCCCACCAGACGAGCAGCACGAATCCGATCGCCGACGCGATGGTCAGCGTCGTGATCGCTCCAGAGGCGAACCAGTCGTCTTCCTGCCCACGATCCAACACGATCTGCAGGCAGCCGAGGCTGATTGCGATGAGCCCCAATCCGAGCCAGTCGCTTTTGCCGCTGTCGGCTTTGGCTTCCTCGTTGGGCGTATGTACGAGAAAGGCGATCAGATAAATCAGCGCAATGCCCACCGGCACATTGATGAGGAATACCCAGCGCCACTCGTAGTTATCGGTCAGCCAACCGCCGATCGTCGGCCCGATTGCAGGTGCGAAGACCACCGCCATGGCGTAGATGGCAGTTGCCATGCCGCGCTGTTCGGGCGGAAAAGCATCGTTGAGAATCGCCTGTCCGGTGGGTTGCAGCCCGCCGCCGGCCGCCCCTTGCAACGCCCGCAACATGACGAGCATTCCGAGGCTCGGCGCAAGGCCGCACAGCAGCGAGCTGACCGTGAAGCCGATGATGCAGCTCAAAAAAAAGCGCTTGCGCCCGAACCGGTCGGACAGCCACCCGGAAATGGGCATCACGATGGCGTTGGTCACGAGGTAACTGGTCAAAGTCCACGTGGACTCGTCCTGGCTCGCGGACAGATCGCCTGCAATGTGGGGCAGGGCGACATTGGCCACCGAGATGTCGAGCACCTCCATGAAGGCGGCCAGCGCGACAACCGGCGCAATCAGCCAGGGATTGCTCGTACCGCCAGCCGGTCCTCCGCGCGAGCTCACGGGGACGTGCTGGCCGTCGGGGAGTTGGATGCGGACCCCTGCAGATTCTCGCGGACGATCCGGTCTATCTCGATACTTACGCCCGCATCCTGCTCTGCATACACGTTGGTCTGCATCGCTGCAGGCCAGACGGGTACACGCGACAGCGAGGCTCCGCTGAGATCGTGCACATCCACATCAACCGTGGTGGATAGTCCGAGATACAAGGGATGGTCGCGCAGCTCGTTGCGATCGAGTCCTATACGCACCGGCACGCGCTGCACGATCTTGATCCAGTTCCCGGTCGCGTTCTCAGGAGGAAGGACCGCCAGCGCGGCGCCCGTCCCCGCGGTGAGCCCCAGCACCCGGCCGTGATACTTGAAGTGCGAGCCATAGATATCAGCCTTGATGGCGACGGGTTGGTTAATACGGATGTTCTCGAGCTGCGTCTCCTTGAAATTGGCATCGATCCACACGGTATCGAGCGGTGCGATCGCGACCATTTCCGTGGCAGGGCTCACCTGTTGTCCGAGTTGTACCTGGCGGCGCACCATGTACCCGGACAGGGGAGCGCGTACCGCGGTTCTGTTTTTCGCCAGCCACGCCAATCTCAGATTCGATTCAGCCAGCAACACGCGAGGATGAGTTTCAGGTTGAGTACCTGCGATCTGTGCGCGAACCGATTCGAGCGCGGCGCGCGCCTGCCGGATACCGGCTTGCGCATTGCGTGCGCTCTCCTCCGTCCGATCCAGCTGTTCCTGTGAAATTCCGTGCGACGCTATCAAGCCGCGGTCGCGGGCCAGCTCCTTGTTGGCGAGCGCCAATTGCGCCTCCTGCGCGAACATCAGTGCTTCCTGGCGCCGTTCTTCGGCAAACAGCTGCACCACATCCCGAACCGTCTGCGCCAGGTTTGCCTTGGCCTGAGACAGAGACACGTCCATATCCTTCGGGTCCAACTGAACCAATGTCTGTGCCAGCTGGACAGGTTGTGTTTGATCGGCAGCAATGAAAGTGACGGTTCCGCTGACCTGTGGCTGTAGACGGATCAGGTTGCCACCGACGTAGGCGTCCTTGGTTTTGACATGGTACTGGCCGTAGAGGAGGTGATACAGAAGGACGCCGATGCCGATGACGACGCAAGCCGCGGCGAAGATCCAGAGGAACCTGCGCGAGCGTTTGTGTTGGCCACGCCGCTCCTCGTCCCCCTGCCTGCCGGCCGCTGACTCGTTGTCCCCGTGGTCTTTATCGGCCATAGGGGGCACCTGGCAGGCTCAGCGCGGAATCTCGTGTTACCGGCTCCAGGATGGGATCCGCCTTCGCGTTCCACCAGCCGCCGCCCAGCGCATGGAAGAGATTCGCGGCATCGGCAAAACGCTGCGCGTCCGCCTGTACCTGGGTCAGCACTCCGTTCTGATACTGCTGTTCGGCTGTCAGTACCACGAGCTCGCTCACCAGTCCTCTCTCGAACTGAACGCGCGCGAGATCACGATTCGCCCGTGCGGCATCCAATGCCGTGTTATGCGCGTTGTAAGCGTCGGTGTCGTGTTGGAGCGCCTGCATTGCATCGGCCACCTCCATGAGCGCATCGATCACGGTTCCGCGGTATTGCGCCTGGGCCTGCAGGAATAGCTGGCGGGCCTCTTTTTCCCGCGCGCGCAGGCGGCCACCCTCAAAGACAGGCTGTGTGACGTTGAGGCCTGCCGACCAGATTTGTGCGGCCCTGGTGAACAGATCACTCGTTTTGCCCGATTGCTGTGCGTACTGGGCAGAGATGTTGAACGAGGGGAAGCGGGCAGCTTCGGCGACACCGATCCCGGCGCTTGCCTGGTGCAGCGTGTCTTCCGCCTCGAGCACGTCGGGACGTTGCCGGACCAGTTGGGAGGGCAACGATAGTGGCAATTGCGCGGGCAGGGCAAAGTCACTCAGCGCCAGTGGCGGCAATGCACTGTCGTCGGGCGTCCTGGCGTTGAGTCGCAACAGCGTATTTCGATAAATGTCACGCTGCTTCTCGAGTCCCGGCAGGCCGGCCCGCGTATTTTCCAGCTGAGACTTCGCCTGCAAGGTGTCACTGCGGGTCGTCTTACCGGCGTTTTCCAGTGTCTGTGTCAAGTCATACTGTGCCTGCAGATCATCGACGAGCTCACGTGTGACCGCGAGCTGCGCGGCAGACGCCGCGAAGTCAAAGGCGGTCAGCACGACTTCACTGATCAGAGTGATGTACACGTTCAGGGCCTGATGACCCACCTGGTCGGTCTGCGCAGCCTGCGATTCGATAGTCCGGCGGATACGGCCGAACACATCGAGGTCGTACGCGAGCGAGGGACCGAGGCTGTATTGGTTGCCGGTCACCTGCAGCATTTCGGCAGGCTGGTAAAGAAAGCTCCCGTTGATCTTTGCGCGGGAGGCCTTCGTGCCTACCTCCAGCTGCGGGAGCGCCGAGCCAGCCACCACCTGCAACTCGTATTGCGCAGCGAGGAGGCTGTGGCGAGCGCCCTCGAGATTCGGATTGGCCCGCAACGCTTCCTGCACCAGTGTATTGAGCGACTCGGAATGGAACACGGTGTACCAGTCAGCTGCAACATCTCCGCCGAACGTGATGCTCTGTAACCCCTCGGCCTTTGGCGGAACAGGATATGCGGCCGTTGGCGGGTTGGGCCGTTTGAAGTTGGGGCCGACTGCGCAGCCGGCCAACATCATTGCGACGGCGAGCGTCGCCTGGACGGGTCGTTCGAGTCTGTGCCGGGGGCGCGAGCGTGCCGGGGGTGTCATCCGCACATCCATGAATGGGATGTTTTACGGCCAGCAAACCGGGGTCCTGAGCCCCAGTCAAGTCGAGGGTGACGCTCGTGTCCTGTGCTTATCCCGCGCCGTTGGTCACCATCGCCGCCACCAACTCGTTGACCGGCAGGTCATCGAGGTTGGGGTTGGCGAACAGCGCCTTCACCCGCTCGGCCTGCTTCGGCTGGAAGTAGGCATCGACCGAGGATTCAAACTTCTTCACCAACACCGGCATGCCTTCCGCACGACGCTTACGGTGCCCGATGGGGAAGTCCACTTGTAAGCGTGCGGTGGAAGTGCCGTCCTTGAAGAACACCTGCACTGCGTTGCCGATATAACGCTTGTCGGCAGCGTAGTAATCTGCGGTGAAGGCGGCGTTCTCGCGCACCTGCATCTTCGACCGTAGCGCATCGATGCGCGGGTCGCGCGCGACCGTGTCCTCGTAGTCCTCGGCCGTGAGCCGACCGAAGATCAAGGGCACAGCCACCATGTATTGGATGCAGTGATCGCGGTCGGCTGGATTGGCCAGGGGACCGGTCTTGTCGATGATCCGTACGCCGGGCTCCTGAGTCTCGATGACGATCCGCTCGATCTGATCCACCCGGTCTTTCACTTGAGGATGCAGCGTCATCGCTGCCTCCACCGCCGTCTGCGAATGGAACTCGGCCGGGAAGGAAATCTTGAACAGCACGTTTTCCATCACGTAGCTGCCAAACGGCTGGGGGAGGGAGAAGGGCTTGCTCTTGAACAGCACGTCGTAGAAGCCCCAGGTCTTGGCACTCAGGGCCGACGGATATCCCATCTCCCCTGTGAGGGAGATGAAGGCATGGCGTACAGCGCGGCTTGTGGCATCGCCCGCTGCCCAACTCTTGCGCGAACCAGTATTGGGGGCATGCCGATAAGTGCGCAACGCTCCGCCATCGATCCAGGCGTTTGAAACGGCGTTGATGATCTGCTCTCGAGTGCCTCCGAGCATTGCCGTTACTACTGCCGTGGATGCCACTCGCACGAGAATGACATGATCCAGTCCTACTCGATTGAAGCTGTTCTCCAGCGCCAACACGCCCTGGATCTCGTGCGCCTTGATCATCCCGGTGAGGACATCGCGCACCGTAGGGGGCGTTTTGCCTTCCATGATGGCTTTGCGTGCAAGATAGTCCGCAACCGCCAGAATCCCACCCAGGTTGTCCGACGGATGACCCCACTCGGCGGCGAGCCAGGTGTCGTTGAAGTCCAGCCAGCGGATCATCGCCCCGATGTTGAAGGCCGCCTGCACCGGGTCCAACTCGAACGACGTGCCGGGCACACGGGCACCGCCGGGCATCACGGCTCCCGGGACCACGGGTCCCAGGAGCTTGGTGCACGCGGGATACTTCAGCGCCTGAAAGCCGCAGGCGAGCGTATCCATGAGGCAATACCGGGCGGTGTCATACGCCTGCTTGCTTTTGATCGAGAAACTTTTGGCGTAATCGGCGATCGCTACGAGCGCCGCGTCCGGGTCCGGCCGCTGGGCCGATTTGATATCGTGCGAGGACATGCTTTAGTTCATTCCCAGTTAGTTCTTTCCAAACAGTTCGTCGAGCTTCTGCTCGTATTCATGATAGCCGAGCACGTCGTACAACCCGGCGCGCGTCTGCATCAGGTTGATGACGTTCTTCTGCGTACCGTCCTTGCGTATCGCGCCATACACGGCAAGCGCTGCCTGGCTCATGGCCCGGAATGCCGACAGCGGGTACAACACCAACCTCACGCCCACCGAACCCAGATCGGCGACGGTGAAGAGCGGTGTTTGTCCAAACTCGGTCAGGTTGGCCAACACGGGGACGTGCACGACACTGGTGAACTGCCTGTATTCGTCGAGCGTCTTGAGCGCTTCGGCGAAGATCAGGTCGGCGCCCGCCTCGACGTAGGCGGCAGCGCGATCGACCGCCGCCTGCTGGCCCTCCACCGCATGGGCATCGGTGCGCGCCATGACCACGAACTCGGAATCCGTCCTGCCATCGACTGCGGCCTTGATCCGATCGACCATCTCTTCGGCCGGCACCAGGGCCTTGCCTGGCCGGTGTCCGCAGCGCTTGGCCGCGACCTGGTCTTCCAGATGCATCCCGCCCGCGCCGGACTTGATGAGATCGGCGCAGGTGCGGGCAATATTGAAGGCGCCGCCCCACCCGGTATCGGCATCGACCAGGAGCGGCAAATTCGTGGCCGAAGTGATGCGCCGTACGTCCTCGCATACATCATTCAGGGACGTGATCCCCAGATCCGGCAAACCAAAGGATGCGTTTGCCACGCCGGCGCCCGACAGGTAGATGGCGCGAAACCCGCTGTGCTCCGCCAGCAGGGCCGAGTACGCATTCACGGTCCCCACAATCTGTAGTGGCCGCTCAGCCTCAATCGCTGCACGCAACCGGGCGCCAGCGGATTTCAACTTAGTGGTATTCATGGGGGCGCATGCTAATGGCTGGGCGGGGGATAAAGAAAATACATTGAATGCGGCCTCTCCATATGAGAAAAGTATCGAGATGGAGCTACGTCACCTCAGGTACTTCCTGGCCGTCGCGGAGGAGCTGAATTTCACACGCGCAGCCAAGCGTCTCAATATTGCGCAACCGCCGCTCACGCAGCAGATCAAGGCGCTCGAAGCCGAGATGGGCGTGACCCTGTTTGACCGCACAGGCTACCGGGTCGAGCTGACCGATGCCGGCAAATCGTTCGTACCGCAGGTCGCCCGGATCCTCGCCGACGTCCGCAATGCCGTACTGATAGCGAAGCGCGCATCTCTCGGCGATGTCGGGCACGTCCGCGTGGGCTTTACAGAATCCGCCTCATTCAACCCTCTTGTGACCGCCGCGTTCCGTAACTTCCGAGTCGCTTATCCGGAGGTGGAAGTGTCGCTTGAGGAGAGTCCCTCTACGGTTCTCGCCGCTGCGCTGCGGGAGGGTCGAGTCGACGCCGCATTCGTCAGACCACCACTGCGAACGGGGGAGGGAATCGCTCTGCACATGATCGACGAGGAGGAGATGGTCGTGGCGGTGGCCAGCAGTCATCCGCTGGCCGCGCGCGAAGACCTCGAGATAAAGGACCTTGCGGACGAGACATTCGTATTGTATCCGCGCACCGAACGGCCGGGACTTGCAGATACCGTCATCGCGGCCTGCGAAAAGGCGGGTTTCTCGCCGAAGGTGAAGCAATACACCCCGCAACTGTCATCAACCATCAACCTGGTTGCCGCATCGCTGGGGGTTTCGATCGTTCCGCGGAGCATGCAGGGCCTGCAACCCCAGGCGGTCTCCTACAAGCGCTTGACTGACCAACATCTCACCGCGCTGCTCGGAATCGCGCAGCGCGCCGACGAATCGTCAGCTCCGGTACTTCGATTCATTGAAGTTGCGCGCGCAGCGGCAAAGTCCGACCTCGAGCTCTAATGAACGTACGCGGCTCTCGCGCGCGGACTCGTCTCAGCGAAGCTGACTGTCCTTGCTGCCGCGCCGGTTGTACCCGCTGAACGCGGCATCGGCGCGATCGTGAGCATCCTGACAGGAAATGCAAAGGCGAACGCCGGGCATGGCTTTTCTTCGCGCTTCGGGAATACTGGCGCCGCATTCGGCGCAGTGTGTCAAGGACGGACCCTGGGACAAACGGCTTTGCGCGCGATTGATCCCATCCTTCACGGTCGCGTCGATCTGATCCTGTACTGCACCGTCACCCGCCCAACCCGTCGCCATCTTTTCACCTCCGAATGATCCAATTGCCACTCTAGCATCGGCCCTCTCTTTATGGCCGCGGGGCGGTCCCAATGCAAGCGTAGGCGTATCCCCCGCTAGTGCCAATATTAAGGCATACTTATCAAAGTCTTACAGGGTTTTCATAAAATGACTTCAAGTTCCCGATGATTCCGACGATTCAGCTCGTCGTTGGCCTGCTGTTGGTCATCTCGGTCATCGCCTTCATCGCCGTGCGCCTGAAGGTGCCGGCTTCCATACTCCTCGTGCTCGCAGGGGTCGGGCTGGGGCTGCCCTCGGCATTGCCCAATGTCGAGCTTTCACCGGAGGTGGTGCTCCTGCTCGTGCTGCCCCCGATCATCTACTCGGCTTCCGTGGCGATGAGTTGGAGCGAATTCCGATCCAACCTCAGGCCGATCGCGCTGCTGGCGGTGGGTTGTGTCGTATTTACGGCCAGCGCCGTCGCCGCGGCCGCTCATTACTGGATGGGATTTTCCTGGCAGCTCGGGTTTGTGCTGGGAGCCATCGTCTCACCGCCAGACGCCGTTGCGCCGCTGTCCATAGCGCGGCGACTCCACCTGCCGCGTCGGATCGTGGTCATCCTGGAAGGTGAGGGTATTGCGAACGATGCTACAGCGTTGATTCTCTATCGTTTCGCCGTGGCTGCCGTTGGTGGCGGCGTGTTCTCCATGACGAATGCAGTCGGGATGTTCGCCGCGATCGTGGTCGGCGAGTTGCTGTGGGGTGTCGCCGTCGGCTGGTTGATGCTGCGGCTGCGCCGTTGGGTCGGTGACCCGCGGGTCGAGATCATGCTGTCGGTCCTGACACCCTTCGTCGCCTATTGGCCGCCGGAGCTCCTGGGCGGCTCCGGTGTTCTCGCCACCGTGACGACCGGCTTGTATATCAGTTGGAACGGTCTGCGGCTGATCAGCGCTCCAACACGTCTGCAGGGCATTTTCTTCTGGGACTTTCTCATCTACCTCATCGAGGGCATGGTCTTTCTGCTCACTGGGCTTCAGGCGCATACGCTGGTCACCGGGCTGAAGGCACACTCACTCTCCGAGCTCGCGGTGACCGGTGCGATCGTCAGCGTAGTGGTCATTGTGACGCGGTTCGTCTGGATGTATCCGGCGACTTATCTTCCACGGTGGCTCAGTCCCTCGCTCGCGCGGCGTGATCCCGCGCCGCCCTGGCAATGGCCGTTTGTGCTTGCGTTCACCGGAGTCCGCGGCATCGTCTCGCTGGCAGCGGCTCTCGCACTTCCACTTACAACTTCCGACGGTGCGCCGTTTCCCAACCGCGATTTGATCCTGGTGCTCGCATTCGTGGTGGTGCTGGTCACGTTGGTGGGGCAGGGGCTGACACTTCCGTGGGTCGTGAGGGCGCTGGGTCTTGCGAATGCAGGTCAGCGCGAGCAGCTCGAGCGCAGGATCGAAGAATTTCAGGCGCGCAGGGAGGCCATCGAGGCGGCGAGCAACCGCCTCGATGCACTTGCCGCGGATCCCGATGTTCCGGACGATGTCGCTGCGCGGTTGCGGGCCCATTATCGGCAGCGGCTCGCGCAGAACCTGATCCGCAGCGACGACGCTGATGAGCAGCGCAAGCGCATCGCCAAGGGCGACCAGCTCGAGTTGCAGTTGATCGCCGCCGAGCGCGAGCAGATCAACGAGAAATATCGGCAGGGTGCACTCGAGGCCGAGACACGGCGGCGCCTGGAACGCGAGCTCGATTTGCGCGACGCCCAACTGGCCAGCGTGCGGAACGAGGCCTACTTGGAGTGAGGATGTAATGAAGGGTCCTGCTATCCTGCGGCCCCTTGCCGCAAGATACACCGGGCGGACGCACCGGAAGGACCCTGATCGTGCTCAACTATCTCGTGCCCAAGTGTGGCGCGGCGCTGTTCGCCGCCTGCCTGATGGTTTCCGGCGCGACTATTGTCAATTCGCAGGCTCAAACATCGAGCCCCGCGCCGCCCCCCAAAGCTCCCATCACTCACGAGAAACTGTGGATGATGAAGCGCGTGGGTGCGCCAGCCGTCAGCCCCGACGGAAAATGGGTCATCTTTTCAGTACTTGAGCCATCTTACGAAGCGGACAAGGACGTCAGCGACCTTTGGATGACCGCGACGGATGGGAGCTCGCCCCCGCGGCGCCTCACGAACACAAAAGCTGCGGAAGGCGCAGTGGCCTGGTCGGCCGATAGCCGGAACATCGCCTTTACAACCAAGCGGGAAAGCGACGAGGCAGAGCAGATCTATATTCTTGATCTCGCCGCGGGAGGCGAAGCCCGCCGCCTGACCAGCGTGTCCACCGGTGCTTCGACTCCGCAATGGCGTCCGGACGGCAAGGCGATCCTGTTCGAGTCCTTGGTCTATCCGAACGCGCTGGATGACGAGGCCAACAAGAAGATCGGTACCGAACGCAAAGCACGCAAGTACAACGTTCACGTCTACGAGCATTTTCCAGTCCGCTTCTGGAACCAATGGCTCGATGACCGCCAGCCCACAATCATGATACAGCCGCTGCAGGAAGGGTCCGGTCCGAAGGACGTCCTCTCGTCTACGAGCTTTGCGCACACGTCGGGCTTCTCGGGTGTGCAGGGCGAAACCGCGGTCTCACTGTCCCCGATCTGGAGCCCGGACGGCAAGGAAGTGGTGTTTGCCGCAACGACGGAACGTTGGAATGCCGCGTTTGCCCATGTTGGCTACCACTTGTACAAAGTGCCTGCCGCGGGTGGGACCGAGCCCACAGTGATCACGCCGGCCGCAGGCGAGTACAAGGAAGCGGTTTTCGCCGCGGATGGCAAGGCGCTGTTCTTCAAGTACGCGCCCATCGATAGCGAGATCTATCACCTCGAGCGCCTTCAACGAGTCCCGTGGCCGGCCGGAGGCGAGCCAATTCCCGTGGCGCGCGCCTTTGATCGCGAAGTCTCGGGCTATGCCCTCACACCTGACAGCCGCACGATATATCTGCGCACCCCTGAAGCTGGCAAGGAGAATCTCTACCGGGTACCCGCCGCCGGGGGACAACCGAGCCTCGTCATTGGCCCGCGCAACGGTGGTTATACGGCCCTGGTCAGCGCGCAGAAGGCCGTGAAACCGGTGCTGATTGCAAGTTATGGCAGCTCCGTCAGCCCGTTGGAAATCGTGCGTATCGACCCGGCCGCGCGCAAGCATACCAACCTGACGCACATCAACACTTCGGTGGCGGCCACGATCGACTGGAGCCCTCCGGAGCACTTCTACTTCACCAGTGCCAAGGGCCGCAACATCCACAACATGATCGTCCTGCCGCCGGCGTTTGATGCCAGCAGGAAGTATCCGCTGCTGGTGTTCATCCACGGAGGGGCTGCGAGTTTCAACCCGGACCAGATCGGACTGCGCTGGAACTATCACCTGCTGGCTGCCCCCGGATATGTGCTGCTGATGACCGACTACACCGGCTCGACCAGCTTCGGGGAGAAGTTTGCGCAGGCCATCAGGCTCGATCCGCTGAAGACCCCGGGCGACGAAATCAACCAGGCCGTGGACGAGGCCCTCGAGCGTTATCCCTTCATCGATGGGTCACGTATGTGCGCCGGCGGGGCGAGCTACGGCGGCCATCTGGCCAATTGGCTCGAAGCCACCACCACTCGCTACAAATGCATCATCAGTCACGCGGGCGAAGTTGACCTGGCAACCCAGTGGGGCGAGAGCGACGCAATCTACGACCGCGAGCTCACCAACAACGGCCCGCCGTGGGGCGGCAGCGCAATCTGGCATGAGCAAAGCCCAATCACTTATGCCGCAAACTGGAAAACGCCGATGCTGTTGAGCATCGGCGAGCGCGATTTCCGCGTGCCCATTGGCAATACCCTCGAGAACTGGGCCACGTTACAGCGTATGCACGTGCCCAGCCGGCTGCTGGTCTGGCCCGATGCCTGGCATTGGATACTCAAGCCGGAAGACAGCCGTCATTTCTACGAGGAGGTACACGCGTGGCTGGCGACCTATCTGAAAGGCGAGGTGCCTGCCACTCGCTAGGCCGCCGGCCACTCGCTCGCCAGCGCCATTGCGCGGCTCTCAGTCCTCGTCTGACTCCTCCTGTTTGAGCAGCCGCCCTATGTCCGCAGGAGTGTGGGACGTCAGATCCTTCGGGATCTCCGCAGTCACTTTCTGAGCCACTTCCTTGCGGAATGCGCTACGCAGGGTGCCGAGGGTTCGCGGCGCAGCCACCACGATCAACCGTTCGAAGTCATGTTCGTGGGCCTTCTTGTACAGGATTCGCGCAACTTCCGCGGCAAACCGGTCCTCGGCCAGTTGATGCCAGTCCGTTTGCTCCACCGCACTTCGGGGTGCGCCGGCGGGTCCTTCGTATCTGCCCGGCTTGTCGGTGCCTTGCTCGCGGGTGGGAGGATTGTCCTGCTCCATTATTCGTTCGGCGAATAAGTCGGGGTGCCCCGCACCGCCCCTGTTGCGCAGAAACATGGCCTTGCGGCCGTCGCCAACCAGTACCAGCGTGTCCTTGGGAATGAGCATACGGCTCCTTGGGCTTGGCTTATTTGCCAGCTCGCAATCGGTCGCTGCACGCAAGCTCCATGCCCGGCCGGCGGAAGCTTGGGCCTGCGGACCTGCACTTACCGCGCGCGCGAGGAGCTGGCGATGCTTGCAGAGCAGAATTCGACGAAGGCGTGCAGTTTGGCGGACACAAAACGCCGGCGTGGGTACATCGCGAAGAGTGGGAATCGCTCGCCTGACCAGTCAGGAAACAGGTTGACGAGCTGTTTCCTGCGGATCAGCTCCTCGGTCCCCAACTCGAGCGTCTGCGCAATGCCCGCACCGGCGATGCAGGCATCCAGCATCGTGCCGGCATCCGACACCAGCAGGTGACCCGTAACCGGAATCTCGACCAACTCGCGCCCGCGTCTGAATTCCCACTCGAAGGGCTGCGAGGTGAGGGGATTCGGAAACAGGATGCGCTGGTGTTCCGCTACGTCTTTGGGATGTCCGGGACGGCCGTGACGGGCGATGTAGCCGGGTGATGCGACTGTCAGGATGCGCGTGTCAATGAGGCGCTTCGCAACCAGGGAACTGACGGGAGGGTCAACGAAGCGCACCGCGAGATCGAACCGGTCCGCCACCAGGTCTCCCACCGAGTCCTTCGTGATCAGCTCCACTGACAGGTCTGGAAAGCGCTCCAGGAATTCTGTGAGCCGCGCGGCTAGCACGATTCGCGCGAAGAAGGGATCGATGTTGACCCGCAGCTTACCCCGTACGGCGTGCGCCGCGCCCGAGGCCAGGGCGACCGCTTCGGACACGCCGGTCAGATGAGGCCGCACCTGCTCATAGAGCTGTTGTCCCTCGCCGGTGAGGGTCAAGGCCCGCGTAGTGCGCTCGATCAAGCGCACACCCATCCGGGCCTCCAGGCGACTCACGGCACGGCTGACACCGGATGAGGAGAGCCCAAGTGCCTCGGCGGCGCGGACGAAGCTACCGCTTTCCACGACCTGCACGAGGACGGTGATACCCGCAAACAAAGTGCCGTCAAAGGTTGTTGCAGCCGCTTTCATGGCCGACAGATTACGTGACTTTAATCAATAATAAAATGACCGAACGGTACTGTATTCACTAATACAGGGGGCATAGGATCTCTTCCCACATGGGTCCGCAACGAGACCCTCTGTTTGGAGGCCACGATGTATGCGGTAATGGGTGTCACGGGCAAAGTCGGTGGGTCGGTCGCAACTACGCTGCTCGCGTCCGGCTGCAGAGTGCGGGCAATCATGCGCGACGCCGCCAAGGCTCACAGATGGGCGCAGCAGGGATGCGAAATTGCATTTGCGAACACGGAGCATGCCGCGGCGCTGACTTCTGCATTTGAGGATGTGGAGGGAGTGTTCGTCATGCTGCCACCCGTCTTCGACCCGGGGCCTGGATTTCCGGAAGCGAAGACCGCGATCGCTGCGCTCACGGAGAGCCTCAAACGAGCGGCGGTGCCCAAAATAGTATGTCTGTCGACCATCGGGGCTGACGCGCAGCAACCCAACCTCCTGAATCAACTGGGCCTCCTGGAGCAGGCGCTGCAGTCGTTGCCGGTTCCCGTCGCTTTCCTCCGCGCAGCCTGGTTTGTTGACAATGCAGCGCTTGATGTGGCCTCCGCGCGCAGCATAGGCCTGATCGAGAGCTTCCTGCAGCCGCTCGACAAACATTACCCGATGGTCGCCGCGAAGGATGTCGGCTCTGTTGCCGCCGAGTTGCTACGAGATACGTGGCGCGGTCATCGCGTCGTCGAGCTCGAAGGGCCGCGGCGTGTGACCCCGAACGAAATTGCCCGGGCTTTTGCGGCAGCGCTAAGAACTCCCGTTGCCGCCAGGGTGGTACAACGCCAGGACTGGGAGCAGCTGTTTCGCTCCGTGGGAATGCAGAACCCCATACCGCGAATGCAAATGCTGGATGGGTTCAATGAGGGATGGATTGAATTTTCGGACGGGGGGAAACATGCGCGGCGTGCGGCTACCACGGCGGAACAGATTATTGCTTCACTCGTCAACAACGAGTAAAGCACGGGCGGTGGACTTACAGAAAGCGCTCGTCCACCGGCACATCGAGCGCCGTAACCAGCCGGTTGGTTTCGTTGGCCAGGCCCACGATCGCCAGGAGCTCTGAATATTGCGCCTCGGTCATCCCCTTGGCACGCGCGGCCGCCGAATGCGAGGCGATGCAGTAGCGGCAACCGTTTGATGCGCTGATGGCAATGTACAGCATTTCTTTGACCAGGGGGTCGATCGTCCCGGGGCCCATCACCTCCTTGATGTTGGTCCAGATACGGCGCAGAGAAGCTGGGTCATGCGCCAGCACCTTCCAGAAGTTGTTGACCCAATCGGTCTTTCGCGTGGCCATGATGTCGTCGTACACGGCGCGCACTTCCGGGGAAGCGTCGTTGTATTCGATGGGTGTGCGTATTGCGCTCATTTGAGGTATCTCAAACAGTAAGAATGACTGCTCCGGTCGTGGCGCGCGATTCGAGGGCGGCGTGCGCCTCCGCTGCCCGGCTCAGCGGCAGGCGCAGGCCGATCCTCGGCCGTAACACGGCCGCCTGAACCATCCTGAACGTTTCCTCGACCATGGCATCGCGAGCAGCCCGTTCGCGGCTGTAGTGAAACAGTATCGGGCGCACGACCGCGTTGGAGCGAGCAGCCAGCCGCGACACGGGAAAAGGTGGAACCGCTCCGGAAGACTGCCCGAAGTTGACCAGCGTTCCGAAATAACCGAGACAATCCACTGAACCGGAGAACGTGTCGGCGCCCACCGAATCGTATACGACGTCCACCCCACGTCCGTGGGTCAGCGCAGCGACGCGCTCGACGAAATTTTCCTTGCGATACAGGATTACCTCGTCGGCGCCACACCCGCGCGCGATCGCCGCCTTTTCGGGCGAGCCGACAGTTGCAATCACTCTTGCGCCGAGGTGCTTGGCCCAATGAACGAGTAATTGACCGACTCCACCTGCGGCTGCATGGATGAGCAATGTCTCACCCGGAAGCACCCGCCGGGTGTGCCGCAGCAACATGCAGGCCGTCAATCCTCTCACGAGCAGGCTCGCGGCCGCTTCGTCGCTGATTGCATCGGGCAGCCGCAAGGCAAGGGCGGCAGGGAGCAGGCGCACTTCGGAGTAAGCGCCGTACGATGGATCAACATAACAGATCCGGTCGCCTGGAACGAATGCCGCAACCCCGGGGCCTGCGAGCTCGACGACGCCAGCGGCCTCGATGCCCGGAATGCCGGGTAACGACAGTGTCTTGTAAAGACCGGTCCTTACATACGTATCATGAAAGTTCACGCCAATGGCGGTTTGGCGGACGCGCAGCTCTCCCGGACCCGGCACACCCACTTCGACGGGTTCCCAAATGAGGTTCTCGGGCCCGCCGGTTTCGTGGAGCACGATGGCCCGCGTCATGACAGAACTCTGATCCAGCCGAACGCATCAGGAGCACGCCGCTCCTGGATCGCAAGCAGGGTATCCCGCAGACGGCTCGCGATGACGTTTGTCTCCCGCGGTTTGAACACACCACCATCCGTGTCGGCGAGTGCGGATATCGGCATTACGATTGCAGCTGTCCCGCAGGCGAAGATCTCGCTGCAGCGGCCGGAGGCGATCTGCGCGAGCAATTCCTCAACGTCCATCTGCCGCTCGTGAACGGTGTAACCCAGGCGACGGGCCAGCTTGATCAATGAGTCGCGCGTAACGCCCGGCAATATCGCGGTATCGAGTTCCGGGGTATGCAATTCGCCGTCAATGATGGCGAAGAAATTCATGCCCGACAACTCCTGGATATAGCGATGCGAAACGGCATCGAGCCACAACGCAACCGCATGCCCGCCAGTCACGGCCGCGGTAGATCCACGCAGAGATGCTGCATAGTTCGCCGCTGTCTTTGCGGCGCCAACTCCGCCTACGGCGGCGCGCACATCGCGTCGCTCGATCGCCACGGAAGGGGATCCTGATGCATACGCCTCCACGGGGTTCGCGATCACCATGAATCGGAACGTGTGCGAGTTCCGCAGGAGATAACCGCTCTCGGTGCCGAACAGGAATGGCCGAAGGTACAGCGATTGCCCGGAGCGCGATGGTATGAATCCGGCGCACGCCTTCGTCACGGATTCCACGCCTTCAAAGAACAACGCTTCCGGTACTACTGGCATCGATAGACGCTGCGCAGACCGCTCCAGCCGCCGGAAATTCTCTTCCGGGCGGAATAGGTTAGGTTGCGTCTGGCCGACGCAGTAAGCCTTCAGGCCCTCGAACACCAATTCTGCGTACTGCAGCGCACGTGCACCGGGCAATATCTCTATCGGTCCATATGGCAGCAGCCGCCCACGGCCCCATTGTTGATCGCGCCATTCAGCACTGAACATGACAGGAGCATTGACCGCACCGAAGCCCAATGTTTCCGGCAAGACGAAGTCTTTGAGGGCTTCGTTGACCCCGGGCGCAACATCCACGCTCAGCCTCTCAGGTACGCATCAGTGCCAGCCAACCAGTCCTGCCGCGGCGGACAAAACACATCGACGTCGAGCGTGTCCTCCAGCGCCAATGCACGATGCAACACGTTCGAAGGGATCACCACGACCTCACCGGCACGCACCGTGATCTGCTGCGATCCATCGGGGCCAAACCAGAAATGCAGCGCTCCCTCCAGGATATAGGTCAGCTGCTCGTTCTCATGGAAGTGCTGCGGCACATCGTCGCCTTTTTTGAAGTAGACGTGCGCGATCATCATGCGCTCTGAGGTGATCAGCTTGCGCGATATGCCGCCCTTCAATGGCTCGGCCGGCATCTGCTCCCAGCGGAAATGTTGCACAGCGCGGGTGTCGATGGGCGGGGAAACATCTTTGGCAGTCATCTTGGCCTCTTCTCAAGGGACGATGGCAATCACGCGTGCGGGAAAGCCACTGCCGTTGGCCGGCTTGGGAAATGCCACCATGACGAGTGCGCCGAATTCGGGCACTTGGTCAAGGTTCGCCAGCATTTCGATCTGGTAGTGGTTCGTGCCCAGCACATAGGACTCGAGAGAATAGTCGTCTTTGGTCGTTGCCACACCCGGATCCGTATCGGTCGTCTCGTGCCCCGAGGCGGCGATGTGCCGATCTTCGTACAGCAGCTTCAACACGGCCATGCTCCATCCGGGGTAGTGCGCGACGCCCTTGGCGTCCTTGTTCTGCATGCTGGCATCATTTGGCCAGCGCTTCGACCAGTCGGTCCGCATGGCGACGAATGCATGCGCAGGGATGCGCCCATGGCGCGTTTCCCAAGCTCGGACATCGTCCAGCGACAGGACATAGTCGGGATTCCTGGCGACTTTCTCGTGGACGTCCAGCACCACCAAGGGCATCAGCATGTCCTTCGGATCGATCTGATCCACGCTCTTCAGGCCCTCATGGAAGTGCGCTGGTGGATCGACATGCGTTCCCCACTGGCCAACGTGACAGAACTCCTCAACGTGAAATCCATCCTTCTTGATGGTGTACAGCGTCCGCACCTTCATCTCGCCGAACCCCTTCCAGTGCGGTGTATCGACACCGAATGTGTGGGTCAGGTCGATGAAGCGCTTGCTCGAGAGCGTCGTGTAGATGTTAATCAGGTCTGGCTGCGTGTCCGCGCGCGCGACCGGGACGAAGGTGGATAGCGCCGCCGTGAGCGCGGCCAGGGTCGCGACGAATCTGCTGTTCAACATGTGAAAACTCGCTAGAAGTGATAGATCACGTGGGCCTTCCACCAGCGTGGATTGCCCGGATAGAGCTGGGCGAGGCCGTTGACTCCGGTGTTGTCGAAACCCATCACACCATAGTGCTTGTCGGTGACGTTTTCGACGGCGGCCCCAACCTCATACTTGCCGCTCGACGGGCTCCAGAACAGGCGCACGTTCCCCACCCCGAATCCGCCCTGTTCGACCACGGGCAGATCCGACAGGTTGAACCAGAAGCGGGTCATGTAATTGCCGTCTAGTTGCAACGACAGCGAGCCGGGCCCGACGGGCAGGGTATAGCGCGCAAGGGCATTTGCGCTCCAGCGCGGCGCGTTTGGCGGCACATAGTCCGCCTTTACTCCCGTGCCGCGCGCGTCGACATCCTTGACGATCGCGTCGACGTACGCGGCACCGAAGCCGATGCGCCAGGACGGGTTGGGAACCCACGTGATGTCCGCTTCCGCCCCCTCGTGCCTGGCATCGGCATTCACAATGAGCTGCTCGAGGGCAACCGGGTACACCAGCGCCTGGTAGTCGTGGTAGTCGTAATAGTAAGCGGCCGCATTGACCCGCAGCGTGTGCTCGAGGAACTCCGATTTGATGCCGACTTCGTAGGAAGACAGTTTCTCGGGGTGGAACTCGAGTGTCCGCACGTCGCTGATGGTGATCGGGAACAACGGAGCGGTAAAGCCGCCGCCCTTGACGCCCCGGTTATAGCTGACGTATGCGAGTAAGCTGTCCGACAGATGAAAGTCAACTTGTGCCTTACCGCTGACCAGTGTGGCAGAGAGGCTGTTCCGATAGTCGAACAGCGTGTTGGCGATTTCCGGAATCTGCGCAGGTGTCAGGACGGTGATCTTGTTGAACGGGTCCGCAGGGAAGAACTCGTACGGGTACCAGCTGAAGTGGTAATCCTTCTGATCGCGAGTGACGCGGGCACCAAGGGTCAGTCCGATCAGATCCGTGAGGCGGTACTCCACCTGTCCAAAGGCTGCATAGGACTTGGTCAGCAGCTGATAGGGTGAGCGCGTGCCGGGAACGCCGCCATCGGCACCCGGGACTCCTCCATCGCGATAGTAGTTGGCGCAATTTCCATAAGGCCAGGCGCCCTCCGGCGGGAAGCACGCATTGTTCGGATTGGCGGGAGATACAAACTCCTGGGCCGCAAAGAACGCCGGACCGATATAGCCTTCGTAGTAATGACCATCGATCCTCAGGCCATACAGCCCCGCGGTCCAGTTCAATGTCTTATCGCCCCCGTTCAGGCGTATTTCCAGCGACTCCTGGCTGACCTTGCTGCCGTTGAAAAACTCGAACAGGGTGCTCGGAGAGGCGTCGGAGTCTTCCTGGTAGTCCTTGTTCAGGCGCGAGAAATCACCGATCACGTTCAGAGTGGCACCGGCCAGATCCTGAGTGTATTTCGCGCTGATGCCGGAGGTCTTGATCTTCGCAAAGCCACTGATGTTGTCGCGGATCGTGAACGGGCCGCTGTTGGGCACGCCGCTGGCGTTACACCCCGGACAGGTGCCGTAGTGATCCTGGTTCGCCGGCAGGAAGGCGTCTACCCCGGGACCAACATTGTAAGTTGCACGTACTTCCCATGAGCCAGCGTGAACATCCTCGCGGGCGTAGCGTCCGGTAACGAGCAGCTGCGAGTCTGCTGGCAGCTTGAACAGCAACTCGCCGCGCAGCGCCCAATCGTTGCCGTTCTCCGCATCGGCCGCACCGCCGGCGACATTCTTGAACAGTGGATCATAGTGATTTGACTCGAACGCAATGCGCGCATCGACGCCGTCCACCAGCGGCGAATTCATCGCACCTTCGATCCGAGTCAGGTTGCGCTCGCCAAACGTGACGTCGACATAGCCCTCCTGGGCGTCAGTCGGCTTCCGCGTGATGAAATTCGCCAGGCCGCCCGTCGCGTTGCGTCCGAACAGCGTCCCTTGCGGCCCACGCAGGACCTCGACACGCTCCATGTCGAACAGCGAGAAGGCGAGACCGGCCATCTGGCTGACATACACTTCGTCAATATAAATGGCCGCCGGACTCTCCTGGTGGTCGGCAAAGTCATTCTGCGTGACTCCGCGAATGGAGAGGGAGAATGAAGAGGGCCCGTTGGGCTGCGTCATGACGACAGCCGGCATGGACTTCGTGATGTCGGTGGCCGCGACGGCTCCGAGCGACTGCAGGTCGGTGCCTGAGATCGCCGAGATGGAGATGCCGACATCCTGGGCGTTCTGCGCGCGCTTCTGCGCAGTGACTACGACCTCTTCCAGGGCGCCGGGTGGGCCCGATTCGTCCGCGGCGCGGGCGGCCCCGACACAGACCAGTCCCAGCGCAAGTGATGCTTGGAGTCTCGCGAGTTTCATGCAAACTCCTTACCTGAAGGTAAGCTGGAGCTGGACCGATTTATGTTGTGGCTGTCATTATTGAATCAGAGCCGCACCGGGGGGAAGGGGGTACGTTTCCACACCTGGCTGCTGGCCGCGGCGTTCGTCTCCGTCTGCACACCACGCGCAGGACAAACCGCGACGACGTTCACCGTCGGGATCGCCTCCATGCAGTCATCCTTTCGCGCCTTGCTCGAGGACTACTGGAAGGACTTTCTACATCTGAACCCCGGCCTCGCGCTCGCGGTGGGTGACTATTCGTCCGAGGAACGCTTCGACGATTCGCTCAACGACGCCTGGCGCGCGCAGATGCTGCGGATGTTACAGCACTATTCCGATGCGTTGGCCGGGTTCGATCCGGCGCTGCTCCCGGAGGAGGATCAGGTCAGCTACCGCATGCTGCGTTACAAGCTCGACAGCGACCTCGCCTTCTACGCCAGCCGGTCGTTTGAAATTGCCAGGCTCATGCCCCTGAATCAGTTTGAGGGGCTGCACGTTCAATACGCGGTGGAGGCAGCAGGCTCGGGCGCCTTTCTCTACAAAACAGTCAGCGACTACGACAAGGCTCTGCTGCGCGCGGATGGTTTTTCGCGGTGGGTCGATGCCGCCATCAAACGCCTGCGTGAGGGTGTTGCACAGGGTATCGTCCTACCGGCGGTCATCGTCGAGAGAATGCTGCCGCAGCTCGAGGTCCACCTGAAGATCGCTCCCGAGCGCACCCAGTTCTGGCATCCGATCGAGGCACTGCCGGCCGAATTCCCGCAGGCTGACCGCAAACGGCTGTCGCAGGCCTACCGGGTCAAGATCGCGCAGGTTATCCAACCTGCCTATCAGCGACTGCACGACTACCTCGCCAAAGACTACGCGCCGCACGCGCGACAATCGGTGGGACTGGGAGGCCTGCAGGGTGGTAAGGATCTCTATCGTTACTATGTTCGCTATCACACGACCACTGATATGGCGCCGCGCGCGATCCACGAGCTGGGCCTGGAGCAGGTCAGGCAGATCTCGGCGCAGTTGTCGCACATCCAGGCGGCGGTTGGGGTCAAAGGCACCCTGCAAAGGTTTTTTGCGCATGTTCGCGCTGATCCAGGGCAACACTTTGACAGGCCCGAAGACGTGCTGCCGGCGTTTCAGAGCGCTCGTGAGCGCATCATTGGCCACCTGCCGGCGCTGTTCGGCGTGTTGCCCAAGGCACCGTACGAGGTACGCGCCCTGCCTGACTCATACAAACAGTCGCGCGACAACGGCTATTACTCGCCCGCGGCTGCGGATGGCTCGCGTCCCGGCATCCTGTGGATCAACGTCTACGCTCCGGGGGTGCAGGACAAATTCAATCTTCTGACGATCTCGTTGCACGAGGGCCTTCCGGGGCATCACTTGCAGACGTCAATCGCTCAGGAACGGCAGGATCTGCCGTCGTTCCGTCGCTTTGATTCCACGAACGCGTACGTCGAGGGCTGGGGATTGTACGCCGAGTCGCTGGGCGAGGAGATGGGCTTCTACTCGGATCCATGGCAACGCTACGGCCATCTCAACTACGCCATCCTGCGCGCGAATCGCCTCGTCATCGACACCGGCATCCACGAGATGGGTTGGAGCATCGAGCAAGGTGTCCGTTGGATGACGGAACATTCCTCCATGACCGACGCGCAGGCCGCCGCCGAAGTGGAGCGATACGCCGCGTACCCGGGACAGGCTCTGTCATACAAGATTGGCGAGCTCCGGATTCTCGCGCTCCGCGATCGCGCACACAAGCGCCTGGGGTCCAGGTTCGACATCAAGGCGTTCCATGATCAGATCCTGGCTGGCGGCAGCATGCCGCTGCAGATCCTCCAGGAGAAGGTGGAACGCTGGCTTGCAACTTCGCCGCCCGCCGATCACCCTGGCGCACGGCCGGAATGCGATCAGTGCACGTCCGCGACGGGCTTGGCTACAAACACGGCCAATACCAGCGCCGCTGCGCAGAACCCCGCCGCAATCATCACGGGTAGTCCCGGCTGGTGCAGTTGCGCATCATGCCGGACCGCGAACGCCAGGGTGGATAAGTAAAGCAACGGACCGAAGATGGCCGTCAACCCCATCAAGGCTGAGTTCAAGCCCTGCAGCCGGCCTTGCTCGTTTCCCGCTACCCGCCGCGACATGAGGCTCTGAAGGCCGGGCATGATCAACGCGGAAAGTGCAGCGAGCGGGACGCCAACGAAGAACCACTGCGGCGTTGAGGCCAGCGCGTACGCAATGAAGCCCAGGATGGCGCTGATCAGCCCGATCAGCAGGGCTCCGCGCTCTCCGATGGCCTTGACCACGCGGCCGACGACCAAAGTCTGTACGAGAATGCTGGTCAGTCCGGTGGCGATGAGCATTGCCGCAGCTGCGAACGGCCCCCAGTTGAACCGGTAACCAACATAGAGCACGAAGATGCTGGGAAATACGTTGTGAGCAAAGAGGTACAGAACGTTGATGGATATGAGGCCCAGCAGGTTCCTGCGCTCACGAAGAAACTCGAGCGCACCCACGGGGTTGGCTCGCCGCCAGTTCAATGACGCTGTGCGCCGGGAGGGCGGTAGTGACTCCGGCAGCACGAAGAATCCATAGAGCCAATTGCACAGAGCAAGTCCCGCGGCCGCCCAGAATGGAAGCCGCAGGTTGATGTTGCCGAGCGCACCGCCGATGGCGGGCCCGATCAGAAATCCGACTCCGAAAGCCGCTCCCAACATTCCGAAGGCCTTGGCGCGCTCCTGCGGGACGGTGACGTCGGCCACATATGCATTGGCCGTGGAGAAGCTGGCTGAGGTGATACCGTTGATCACACGTCCCACGAAGAGCCAGTTCAAGGTTGGCGCCAGGGCCATGAACACGTAGTCCACTCCCAGGCCGAAGATGGACATCAGGAGCACCGGGCGCCGCCCGAACCGGTCCGATAGCATGCCCACGATGGGTCCGAAGAAGAACTGCATCAGGCCCCAGGTGAGGGCGAAGGCCATGGTGTACTGGGCAGCGAGCGCCGTATCACCGCCGGCGAACTGTTTCACGAGGTTCGGAAGCACCGGAATCATGATGCCGAGACTGATGACGTCCATCAGCGCAGTGGCGAAGATGAAGAGAACCGCTGCCTTGCGGGGGCCGCCCTTCGGCAGCGCGGGCGTCACTTCGGCGTTCGTAGCAATGTCGTTCATTTTCAGACCGGCGACTCTACCCGATTTCCCAGCCTCGCCGAGTACGGCCTCGACCAAGAGCCTTATTTTGGCGACAGAGGGCGTTTGACACGATGTAATAACTCGTTATAATTTCGATATGAAGGTACCGTTACGACGTATCGGCAATTCCTTGGGGATACTGCTGCCGAAGACGACGCTCGAGTCATGGGGCCTGCGGGAGGGCGATTCACTGAACCTGACCGAACGAGGGCTCCATCCGCCGGCTCGCGGCGGATTTACTCATCAGGAGTTGGATGAGCATAGAAGAGCGCTTTCCCTTGCGGTCGTGCGGAGATTCACGCCACGCGAGATTCGGGCGCAGATTCTTGCGAACCTGCATCGCTGGAAGGGTCAGGGTGTCTGGGGAGAAGCCTACCGGGAATGGCAGGAGATCGCCCGCGCCGAGGACGATGGAAAGCTCTTCGCAGCAATGCTCGGACGTGACGAGAACGCGATCCGACTTCGACAGTCGGCGCCGTTTGTCGGCTTGCTTGCCAAAGATGAGGTGAGGAAGCTCAATGAAGAAGCAGCAGGTTGACCACGCACTGCTTGCGGCTGGACGCATCACCGGCGAGAAGCAATTCATCATCATCGGTAGCCAATCCCTCCATGGCAAGTACCCGGACGTCGCTGACGAAATCCTGACTTCGTTCGAGGTCGATCTCATCGCGACAAAGGACACTGATCGTGCGGCATGGCTCAACGTGATCGGCGTTGACTCTCCGTTTCACGAAAGCTTTGGTTTCTATGTCGATCCTGTCGACGAGAAGACCGCCACCCTGCCGAAAGGGTGGAAGGGCCGGCTGGTCAACTTGCCCGCTGGCGACACTGGAGGTGTCAGGGGGCTATGTCTCGAGCCGCACGACCTCGCGATAGCGAAATATGTTGCCGCGCGAGAGAAGGACCTCGCCTTTACCCGCGAGCTCGCGCGCCGACGGATAGTTTTGCAGGAGAAGCTGCTATCGCTGCTCGAGCAGACACCCATCGATGAGCCGTTGCGCGTGCGCATTCGTGAGCTGATTGCGGCAGACTTCAGTAAACGCTGACGCTGTTCCGCCCGTGCCTAACTGAACTTCACATCACGCGCCTCGCGCCCGATCGCTGCGAGCGTTGCGATCGCAACAGCCGCCGCCACCGCAACGCTGGCAAGCGCGAAAGCGTAATTTTCACCGTGGTTCTCGGCAATCGTCGTCTGCAGAACCGCGTTGGACGAGGCGATCAGGTTACCCAGCTGATAGATCGTTCCAGGAAAGGTAGCCCGGGCATCCGGTGGCGAAATTTCGTTCAGGTGTGCCGGGATCACGCCCCAGGCTCCCTGCACACAGACCTGCATGAGGAATGCGCCCACGGCAAGCCCCGTCATGGTCGTCGAGTACGCCCACAGGTAGGCGACCGGCAGCGATAATGCCGCGGCAATCATGATCGTCCGGCGGCGGCCTGAGGCCTGGCTCCACGTACCAAAAATCCAGCCGCCCAGAATGGCGCCGCAGTTATAGATGATGGCGATGATCCCGGTCTCGTGCGCATTGAACCCGTGCTGCACCTGTAGAAAGGTGGGATAGATGTCCTGTGTCCCGTGGCTGAAAAAGTTGAAAGCCGTCATGAGCAGGATGCCGTAGACAGCGACGCGCCAGTGCTTGCGCAGAACCGTGACAATGCCCGTGCGCGCCCGTTCTGCGTTCCACGCCGGCGACTCGGGGACATTCCGCCGGATGTAGAGCACGAGCAGCGCTGGGAGTGCACCAACCATGAACATGCCCCGCCAGCCGATCGTGTTGTACAGCGCCGCGTAGACCACGGACGCCAGCAGATAACCCGTCGGATATCCTGACTGCAGCAAACCGGAGACAATCCCCCGGGCTTCGGGCTTCACCGACTCCATGGTCAGGGAGGCGCCAATTCCCCATTCACCGCCCATGGCGATGCCGAACAGGGCGCGAATTACCAGGAACACCGTGAGACTGGGCGCGAAGGCCGTGGCCAGGCCCAGCAGGGAGTACAGGCCGACATCGAGCATCAGCACCGGCCGGCGGCCGAACCGGTCTGCCAGGCGGCCGAAAATGAATGCGCCCAAGGGCCTGCAGGCCAGGGTCAGCGTGATGGCCACCGCGACCTGCTTCTTCTCCACCCCGAACTCGCTCGCGACGTCCTTCAAGACGAACACCAGCAGAAAGAAGTCAAAAGCATCGAGCGCCCAGCCGAGAAAACTCGCGGTAACCACGCTTTTCTGTGCCGGTGTCCAACCCTTCAGGGCGTTCAAGAGCGCCATGGAACCCTCATAGACCGAAACGGGGGGAAGACTTAGGATACCCTCGAAAGCAAGGGCCTGTAGTAAGGACTGTCATGGCGTACGAATACCGCAAGTTTTACATCGATGGTCAGTGGGTCGATCCCGCTGCGCCGAACGACTTCAAAGTCATCAATCCCGCGACGGAAGAGCCCGCCGGCGTGATCTCCATGGGGAGCGCGTCGGATGTGAACCGCGCCGTCGCGGCAGCGCGCCGCGCGTTCGATGAGTACTCACAGACCACTCGCGAGGAGCGGCGGGCCCTGCTGCAGAACATCCTCACCGTTTACAAGAAACGCTACGCCGATGTCGCGAACGCCATCCGGGACGAAATGGGCGCGCCTGCCAAACTCGCCAATGGCTCGCAGACAGGCATAGGTGTTGGTCATATCAAGGCGATGCTCGACGTGCTCGAGACGTTTGAGTTCGAAGAGCGCCGCGGCTCCACACGGCTCGTGTTGGAACCAGTCGGTGTCTGCGCCCTGATCACGCCGTGGAACTGGCCGATGAACCAGGTCGCAGCCAAGGTTGTACCCGCGCTGGCCGCAGGTTGCACGATGATCCTGAAACCATCCGAATTCTCGCCATTCAGCGCCGTCATCTGGGCGGAGGTGATGCACGAAGCCGGGGTGCCCGCGGGCGTTTTCAATCTCATCAACGGAACCGGCATCGAAGTCGGTGCGGCGCTCGCTTCTCATCCGGACGTCGACATGGTGTCGTTCACCGGCTCGACTCGAGCCGGCACCGAAGTCGCAAGGCTGGCGGCTCCCACGGTGAAGCGGGTGCACCAGGAGCTCGGCGGCAAATCTCCCAACATCCTGTTGGACGATGCCGACTTTGCGCGGGCCGTCAAGGCGAGCGTCAAGCACGTGTTCGAGAATTCGGGGCAGTCGTGCAACGCCCCCACGCGCATGCTGGTACCCGCGAATCGCCTGGCGGAAGTGGAGTCGCTCGCGAAGAAGGTTGCCGAAACGGTGACCGTGGGTGATCCCGCCGGGCAGGGGACCGACATCGGGCCGGTCGTCTCCAGGATCCAGTTCGAGCGCATCGCGGGCTACATCTCCCAGGGAATTGCCGAGGGCGCAAAGCTCGTCGTGGGCGGCGAGGGGCGGCCGGAAGGCTTGAGCAAAGGCTACTATGTGCGGCCGACGATCTTCTCGAATGTCAACAATGAC
>JAQGOF010000098.1 GCA_028293745.1 Gammaproteobacteria bacterium | reverse complement strand
CCGATTGCGTGAAGAAATCCGGAGCGCCGTGCGGACCGTAAGTGACCGCAACTTCCCAGTGACTACCGTAGACAGGTATGTCCTCAGCGGCCAACCCTGCGCATCCCTCGAGATCGGACGCCGAGCGCATCAGACGCAATACGTCCCCCGTACGCAGCGCCCGCCCGACATGGCCACCAAACTGCCCGAGCGTGAACGACGAGCGGTTGCCCAGATATTCGGGCACGTCAAATCCGCCCTTCACGGCAAGATAACTGCGGGCCCCGGTCGTGCCCTGAATGCCGCCGAGCGCAAGTACACTGCCCGCTTTCACCCGTATCGGCTGCCAAAATGGCGCCGGTGACCCATCCAGCTCCGCAGTCATACGCGCCCCCGTAAGCGCGACGACACTGTCCACGCCAAATTGCAGGGTCGGACCCTTGCCGGTGAGCTCCAGCCCCGCCAGGCCAGGGGTATTTCCCACGATCTGATTAGCCAGCCGAAACGCGAGGTCATCCATGGGCCCCGACGGTGGAACACCCACATTCCAGAATCTGAGGCGGCCTGGATAGTCCTGCACCGTTGCGTGCGTGCCGGCACGCAGAACTTCCACGGAGCGAGCTGGAAATGCGAGGTCCGGCAGAAACCGCGTGAACTGCTCGCCTGCGTGGAACGTCGGTGTTGAGATTGCAGTCCGCAGATAGTCGAGGTTGGTTTCGATACCATGCACGCTGGTGGCCGCCAGCGCCGCGTCCAACTGCGTGAGCGCGCGCTCTCGAGTGGGCCCGTGGACGATGATCTTGGCGAGAAGGGGATCATAAAATGCGGAAACTTCGGAGCCGGTCTCAATCCACGTGTCAACACGCACACCCGTCGGCATTGTCACCTGTGACAGAGGCCCGCTCGAAGGCCGGAACCCCCGACCGGGATCTTCCGCGTACAGTCGTGCCTGGATTGCATGCCCGAGCGCCCCGGATCGGAAGGAGGCGAGCGGCGGTGGCTCGCCCGCCGCCACCCGGATCATCCACTCGACCAGGTCAACACCCATCACCGCCTCGGTGACACCGTGCTCCACCTGTAGCCGCGTGTTGACTTCGAGGAAATAAAATTCGTCCGCCGGGATATCGTAAACGAACTCAACCGTACCGGCGGACCTGTAGCCAACTGCCTGCCCAAGGCGGACCGCCGCCGCGCACAGGCGCGCGCGAGCAATGTCCGACAGCCCGGGCGCCGGGGCTTCCTCCAGCACCTTCTGATTGCGCCTCTGCATGGAACAGTCGCGCTCACCGAGCGCGATGACAGTACCCGCACCATCTCCGAAAAGCTGCACCTCGATGTGACGGGCGTGCGAGATGTACTTCTCGATGTATAAGCCGCCATTGCTGAAATGACTACGCGCCAGACGCTCCACGGACGCGAAGGCAGCCGATAGCTCGCCGTCATCCCGGCACAACTTCATACCGATGCCGCCGCCCCCAGCCGTACTCTTGAGCATCACCGGATAACCGATCCGCTGCGCCACCTCCTGCGCCTCGCCCACGGAAACGACGAGTCCGCTGCCAGGCAACAGGGGCAATCCGTTCTGCTGCGCCAGCGCACGCGCGCGGTGCTTGAGGCCGAAGTCACGGATCTGGGCCGGCGTGGGACCTACGAATGCGATTCCGGACGCTTCGCATGCAGCCGCAAAATCCGCGTTCTCACTGAGAAATCCGTAACCCGGGTGGATGGCGCCTGCACCGCTCGCGCGGGCCGCCTCAATCAACTTGTCCTGCCGCAGATAACTCTCCGCCGGCGCCGAGGGACCCAGAAACACCGCCTCGTCCGCGGCGGTCACGTGCAGTGAATGTTGGTCTGCTTCCGAGTAGACGGCTACCGACCCGATGCCCATTCGTCGCAACGTACGCACGATGCGGCACGCGATGGCGCCGCGATTCGCGATCAGCACTTTCTCGAACATTCCGCAGTCCTCATCCGAAGGCCAGCGCGTTAAGCGAAGCCTGCTGTCATTACCGGGTCGTCCCGGTGAGATTCACGAGGATCTGCGGGTCGTCCCGCGGACCAGGACCCTTCAGGAGCCAGGAGCTCCCGCCGCGTCCCAAACCATGAGGCGCACAGGTGTCGGGTTGTAGGCGTTGCATGGATTGTTGAGCTGCGGGCAGTTTGAAATCAGCACGATCACATCCATCTCGGCCCGCATCTCGACATAGCGTCCGGCCGCTGAAATTCCGTCCGCGAAGGTCAGTTGCCCGCCCGGTGTCACCGGCACATTCATGAAAAAGTTGATGTTGCTGGACAGATCCCGCTTGCCCAGTCCGCAATCGGCCCGCGCCAGCGCCAGGAGAAAATTGTCCCGGCAGCTGTGCATGTGGCGCTTCTCGAGCGCATACCGCACGGTGTTGCTCTCTGCCGAACAGGCACCACCGAGCGTGTCGTGCCGGCCACAAGTGTCGGCAACTATCTGCAGCATCGCGTTGCCTTCGTTGGAAAGCAGGCGCGTACCCGTCGTCAGGTAAAGATTTCCCTGCGCCCTGACCGTGTCTGAAGCGCTGTAGCGCTCCTCCATCGTGGCGGCGCTATAGAAAAGCGTGTCGACGGCCTGATTGCCCTCGAGATCCACGATGCGCAGGTGCTGGCCCTTGCGTACCACGCCCATCCACGGCTCACCCGCGGGCACGATTTCATCGAGCACGGCGGCCGTGGGGTCCAGGGAGCTTTCGACCATCTTGGCAGTCGGCAGATTGGCAGTCGGGAGAACCGGAGTCGGGGTGGCCGTTGTCATGATGCGTACAACATCTCCGTGTTGCGAAAGCCGCGCTCGTTTTCCGGACAACGCTCACGACAGGCGTCTTTGGCCGGAGCCGGCCCCGTGGCCGTCGCCAGCAACCGCACGTAGCGCGGGTGATAGGCAGCTTCCGGGTCGAGCGGATGCTGGCAGGTACTCAGGACCACCAGCGTGTGCATCTCGAATCGCAGGTCAACGTAGTTCCCCGGTTTCGAGCCACCTGGGCGGAAATACAACTGTCCTTCGTGACCGACCGTCACCTTGCTGAAGAAATTCACGTTGGGAACGATGTCGCGCTTGCCGAGCCCATACTTGCCGAGCTCGTTGAGCAAGCTGTCGTAGCCGTTCTTGTAATAGCCGTTGCGATGTTCCTCGAAGCGCGTCGTTCCGTATTTGTCCGCAACCAGGGCCCCATTCGAGACACCGCACACCGTGTCGTGCCAGCCGCAGGTATCCTCGGTGATGGAGCACAAAACCCGGCCCATATCCGAGTAGCAGACGAACCCCTTGGTCAGGTAGGCCGTATGTTGCGCCTTCAGCGTGTCGGCCATGTTGTACCGTTCGAGACGATCTTCATGGTTGTAGAACAGAGCTCCGACGTTGGCACCCCCGTCCACGTCGGTCATGCGCAGCGTGGTGCCCCGCCGAATGACACCGGACCAATGACTGCCGCTGTGAAGATCCTCTTCCCACAAATTAGCGTGTTGTCCTGGCCGACTCGACATCGCGTTGCCTCTCGTGTCCACGTTGCAAACCATATACCAGGCCCGGTACGCCGTCCCGTGCTGTCTATTGCCCCAGCCCGGGGCACGTTAAGTTCACTGCGCCTCCAAAAAGTGCGCAGGCGTGCGCTCAATCGCGGCAATAGCCCCCAAAGGGGGCGGCATACGCCTTGCATTGTAAGGCGCAGGCCTTGAGAGTCTCTATGTGGTTGCATTTCCGACGGACTGCCGCAGTTTTCACTTGCCTCCTGTGTGCAGTCCTGGTGATGCACCCGGCGGCCGGCGCAGAAAAGAAGAACTTCAAAGTCGCGTGGAGCATCTACGTCGGCTGGATGCCCTGGGACTATGCAAACCAGAGCGGCATCCTCAGGAAGTGGGCGGACAAGTACGGCATTACCATCCAGCTCACGCAGATCAACGACTATATAGAGTCCATCAATCAGTACACCGCCGGCAGCTTCGATGCCTGCGTGATGACCAACATGGATGCGCTCACCGTCCCGGCTGCGGGCGGCGTGGACTCGACCGCCCTGATCATTGGTGACTTCTCCAACGGCAACGACGGCATCGTCCTGAAGGGCAAAGGCAAAAAGCTGGCCGATATCAAGGGACAGCCCGTCAACCTGGTGCAGTTGTCAGTGTCCCATTACCTGCTGGCGCGCGCGCTCGAGAGCGTTTCCCTGCGGGAACGCGACATCAAGGTTGTAAATACCTCTGACGCGGACATCGTCGGTGCCTTCGCGTCCGCCGCCGCGACGTCAGTCGTGACCTGGAAGCCGCAACTGGCGGCCATCCTGGCCCTGGCCAACACGACGGAAGTCTTCGACTCCAGCCGGATTCCCGGCGAGATCCTCGATCTGCTGGTGGTCAACAGTGCGACGCTCAAGTCGAATCCGAAGCTCGGCAAAGCACTGGTCGGCGCATGGTATGAGACCATGGCCGTAATGTCCGCGGCGGACGCGAAGTCGGCGGCCGCACTCAGTGCCATGGCCAAAGCCTCAGGGACCGACCTGTCAGGCTACAAGGGCCAATTGCTGACCACCCGGCTGTTCACAACCGCCACCGAGGCGCAGTCCTTCGCAACCGGTGCCAACCTCGTGAAATCCATGGACCTGGTGCGCAACTTCTCGTTCACGCACGGATTGCTTGGCGATGGCGCGCGTAGCGCGGATGCGGTCGGCATCGAATTTGCCGGCGGCAAAACGCTGGGCGATGCGAAGAACATCAAGCTGCGGTTCGACCCGAGCTACATGCAGCTGGCGGCTGACGACAAGTTGTAACACCCGCATCGATGGTTCGCCTCGTCAACCGCCAACCCGCCCGCGGCCCCGCCGTTGCACTCGGCTTGCTGCCGTTCATCTTGCTCGTGGTTGCGTACCTGGTGGGCTCGCACATCCGACTGGCCGAGAACCCCAGCGACAAGCTCCTGCCCACACCCGCGACTCTCGCCTCGACCCTCCACAGTTATGCCGCCGAAGAGGATGTCCGCAGCGGCGAGATCCTCTTCTGGCTGGACACGGTCGCGAGCCTCAAACGCATCTTCATTGCATTGGTATTGTCGGCATCGATCGGGCTCGCATTGGGCCTTGCCATTGGCGCAATCCCACTGGCGCGGGCCGTGCTGGCCCCTTTCATCGCCGCGCTGTCGATGATTCCGCCGCTGGCGATACTGCCGATCCTCTTCATAGTGGCGGGCCTGGGCGAGACGGCCAAGATCGCACTCATGACGATCGGCATCGCGCCCTGCATCGTCCGTGATCTCGCCCTGCGCGCCTCCGAGTTGCCCGCCGAGCAGTTGATCAAGGCGCAAACTCTCGGCGCCTCATCCTGGCAACTCGTGACCCGGGTGATCCTGCCGCAGATGTGGCCGCGGCTCATCGATGCCATCAGGCTCACCCTCGGCTCCGCATGGCTGTATCTCATCGCGGCAGAGGCGATCGCCTCGACGGAGGGGCTGGGATTTCGAATTTTCCTCGTGCGCCGTTATCTCGCGATGGATGTGATCCTGCCGTATGTCATCTGGATCACGCTCCTGGCATTCACGATGGATTGGGCCCTGAAACTGTTGCGCGCACGGGTCTTCCCGTGGGCCGACGCGAGCCGCTGATCCATGCCGCACGTGTCAGTCCAAGGCCTGTGGAAAACCTATGGCGACACCGTAGTGCTCGAAAACCTGAATCTCGAGGTGGGCGAGCGCGAGTTCGTCACAATCGTCGGTGCCTCGGGCTGCGGCAAGACTACTTTCTTACGCATGCTGCTCGGGATGGAGCAGCCCACCCGCGGCCAGCTCCTTATTGATGGCAGACCCGCACCCCGGGAACCAGGACCCGATCGAGGCATCGTGTTCCAGCGCTACTCCCTGTTTCCACACCTCACCGTCCTCGGGAACCTCGTGCTGGGAATCGAGTTGCGGCGCTCTCGCCTGCTGGGAAAACTCTTCGGTGGCCGCCGCCGCGAGGCAGTCGCGCAAGCACAGCGCCTGCTGGAATCGGTCGGCCTGGCAGGGGCGCGTGACCGCTACCCGTCCCAGCTCTCGGGCGGCATGCAGCAGCGACTCTCGATTGCGCAATCCATGATCTGCGAGCCGGGGATCCTGCTGCTGGATGAGCCTTTCGGAGCCCTCGATCCCGGCATCACGGCGGATATGCACAAGCTGATCCTCGAGCTGTGGTCGCAGACCGCGATGACCGTGTTCATGATCACCCACGATATAAAAGAGGGTTTTCATCTGGGTACGCGGCTGCTGGTGTTCGACAAGGTCCGCCATGATCCGCAGGCCCCCGATGTGTACGGCGCGCGGATCACCTACGACATTCCCTTACGCCGACGCGACTCGGTCGCGCGACCCCGGCTTGCGCTGGCCAGCTGATCCGTGATTCACGTAGCTTGAGTTAAACTGCCGGCCGCGTGCCTGGTGCAGATTTCCGGGCCATCTCCTAGCCGGAACCGATTTCCTTGAAGCAGCAACTCGAGCAACTCCTGCTGGCCGCCCTGCGCGGATTGCCTGCGGGCACCCTCCCGGAGCCACCTGACCCCGCCGCAATCAGCGTCGAGCGGACGCGTGATCCCAAGCATGGCGACTTCGCCACGAACGTTGCGTTGCGCCTCGCAAAACCCGCACGCCGCAACCCGCGTGAGCTGGCCCAAGCGATTCTCGCCGCGCTGCCTCCAAACGAACTGGTCGCCCGCACGGAAGTGGCGGGCGCCGGCTTCATCAATTTCTTTCTGACGGCCGATGCCTATTCACAGGAGCTCGCCAGGGTTCACGCACTGGGTGATCGCTACGGCCGCAGCGACCTGGGGAAAGGCCAGCGGGTCATGCTGGAATTCGTGTCTGCAAATCCCACCGGCCCCCTGCACGTCGGCCATGGCCGCCAGGCAGCCTATGGCGCGACGCTCGCCAACCTCCTGAACGCGGTCGGCTACAGCGTCAGCCGCGAGTATTACATCAACGATGCCGGGCGGCAGATGGACATCCTCGCCGTCAGCACGTGGCTGCGATACCTCGAACAGGGCGGAGAAAAGCTGCCGTTTCCAGCCAATGGCTATCGCGGCGACTACGTGTTTCCGATTGCCGCGCAGCTGCGGACCAAAGTGGGCGCTGAGTTCCATAGACCCGCCACCGCGGTTCTTGCGAACCTGCCCGAAGATGCGCCTGCCGGCGATAAGGAAATCTATATCGACGCCCTGATCGAGCGCGCACGCGAGCTGATCGGCACCGATGGATTCCGCCGGGTGCTCGAAGTGGCGCTCGAGCGAATGCTGGCCGACATCCGCGAGGACCTCGAGCAGTTCGGCGTCAGCTTCGACCGTTGGTACTCCGAACGAGCGCTGGGCGACAGCGGTGCGATCGATCGTGCGTTGGAACGACTCAAGACCCAGGGCAGGCTGTACGAGAAAGACGGCGCTACCTGGTTCCGGGCGACGCAGTTCGGAGACGAGAAGGACAGAGTGGTCGTTCGTGAAAACGGCGTGAAAACCTACTTTGCCTCCGACATTGCGTATCACCTCGAGAAGCGCGAACGCAGCTTCGAGCGGTTGATCGACGTGCTGGGCGCGGATCACCACGGCTATGTGGCCCGCGTGCGCGCCGGCCTCGAAGCGATGGGCGAACCCGGTGACAGTTTGGAAGTCAACCTCGTGCAGTTCGTCAGCCTGTTCCGGGGCGGCGAGAAAGTGCCGATGGGCAAGCGCGAAGCGCAATTCGTGACCCTGCGCGAATTACGCGACGAAGTTGGCAACGACGCCTGCCGCTTCTTCTACCTGATGCGAAGCCACGATCAGCCGCTCGACTTCGATCTGGAGCTCGCCAAGTCGCGCACCAACGAGAATCCCGTGTACTACATCCAGTACGCGCACGCCCGCGTTTCCAGCGTAATGAAAATGCTCGACGCGCGTGGGTTCGAATTCGATCGGGAAGAAGGTCTCGCGAATGCCGCACTCCTCGGTGGAGAGCACGAGCAGGCGGTGCTCAACTCATTGGCCCGCTATCCCGAGGCGCTCGAACTGGCGGCCACGAACCGGGCGCCGCATGCGCTGGTGCACTATCTTCGCGAGCTGGCGAACACGTTCCACACGTACTACAACGCGGAACAGTTCATTGTGGCGGATCCCAAGTTGCGTAACGCCAGACTGGCACTCGTCGAAGCAGTCCAACAAGTGATCCGCAACGGACTCACACTCCTAGGCGTGTCATCGCCGGAGAGCATGTGAGAGCTAGTACACGCGATTATAAAAGGAATCAGAAACGCTCTCTCGAGCTCTGGCGGATCCGCGAGTTCGCGATGGGAGCGCTGGTCGGTATCGTCCTGGCCGGCGGCGCGACCGTCTACATCATGGGCAACCGCCAGCACGACGCCGCATCCGCCCGCGAAAAGGCGGAGGCTCCACGCCCAGACCCGCACCGCAAAGCACCTTCGGACCCCGAAGCGCCTACCACAGCTACCACGGGCGAGAAGTACGACTTCTACCAGATGCTCCCCAACTTCGAAGTTGTCGTGCCGGAGAAGGACAAGGACGTCAAGCGTGACATGCCTGCAACCGCGCGCGTTGAGCGGCCCGGCGTTTATGTCCTGCAGGCTGGCTCATATCGCAACGAAGCCGACGCCGACCGCGTGCGGGCCCAACTCTCCATGCAAGGGATCGACGCCAAGGTTCAGCGGGTTGCCGTGGACGCCGACGTCTGGCATCGGGTACGCATTGGACCCATCACCAAGTTGGATGATCTCAACAGGTTGCGCAAGCAGCTCCAGGCCGCCGATGTCGATGCCCTGGTCATCCGTGTAGGGGACTGACCAGTCGGCCGCTGTTGGAGGCGGCCTGCAGTCAAAGTCTGCCGGCTGCCGCAGCCGACGTGGCTGTCAATTCAAATCCCGGCGCTTCGGCCGCCGCGCCTGCGCCTGCTGCGCCAACATCTGTTCGAGCTGCTCCACCGGCACCGGCCTCGAGTGCAGAAATCCCTGGCTATAATTGCACCTGAGCTTGCGCAGCAGCTCGAGCTGCTCTTCGGTCTCGACCCCTTCGGCAATTGCAATCAGGTTGAACGCCGAAGCAAGCCCGATGATGCTGGAGACCAGCGTTCCGCTCGCCGGATCCTCCGGCAGGCCGCTGATAAAAGTCCGGTCGATCTTCAGCAGATCGACCGGCAGTTTGGACAATAGGCCAAGCGACGAGTATCCGGTTCCGAAATCGTCGATGGCCACCCGCATACCCGCGCTTCTCAGCTCGCGCAGCTTGCGGCTCGCTCCTTCAACATCGTGCAACAGTCCCGTCTCGGTAATCTCCAGGTCCAGGCCGTAGCCGCCGGTTGTGCAAACGGCCGCCGCCGCGAGACAGTTCTCGACAAACGTACGGCGCCGGATCTGTTGCGCAGAGACATTCACGGCGATGCGAATCGGGCCGAGGCCCGCCCGGCTCCAGCGCTGGCAATCTTCAGCGGCTTTGCGCAGCACCCAATCGCCCACCGCGACAATCATTCCGGACGATTCCAGAACATGAAGAAACCGGCCCGGCAAGGTCAGGCCACTTTGTGGATCGTTCCAACGCAGCAGCGCTTCGACGGCGTCGATGCGGCCGGTCGAGATATTCACCTGGGGTTGATAGTGCAGGACGAACTGGTGCTCGTCCAAGGCGCCGCGCAAGCTGTGCTCGAGCGCCAGCCGCTCCGCAAGCTCGCTGTGCACCTCCACCTGGTAATGAAGATAGGGCTCGCCCGAGTCCTTGGCGCGTTTCAACGCGGCTTCCGCGCGTTGAGTCAGAGTGCTGGCGTCCTCACCGTCCAGCGGATAGCGGGCAATACCCGATTTGAAGGAAGCACGTATCGTGCGACCCTCGATCTTGAACACGTCACGGAACACCGTGGTTTCGAGAAACGTCGTGACACCTTCAGCGGACGACTCGTCCTGCGGCAGCACGAGCACGAAGGTTCCACCACCGAGATAGCCAACTCGCGTATCGTCCTCGAGGTGACGCTTCAACTGCTCGGCAACCCGTTGCAGCAGAAGGTCGCCCACATGCCGCCCGAAAGTATCATTCACATTGCTCAAGTGCATGACATCAAACGCGACGACCGTGGGCGCGCCCTCCGGCTCGACGCGATTGCGCAACGCCTCATCGAGGCGCTCGCAGAAGAACGGCCGCTTTGCAAGCCCCGTCAATGCATCGAAATACGCGAGGTACTGCGCAGTCGTTTCCTTCTGACGGTACTGCAGAGCGAATGACAAGTTGGCAATCATGTCCTGCAGCAGCAACAGCTCTTCGTCGCTGAGTTGATCCGACTCTCTCGAAGCCAGCGACAGCACACCAACACGCGCGCCGTTGACGCTGAACGGTAGAGCCACTACTGACTTGAATCCTTCCGCGAGCAGCTGTTCCCGGCCGGAAACCGGCGGCTCGGACTTGGTCAGATCGGTCGCGACCGTGATCTCCCCGGTTCTCAGGGCCCGTCCTATCAGGCTCGTATCCGACTCGGTGCCGTCACTGATCGGATAGGACTCTGCGGTGCGGACTTCCGCAGCCCCAGTCATGCCGAGCCGATACCAGGGCACTGCGCGCCCGCCGCCGGGATCGACAAGTGAGATCATCACGTGATCGTAGCCGCCCACCTGCAACGCCAGCCGACAGGCCTCCCGCAACAGCGCGTCCCGCTCGCGAATCCTCACCACGGCGGCGTTGATTCCACTCTGCATCTGCAACATTCGCGTCAGGCGCAGAATCCGTTCTTGTTGATGTTTGCGCTCCGTAATATCCCGGTGCGTGCCGCGATAGCCCGACACGTGTCCGTCCGGTCCAATGAGCGCGAGCAGGTTGCCTTCGAGCCAGCGGAATTCGCCGCTCGCATGTTTCCAGCGCGTCACGATTCCCGTGACCGTCCGCTGCCCGGCACTGAGTCCCTGCAGCGCCGCCGCGAATGCCTCCCGGTCAGCTTCGTGAACAAATGTATCCAGGCCACAGCCGATAACCTCCGGCACACTCGCGCCGAGGATGCCGCGGACCGACTCGCTGCTGAACACGAACTGCTGCTGCGAACCCAGCTCCCAGATCCAGTCCTGGGAGGTATCCACGATGTCCCGCAGGCGCTGCTCGCTCTCGCGAATCTGCCGCTCGGCAAGACGCCGCCGCGCCCGTTCGCTGACCTCTCGAAGCGCCCGCCGCACCGCAGGCACGAGCCGGGCAGGATTTGTCTTCAGAACGTAGTCGACCGCGCCGCGCCGCAGCGCCTCGATGGCACGCTCCTCGCCAATGGTTCCCGAAAGGAATATGAAAGGGACGTCCGGTGCTTCCGCCGTCGCAATCTTGAGCGCTGCGAGCCCGTCGAAGCCGGGCAGCGAGAAATCGGACAGGATGATATGCGGCTTGAACCGCGCCAGGGCCGCACGAAAGCTCGGCTCAGAGTCAGCCCGGATGTGAACGCAGCGGATGCCACCCCTGGCGAGCTGATGAACCGCGAGTTCGGAGTCGACGCTGACGTCTTCGACAATCAGCACACGCAAGCCGTGCAGCTCCAAGTTGCGCGACACTCCTGTCTGACACTGGATTGAATGGTGCGGGCAAGCGGCGACGGTTGCCTTGAATGGGGGCAACGGAAGCCTCGCGGGCCCGACTTCGGGTTGTACTTATCAGGGCTACTGCGGGCAGGCGGCCGAATATCTCAGCTGTGCTGATTCAATCTTCTGAAATATTCCTGAAGTCCACGCCCAGCGAGCGCAGCTTGCGGTACAGGTGCGTACGTTCCATGCCGACCCGCTTGGCGAGCTGACCCACCTTGCCATTACATAACAGGAGCTGTTGTTGCAGGTAGGCCCGCTCGAACTGCTCGCGGGCCTCCCGCAGCGGCAGTGCCAGCAGGTCCTGCTTCACAAGGGGCTCACCCGGCGGGGCCTGGACGGCCAGCTCGCGCTCGATCTCCTCGAGTCGGATCTCTTCGGCGCCCCCCTGGATGAGCAGCCGATGTACGAGGTTCTTCAATTCCCGCACGTTGTCGGGCCACGGATAATTACGCAGCCGATTCTGGGCAGCGACGCTGAAGCGGCGGAACTGCAGCCCCTCGGTATCCACCACACGATCGACGTAGTGGCGCAGGAGCTCGGGCACGTCCTCCGCATAGTCCCGAAGCGGAGGGACGCGGACAATCAGCATATTCAGGTGCGCGAGCAGGTCGCGCCGAAAGCCTTCCGCGCCGGTGCGATTTTCGATCCCGGGCTGACCGGAGGACAGCACTCGCGCGGTGAGTTGGACCGGCTCGCTCCCGCCCATGCGCAAGAATTGGCCTGACTCGAGTACACCCACCAGCAGTCGCTGCGCCGAAGGCGGCAGATCCTCGACTTCGTGAATGAACAGAGTCCCGCCGGCCGCTTCCTCCAACAGGCCAGTCTGCCGGGCACCTCCGTCCGACGGATGCGTCGGACCGTCGCGACCAAACAAGCGGCTCTCCGCATCAGCTTCGCGCAGACTGCTCGCGATCAGCGTTACAAACGGATGGCCGGCACGTGGGCTGCGCTCGTGAAGATAACGAGCGAACGCCTCGCGGCCCGAACCAGGCTCGCCGATCAACAATACCGACGAAGGGTTCCCAGCAATCTGCTGCAGCTCCGTGCGCAACTGCTGCATCTGCTTGCTCTTCCCCACAGGCACCATGAGCGCCGGCGAGAGGAGTTTCCCCGACTGCTTGCGGCGCTTACCGGCGTCCAACGCGCGCTCCACGGTACGAAGGAGCTTCGCGAGCGACAACGGCTTTTCCACGAAATCAAACGCACCGAGGCGTGTTGCTTCGACCGCCGTCTCCACAGTGCCGTGACCTGACATCATCACAACCGGGCAACCATCGGTCGTCGATGCAGACCACTCGCGCAGAAGGCTGATGCCGTCGACGTCAGGCATCCAGATGTCGAGCAACACGAGATCCGGAGTCTGACGGGCGCGCGACGCTCGGGCCTGCACGGCATTCGCAGCGACATCCACTTCGTAACCTTCCTCGGACAGGATCTCTTTTAGAAGGCCGCGGATGTCCGCTTCGTCGTCAACAACCAAAATGTGCGGAATAGTCATGCCCTTTCCCTCCTCAGCTCGCGTCGAGGACCCCCCGTCGCAGACCGTGTACTGTCTTTCACTGGCAGGACGACGCGCACACGCGCACCGCCCTCGGGACGATTGTCAGCATCGATCCGGCCACCGTGCTCTTCAACGATCTTCTTTACGATGGCGAGCCCCAGACCGGTCCCCTTCGGCTTACTCGTGACATACGGGTCGAAAACTCGCCCCAGCAGCTCGCGCTGAAACCCAGGACCATTGTCACACACGGTAACCACGGCGTACGAAGCATCGCCACCGTATTCGAGCCGGCTCGCGATCTCGAGCGTCGGTGAGGCCACCCCGTCGAGTGACTCGAGCGCGTTCGTGACCAGATTGTTGAGGATCTGCCGAATCCGCCCCCGGTCTGCCTCGATCCCCTCGATGTTGTCGTCGAGATCCAGCCGAATGGTGGCACGCGGGTCCTCCGAACGGTACAGGTCGGCGACCTCGGTCACCAGCTGGTTGAGGCTGAATCGCGTGATCTTCATCTCCGGTGCACGCGCGTACTCGCTGAAGGCGTTCACCATCTGCTGCATGGCTTCGACCTGAGATACGATAGTGCGGGTCGAACGGTCGAGTATTTCCGCATCCGTAGGGCTCATGCTGGCAAGAAAGCGGCGACGCATGCGCTCAGCCGACAGCTGGATGGGTGTCAGGGGGTTCTTGATCTCATGCGCAAGCCGGCGCGCCACCTCACCCCACGCCGCATCTCTCTGGGCCTGCAGCAGCGCCGTAATGTCGTCGAACACGATCACGTAGCCCATGTCCGAACCCTCCCCGGGCATCGGAGTACACGCACACATCAATGTCCGGCGGCCGGCCTCCCCGTCGAGATCCAGCTGCTCACGCCACTCATCGCGGCCAGCTGCGAAACGCACCACGACGGCTGCCACGAATTGCCCGAGACGATCATTGCCCGCTGCGAGCTCCGGCAACGACCGGCCTGTCGCGACCGAGAGATCCGTTCCCAGAATGGCCCCGGCTGCCTGATTCGCCATCCGCACCGTCAAACTACGATCGACTGCCAGGACTCCCGTGGACAGTCTCGCGAGAATGATCGAGAGCCTTTCGCGCTCACGTTCCACGGCCTGCTGGCTGCGAGTTGCCTCCTCGTGTGCGCGGCGCAAGCGCTTGGTCATGTCGTTGAACGAATGGACGAGAAATCCCATTTCGTCGCGTGATGGGAGCGGCAGACGGGTGCCGAAATCACCTTTGCCGACGGCTCGCGTACCGGCGATGAGGTCCTGTACGGGACGCACCAACCTCTGGGCGAAAAATATCGCGCCATAGATTGCCGCAAGCATGGCCAGCAGCAGCACCAGGGTCAGTGTCAGCCGAAAGCCCGACTTCAGGGCCTCACGCAGCGCGGCCAATTCGCCGTACTGGGAATAGGAGCGCTGCACGGCCTCAGACAACGCGGAAAGCTGCGGTGGGACCAGATAGATGGCCACAACATAGCGACCCTCGGAGTTTGCGCCGGAGTCACTCAGCGGCGCGGCCGTGCGGATGAAATACTTACCGTCGGCCTGCGGCTCGAGGCTGACGTACATCCGCCGCTCTCTGATCTGCCTTACGAGATCGGACGGCGGGCGGGACGGCAGTGGCTCCAGTGGATTTTCCATGCTCGCCGCGATGATCCGCTCGTGCTCGCCGAATAAAACGATCTCAATGCCGTCGGTCGCGCGCCGCTCGCTGTCGATCCGTTCCTGGATCTCGCCCGGAGGACTCCCCGAGAGGCTGCGCGCGAGCTGCTCCGTGCGCCCCGAATATTCCTTCATGCGCAGGTTCAATGCAGCCCCCGACAGCACGAGCGCATCACTCAACCCCTGCTTCACCTCGACCTTGAACCAGCTGTCGATACCGCGATTCAGGAAGTCGAGCGAGAACAGGTAGACGATGAGCAGCGGTGCGACGACGAGCGCGCCGAAGATGCTGACCGTGCGAGCCGTCAGGCGCGAGCCGGGAACGTGATCCCGATAGTCGCGGACCAGTTGCCACAACTTGCGCGCGAGCAGAATTGTGAGTGCGATGACGCCGGTGATATTGAGCAGCAGAATCCAGGGCTGCAGGCGATCGAACGCGGACGAGTTCTGAACACTCTTCGCGAGCAACAGCAGGGCGCCAACTCCGATCGCTCCCCACAGAAGCAGCAGGGCACGGCCGCCCCACGCGCGCGTCGACCGAACGCCATTCACACTGGGAGTGACCATGAGTACCACTCGCTGACACGTCGAAAATCGTCAGTCCAGAAAAACAAGGCTCGCAGCGATGCAGGCAATCGTCCGCGCCGCACGCCCGCACGCACGCTGATCAGATAATTCCCGCCATTGAGCTGTGGCTCGACCAGTATCGGCCAACTGTCAATGCGACCGAGATACGTCAACGCGTCATCCAGAGTAGGAAAGTTCTCCTGCTGACCTGTCTTCACGTCACGCACGACGTATCGATCGCTCACCGCGTGATACATGAGCTCCCGCCTCAGCGTCAGTTCCACGATGCTTGCGTTGAACCACAACCGGCGCTCGCGCTCAACACGGGTATCGAGATCGAACGAGAGGGTCACTCCATCGCGCAGCGCGGACCGGATAAGTGGATTCACCGGGTATTCGACACGCGCGTGGAGCAGAAAGACGCCCTTGTCGATATTCACATACGCGGAGCGAACTTCCAGCACGCCATCCAGCGCGTCACCATAGACGCCCGCCGCCCAGGCCGACAGCACCAGGAAGACTATTGCGAGCGGCCTGACTCTTTTGGGGATGGCTCGTTGCATGGTCAACGACAGAGAACTGATTGTGACCCCCGACGGCTGCTCAGGTTCCGGCCGTTGTCTTTTCGAGACAAGCATAATAGAAGCCGTCGCTGGCCGCCTGCGAGCCTGGAATCAGCTGTATCCCGATTCTTTTGTCCCGTGCTCCAGGGGCCAGATCGGTTGCGGGAGGCATCGCCGCAACGCGGGCCGAAGATTCAGCCGCCAGCAGCCGTTCGACGACTTCCTCATTTTCCGCTGGCATCACGGAGCAGGTGCAGTACACCAGCCGCCCTCCGGAGGCGAGCATGCTGAACGCTGACCGGAGAATCTGTTCCTGGACCGCGACAAAAGAGGGGATGTCAGTGGCCCGCCGCAAGAGCTTGATATCGGGGTGGCGTCGAATGACGCCCGTTGACGAGCACGGCGCGTCCACCAGTATGCGATCGAATGGTCGTCCATCCCAGAATGTGGCCGGGTCACGAACGTCGGCGACCTGCACGAGCGCGTTACGCCCGAGGCGCTCCAGGTTTTCCTGTATGCGAGCTACGCGACCCGCGTCCACGTCGATAGCGACAAGCTCGGCGAGATCGGGCGTGTGCTCCAACAGATGTCCCGTCTTTCCACCGGGCGCCGCGCATGCATCCATCACTCTCATGCGTGGCTGCGCATCCAAAAGCTTTGCCGCCAGCTGCGCCCCAGCGTCCTGTACCGACACCGTGCCCTCGCGAAATCCCGGCAGCAAAGTTACTGCTATCGGACGATCGAGACGCACAGCCGCAGGAGCCCAATCAAAAGGGCTGCCCACGATATCCGCTGCTGCCAGCTCTTCGATATAGGCAGCCCTGCTCTTGCGCGTAAGGTCCACGCGCAGCACCAGCGGCGGATGCTCGTTGTTCGCCTCGAGAATGCTGTCGACGGACTCGGGCCAAGCCTGCTCGAGCAGCTTCACCAGCCATTGAGGATGCGCGGTCCGCCCTGCAAGCTTTCGATCAACCCGGCCGAGGAGACTCGTTCGCTCAGCGACGAATCGACGCAGGACTGCATTCACCAGGCCACTCGCGCGACCTTGACCGAGTATTCGCGTCGCATCCACAGCGGCATGCGCCGTCGCCTCTGGAGCGTTGCGCGAGTATTCGATCTGATGAGCGCTGACAACCAGCAGGGCGCGGATTTCGCTCGCGACTGCCTGGGGGCGCGACAGAAGCCCATCGACTGCGGGAGCGAGTCGCAGATACCACCGCAGGGAACCCAGGGCGATAGCCCTGATTGCGGCGCGTTGCGAAGATTCTTCATACGCGCGCAGTGCGTCCTCGGTTGAGCGACCGTCGAACGCCACGGCCGAAACTGCCCGGGCAGCGTCCGCGAGTGCCGCGGCGCCCGGGGCCCAACGGGATCTTTCAGCCAAGACGGCGCCCCGCCAGGTCCAGAGTATTGATGAGGTCGCGGGCAGCCACCGGTTTGCGCCCTGGCCGCTGAAGCTCGGTCAGCGCCAAATAACCCCGGCCACAGGCAACTACGAGCGAATCGGCCCGAATTTCGGCGATCATGCCGGGCTCTGCGGTGCCGGGGGCTTCGGTGGCCCTGGCTCTGTAGATTCTGAGCTGCTCACCTTCCAGCCGCGTTTCGGCCACTGGCCATGGGTTGAATGCCCGCACCTTCCGCTCAATCTCCGCGGCCTCCCCGCGCCAGTCGATCAATGCCTCAGCCTTGTCAATCTTTGCAGCGTACGTGACGCCATCTGCGCTTTGCGGCCGCGATCGGGTGGAATTTGCCGCCAGCTCATCGAGTACTTCCACAATCGCCGTGCCGCCAACGGCTGCGAGGCGGTCGTGAAGTGAGCCTCCCGTTTCCTGCGGCCCGATGGGAACAACCCGCTCCAGAAATACGGGCCCCGTATCCAGCCCCACGTCCATTCTCATGATACTGACGCCGGTCTGATCATCGCCGGCGAGGATGGCGCGCTGAATTGGCGCCGCGCCCCGCCATCGAGGCAGCAGCGACGCGTGGATGTTCACGCAACCCAGGCGCGGCAGGTCCAAGGCGGCGCGCGGGAGAATCAGACCGTAAGCCACGACGACCAGCACATCGGGCTGCCAGGCGGCCAGATCAGCCCTGTCCGCGTCTGTCTTCAAAGTCGCGGGCTGGGAGACCGGTACACCACGCTCCAGCGCGGCAAGCTTTACGGGGCTCGCTGCCAGCTGGCGCCCGCGGCCCTTGGGCCGGTCCGGCTGAGTAAGCACGCCGACGAGCGGGTGGCGCGAACCGGCCAGCGCATGAAACGCGGGCAGCGCGAAATCAGGCGTTCCAGCGAATGCAACGCGCAACCCGCTCACGTTGGAAACAACTTTTGTGGGGCTCAGTACGTGTGACCCGACCGGGTCACGGTGTCACGGTCGCGTGTCGCCCGGCTCTTGCGCTCTTTTTCCAGCTTTTTGCGAATCCGCTGCCGCTTCAGGTCGGACAGATAGTCCACGAACAGCTTGCCCTCGAGGTGATCCATCTCGTGTTGTATGCAGACCGCCAGAACGCCGTCCAGATCGAGCTCCACCACCGCGCCGGTGCGATCTTGGGAGCGTACTCGCACATTCGCGGCCCGCTTCACCTCGTCAAAGATTCCGGGCACCGACAGACACCCTTCCTCGGTCTGCGCTACGCCTTCGCGCGAGAGAATCTCGGGATTGATGAACACGAGCGGCTCGTTCCGGGCCTCCGATATGTCGATGACCAGCACGCGCTTATGAACGTCAACCTGGGTGGCCGCCAGCCCGATACCGGGAGCGGCGTACATGGTTTCGAACATGTCGTCGATCAGCTGGCCGAGCTCGGCGTCGAACTGGGTCACCGGCTGGGCACGCGTGCGCAACCGCTGATCGGGGAATTCCAGAATGGTTCTGATCGCCATGAGACTCAATTTCCGTTAGCTGCTCAAATCCACAGGGCATCTGCTGCGAATGTCCGCAACCTTGCGAAGAATGTGCGGATGTCGCCACGACCGGCCAGGCATCAGCACCAGCCGTGATCCAGCGCACAAAGTTGACATTAAATCATGTGCCCGCAACTGCGCTCCAAGTATAACAACGCGGATGCTGGCGCAGCGTGTGTGTGGCGCTCATGCCCAGCGTGTCGCCTGACCGAGGTGCGTAGTGTCAAATCGAATTCCCTCGGCCCGCCTTCTCTCTGCGGGCCTCGTAGTGCTGGTGACCGTTTCCGGCTGCTCCTGGTTTCATCACCGCAGCGAGCCGGCCGTGGCGGCCATGCCATCGTCACCCCAGGTTCCGGACTCCGAGGAAGCCCCGCCGGTCGATGAGATGACGGCCACCGAAGCCGCCGCCAGCGGCGCCGGTGCATCGGCCTCAGCCGAAAGCGCTTCGCCGGCCACCGGCGCAACCATGATCAACCCGAACGCTCCGAAGAGTTATACGGTCAAGCGCGGTGACACCCTGTGGGGGATTGCCTCGACGTTTCTCCGTGATCCGTGGTTATGGCCGGAAGTCTGGTATATCAACCCCCAGGTCGCCAACCCTCACCTGATCTATCCTGGTGACACGCTTGCGCTCGCGTTCGGACGTGACGGCAAACCGATTATCCGGCTCGAGCAGGGCGGCGCCGCACGCCTCGACCCGCGTCTACGCAGCTCGCCGCTGGACGGCGCTATTCCGACCATCCCGTACTCCGCGATCTCCGCATTCCTTTCCCGCCCGTCGGTTCTGACCAATGAGCAGATCCGCGAGGCTCCGCACGTCGTCGCGTTCCGTGATGAGCACGTAGTTGCCGGCACAGGCCACGAGGTGTACATCGCCGATCTGAAGGCCACGCCGAATTCCCGTTTCAGCGTCGTGCACGTTGGCGACGAGTTGCGCGATCCGGACGATAACAAGGTCGTCGGGTACCAGGGAATCTACACTGCTACCGCCTTGGTCTCGCAGCCTGGCAGCCCGACGAAAGCGCTGTTGATCGACACGAGCCGCGAGACGGTGCAAGGCGACAAAGTGTTGGCAGCCGATCTCGACGTGCCGCTGAACTTCATGTTGCGCGCGCCGCGTAACGATGTGCACGGCCGAATCATTTCGGTGATCGACGGTACACAGGCTATCGGTCAGTACCAGATCGTCGTCATCAACCGCGGCAAGCGCCACGGTATCGACGCCGGCCACGTGCTCGCCGTCGATCAAGCGGGCAAGGTCGTTCGCGACGTGTATGGCAAACAGTCTGGCTTTGCCCGGTACCTGGGTGGGGTGGGCACTTCGTTCGCACCCAAGGTGAAGCTGCCCGATGAGCGCGCAGGCACCCTGCTGATATTCAAATCGTTCGACCGCATCAGCTATGGCTTGGTCGTCGGTGCGGCAAACATCATTCACGTCCAGGACGTCGTCCACAACCCGTAAAACGGCCCAAGAACGGCACTTTCTCAGGGCTCTCAACACGCCATCGGCTCGCTAATCTAGCTCTTCCCGGCGCGCCTCGCGCCGCTACGCTTCGTGGGTCGCGTTCCTACGCGATCCCACAGGAAAGTTGGGCGCAGCCCATGAGAAGAGATGGATGAGACAGCCGTTCGTGCAGTGTTGGCTAGAGCGCCCGCGCTCCGCGCCGCCCACGTGCAGGCCCTCGTAGCTGCCGCAGACGGTGACCTGACTCGAGCCATCGAGCTGGAAGCGCTCTGCAGCGTAGATCTGCCACCTGCAGCGCGAGCCTTTCTGGTACTCCCCGACGAAGCCACGCTGAATTCAGATCTCGCGTGGATCGAGGCGAGCGGCGCGCAGCTGCTCGCGACCACCGATACCGACTATCCAGCCCAGTTGCGGCCCCTGCCGGACCCGCCGGCGGTGCTGTTTGTCCTCGGGGATGTGCGCAAGCTCGCCTCCTTGCAATTGGCGATGGTCGGCGCGCGCAACGCGACCCATGAAGGCCGCAACACTGCGCGTAAGTACGCGGAGTACTTCGCTCGCGCAGGAATCACGATTACCAGCGGACTTGCGCTGGGAATCGATGCGGCCAGCCACGAGGGCGCGCTGCAGGGCGGCGGCCAGACCGTGGCGGTCTGCGCGACGGGCCTGGACAGAGTCTATCCAACTCAACATGCGGATCTCGCGCAGCGCATCCGCGCAAGCGGCGCGCTGCTGTCGGAATTCCCCCCGCGCACGCCCCCTCGCAAGATGAATTTCCCACGCCGAAACCGCCTGATCAGCGGCCTGTCGCGCGGCACACTCGTGGTGGAGGCAGCGCACTACAGCGGGTCCTTGATTACGGCCCGCCGTGCCGCCGAACAGGGCCGGCCGGTCTTTGCCATACCCGGCTGCATCCATCAGCCGCTGAGCAGTGGTTGCCATAAATTGATCCGGGACGGTGCCACCTTGGTGGAAAAGCCCGCTGACGTGCTCTCAAGTTTGAAAGTTCCCCTTCCAAGTCAAGTAGTTGCGCCTCGCGTGGTCGGTCGTATACGCGGCGGGGCGATGGACAAGGGGTATGAAATGCTGTTAGATGCCGTCGGCTTTGAGCCAGCAACGGTTGATGTTCTCGTGGTCCGCACCGGCCTCTCGGGCGAATCGATTGCTTCGATGTTGCTGGCTCTCGAGCTCGAGGGGCGCATCGCCTCCTACCCTGGCGGCCGTTTTGGTCGCATACCTTGATGATGACCGGCACCGTTCTCGACATCCTGATTTACGTATTCGACCGCTACATGCTCGATGAGGTACCCGAGGTACCGGAACGCGAGCATCTGGCGCGCGATCTGGAACGCGTGGGCTTCGCTCACGCGAATGTCGAGCGCGCGCTCGATTGGCTCGCCGACCTTGCGCTGGAACGGGACCGGCCGCCTCTGGCCATCGGGCCGCTGGCAACGGGCGCCTTGCGCATCTATTCGGACGGCGAGCTGGCTCGATTATCCACCGAGTGCCGCGGGTTCATGGTTACACTCGAGCGGCTCGGGATACTGTCCCCGCAGCAGCGCGAGATTGTCATCGACCGGATGCTGGCGCTCGATGCCGACGAGCTGGACACAGAGCAGTTGAAATGGGTGGTGCTCATGGTGCTGTCGAGCCAACCCGGACAGGAGCAGGCGTTCGAGCGACTGGAAGATCTGGTATCCGATGTTCATCCCAACACGCCGCACTGACCTGCGCGAGTTTGCGTAGGTAATGGCAGACAACCTCGTCATCGTCGAGTCGCCGGCCAAGGCGAAGACGATCAAGAAGTATCTTGGCAAGGACTTCGACGTACTCGCATCGTACGGGCACGTGCGGGACCTGAGACCCAAGGAAGGCGCGGTCGATCCCGACAATGGCTTCGCCATGCAGTACCAGGTGCTCGAGAAGAACGAGCGCCATGTGGATGCCATCTCGAAGACCCTGCGCAAGTCCAAAGCGCTCTACCTGGCGACCGACCCCGATCGCGAAGGCGAGGCCATCGCCTGGCACTTGAAGGAAATCCTCGAGGAGCGGGGCGACCTCGACGGCAAGACCGTACACCGCGTGGTGTTCTACGAGATCACGAAAAATGCGATCCGGGAGGCGGTGGCACAGCCGCGCGGCCTGTCGTTCGATCTCGTAAATGCCCAGCAGGCCCGGCGCGCACTCGACTACCTCGTCGGATTCAACCTGTCGCCGCTGCTGTGGAAAAAAGTACGCCAGGGCCTTTCCGCCGGACGCGTACAGAGCCCCGCGCTGCGCATGATCTGCGAGCGCGAGGCCGAGATCGCGGCATTCATCGCGCAGGAATACTGGACGATCGACGGTGAGGGCGCGCACGCATCACCCTCCTTTCCGCTCAAGCTGATCGAGTACCGCGGACAGAAAGTCGAGCAATTCAGCTTCGTCAACGAACCGCAGGCGCGTGAAGTCGAGCAGACAATCGAAGCCGCCGCGCGGTCCGCCGCGCGCCCCGGTGCTGAAGGCCTCGGTGAGCTGCGCGTCGCCGCCATCGATCGCAAGCAGCGCCGTCGCAATCCGGCGCCGCCTTTCACGACATCGACATTGCAACAGGAAGCCGCGCGCAAGTTGGGATTCAACGCGCGTCGCACCATGCGCCTCGCCCAGCAACTCTATGAGGGTCTGGACATCGGCGAGGGCAGCGTCGGCCTGATCACGTACATGCGTACGGACTCTGTGTCGCTCGCCGCCGAGGCAGTCAGCGAGATCCGTGAAGTCGCCGCCCGCCTGTACGGCAAGGACGAAGTAGCGGACGAGCCGCGCATCTACAAGACCAAGTCGAAGAACGCGCAGGAAGCGCACGAGGCCATTCGCCCCACGTCGGCCAGCATTACGCCTGCCCACGTCGAGGGCAAAGTCGATGGCGATCTGTACAGGTTGTATTCGCTGATCTGGAAGCGCGCTGTGGCGTCCCAGATGAGCCATGCGGTTTTCGACACCGTTGCAGTTGACATGCTTGCCGGTCCCGACGGGCCGGCGCGCCACATGTTGCGCGCCAACGGTTCCACCCTCATCAAGCCGGGTTTCATCTCGGTGTACCAGGAGGGAACGGACGACACGAAGGCCGACGACACGGATCACATCCTGCCGCCCATGAAAGAGGGCGACATCGTTTCGCTGCTCACACTGAGCGCCGAGCAGCATTTCACGGAGCCGCCGCCTCGATATTCGGAAGCGTCACTGGTGAAGGCGCTCGAAGAGCACGGCATCGGCCGGCCCTCGACGTACGCGACCATCATTTCGACGCTGCAGGATCGCGAGTACGTCGAAATGGATGCGCGCCGTTTCATTCCGACCGACATCGGCAAGATCGTCAACCGATTCCTCACCGATCACTTCCATCAGTACGTCGAGTACGGATTCACGGCTGCGATGGAGGACGAGCTCGATGCCGTCTCCCGTGGGGAAGAGGAATGGACGACGCCGCTGGAGAAATTCTGGAAACCGTTCATCGATCAGGTCGACAAGATCGAGAAGAATGTAACCCGCGAGCAGGTCGCACAGGCGCGCGAGTTGGGCAAGGATCCCGCCACCGGTAAGCCGGTGACCGTTCGCATGGGCCGTTTTGGGCCGTTCGTGCAGATCGGCACGAAAGACGATGAGGAGAAGCCGCGCTTCGCAGGGCTCAGGCCCGGACAGAAGATGGACACGCTGACCCTCCCGGTCGCGATGGAACTGTTCAAGCTTCCGCGCACACTCGGTGTGACCGCCGATGGCGAGACTGTCATCACGAACGTGGGCCGCTTCGGTCCTTACGTGAAGTACGGGAGCAAGTACGTTTCGTTGAGGGAAGACGATCCTTACGAAGTCACGCTCGAGCGTGCCCTCGAAGTGATCCGCTTGAAGCAGGAAGCCGACGCGAACCGTACGATCACGGACTTCGGTGTTGAGGGCATCCAGGTGTTGAACGGGCGTTATGGTCCGTATGTCACTGACGGAAAAAAGAACGCGAAGATCCCGAAGGATCGCGATCCGAAGACGTTGACACTCGAAGAGTGCCGGGTCCTGATCGAACAGGCCCCCGCGCGCGGCACCGGCCGATTCGGCCGTGGCAAGCGCGGCGCCGCTGGCAAGGCAGCGGCGGGTGGCAGAGCTGCCGCAGCTGGCGGCAACGGCAAAAACGGCACGGACGGAGGCGCGAGTGGCGCTGCCGCCGGCGAGAAAGCAAGCAAAGGCAAACGGCCGCGACCCAGGGCGCCCGCTACAGCAGGCGCAAGCGCGAAGTCGGCGACGGCCGGTGCGAAATCAGCGCCAACGGCCGCAGGTTTGAAACCAAGACCCGCGGCGAAGAAGCCAGCGGCCGGCAGAGCTGCCGCAGCCAGCGGGGCATCGGCCGCGGCCACGGCTCCCGCAACCGGCGGGGCATCCGCGGCTGGCAAAGCCCCCACGGCCGCCAAGGCGCCAGCGACCGCAAGCCGCGCCGCCCCGGGCAGCGCAGGTGCGCCACCCGCCAAACCAACTCCCAAGCCACCTGCAAGCCGCCCCCGCGGTGAAAAGTAACTCAACGCGTAGCACCCGTAGAGCTCGGTGAAGTATCGCCACACTTTCCACGCGGGCAACTTCGCCGACATCCACAAGCACGTCACCCTGCTTGCCCTGTTGGCGGCGCTGAAGCGCAAGGAAAAGGGCTTCGCCTACTTCGAAACTCACGCGGGCCGCGGCGCCTATGACCTGTCGCATCAATCAGCGGAAGCGGCAGGAGGAAGTGGGCGCTTCAGCGCCGGCGAGTACCGCGCGGACGAGCTGCGAAACTTCGCCGCGCTGTTGGCCGACGTGCGCGCCAGCCGCAATCAAGCGCGAGCCTATCCCGGCTCGCCGCTCATAGCGGCCCACGAGCTGCGGCCTCAGGACAGAGGCGTACTGAGTGAAATCATCCCGGCAGAAGCCCGCCTGCTCGAGCGCGAGCTCGCCGCGAATCCGCGCATGCGCGTGGAGCGAGCCGATGGGTTCGAAAGACTCCGCGCCTGGTTGCCACCAACGGAACGCCGCGGGCTGATCTTCATCGACCCGCCATACGAAGAAAGTGGCGCTGACTTCGAACGCGTGACGGCCGCAATTGTTGCTGCGTTGCAGCGGTTCAGCACCGGAATCTATGCGGCCTGGTATCCGATCAAGGACGAGCGTGAAGTCCGCGCCTGGCACGAAGGGTTCGCCCGCGCTGTCACCTTCGAAACACTGGTCAGCGAGCTATGGCTCTATCCGCGGGACTCGAAGGTCGCGCTCAACGGCTCAGGGATGCTGATCGTAAATCCTCCCTATCAATTGGCAGAACGCATGCAGGTCTGGCTGCCACAGCTGCAGACACGACTCGATGCCGGCCACCCGGGCGGCACGAACGTCACGACCCTGACTGGCCCGGCGTGACCCGCGCGCGCGGCGCCGGCACAATCAACCCCATGACAGACCGTTATGGAGTGGTAGGACACCCGGTGGGCCACAGCTGGTCCCCGTTCATCCATGGCCTGTTTGCCCGCGATACCGGTCAGACCTTGAGCTACCGCCTGTTCGACTTCACGCCGCAGGAGTTCGAGCCTCGCGTAGGCGACTTCTTCACTCTGGGCGGGCGAGGCCTGAATGTAACCGTGCCCCACAAGATCGCCGCGGCGAAGATCGCCTCACAGCTCACCACGCGAGCCTCACATGCAGGCGCCGTCAACACGCTTGCGATGCAGAAGGATGGAACGATCCTGGGCGACAATACCGATGGCGCGGGCCTCGTTCGCGACCTTTGCGACAATCTCGGGCTCGTCATCATGCGGCGGCGGATCCTGATTATCGGAGCCGGCGGCGCAACACGGGGAGTTGTCGCGCCGCTGCTGGCGCTCGAGCCGTCCGAAGTCGTAATCGCCAACCGGACGCCCGAACGCGCAAAGGACATGGCAGGGGCATTCGCCAGACTCGGTCCCGTACAAGGAGTCGGATTCCGCGATGTGTCCGGCCTCCCGTTCGACGTCGTCATCAACGCCACGTCCGCAAGTTTGAGCGGCGAGCTACCGGCCGTGCCCGCATCAGTCATCGGCCCGGAAACGGTTTGCTACGACATGGCGTATGGAAAGACGGATACGCCATTCATGCAGTGGGCGCTCAATCAGGGTTGTGCGCGCGCCATTCAAGGCTGGGGCATGCTGGTGGAGCAGGCCGCAGAGTCGTTCCGGGTCTGGCGAGGTGTGATGCCCAGCACGGCCTTGGTGTTGACTGCTCTGAAGGAACGCGCGTTCAGCGCATCGTGACGAGCTCTTCCGCGCTGGTCGGATGGATGGCCACAGTGTCGTCAAAGTCTCGCTTGGTCGCGCCCATGCGCACTGCGACTGCAAATCCCTGCATCATCTCGTCCGCGCCCGGACCGATCACATGCACTCCGACCACGCGCTTCTCCGGCCCGACGGTCACCAATTTCATATCGGTGCGCGGCTTCCTAGTCGTGAGCGCGTGATACATCGGAACGAATCCTGACCGGAATACGGTCACTTCTTCGTCACCATACTTTGCCCGCGCAGCCTCTTCAGTGAGTCCCACTGTTCCGATCGGCGGATGTCCAAACACCACTGTCGGGACGTTGTCGTAGTCGAGGTAACGGTCGGGCTGGCCGCCAAACAACCGATCGCTCAGCCGCCGGCCCGCGGCAATCGCCACCGGCGTGAGTTGGGCACGGCCCGTCACATCGCCGACGGCGTAGATGCCCTCTGCGCTCGTGACTTGATACTTGTCCGTCATGATGAATCCGTAAGCGTCGAGCGCTACGCCCGCGCGCTCCAGGCCGAGGTCTTCAACAGCAGGGACTCGTCCAATCGCCCAGACAACCGCATCGAACGGCGTCAATTTCCGGCCATCACGAACCTCCAGATCCAGTGCGCCGGTTGACGTCCGCTCCAACGCGAAGGGCCAGGCGTTGGTCGCGACCTCGATGCCCTCGTCGCGCATGATTTTCAGCATGGCCTCGCCGAGCATGGAATCGAAGTCCTTGAGAGCCTTGTGTCCGCGCAGCACGAGAGTTGCTTTCGCCCCCAAGCCGGCAAAGATGCTGGTCAACTCGACTGCGATATAGCCGCTGCCCACTACGGCGACCCGATCGGGCCGCTTCTCGAGCTCAAAGAATTCGTCCGAGGTGATGCCGAGTTCCGCCCCTGGGATATCCGGCAGCATGGGGCGGCCGCCCACCGCGATGAGGATGTGTGGTGCGGTCAACGTTCGACCCGCGACCTCGACAGTGCGTCCATTGACGAAGCTCGCCCTGCCCTGCACGACTTCTATGTGGCGCTTGGCGAGGTTGCTCGCGTAGATCCCATTGAGTCGCGCCACGTAAGCGTCGCGCTTGCTCTTGAGGAGCGGCCAGTCATGCGGCTCGCCCGCTACAAGACGAAAGCCATACTCCGCCGCATCCTCGAGACCGTCCGCGATGTCCGCGGCATTCCACATAACCTTCTTGGGTACGCAGCCGACATTGACGCAGGTGCCTCCGAGCAGCCCGGATTCCACAATGGCCACCTTGGCACCGTATTCGGCCGCGCGCTGCGCCGCTGCAAGACCGCCGCTGCCGGCGCCAATGACCACGAAATCGAACTGGTCCGCCATATCTGATTCTCATGCGCTGCGCGCAACTGTCCACGGGTCGCGAAGCGCGACCCCCAAGGAATATTACATGGGGCGCCGAGGCGCCCTGCCCATCCCTCGTTCGGGCTGCCCGATCTCCCCAGTTAAGCCGAAACCACTCAGGAGATTGGGCCTTTATGCCACCAGCGCGCACCCACAGCTGAGCAACACGGCCCAATTCCGCGGGGCCCGGTACAATGCCCAAGGCCCCACTGCCAAGACCCACTCCTGAGACCCGCATGGAAAACCCCCTCCTGGGCCACGAGCCCCTGCCTCCCTTCGCGCGCATTCGTCCGGAACACGTCGAGCCCGGCGTTCGGGAATTGCTTGAGCGTAGCCGTGCCCGGATCGAGCAGCTCGCGGCGCTCGAACGGCCTACATTCGCCACTGTGATCGAGCCGCTGGAGGAGCTGCAGCATCGTGTCTCACGAACGTGGTCACCCGTCAGCCATCTGAACGCGGTACTGAATTCCGACGCGCTCCGGAGCGGCTACAACGCCTGCCTGCCGCTTTTATCCGCTTATCAGACAGACCTCGCCCAGAGCGAGCCCCTGTATCGCGCCTATCGGACGATCGCCGAGCAGGAGAGCGCTGCCCTGGGGCCCGTGCAGAAGCAATTGATCGATCACGCGCTGCGTGATTTCCGCCTCGCCGGTGTTGGACTGGACGCTGAGCGCAAAGAGCGCTTCAAGAACGTGATGCTCGAGCTGACGCAGCTACAAGCGAAGTTCGAGGAGAATGTGCTCGACGCGACCAACGGCTGGAGTTATCACATCTGCGACGAATCGGAGCTGCGCGGCCTGAATTCCACGCTGATTGAACAGGCTCGCAAGCGTGGCCACGAGCAGCGCGTTGAGGGTTGGATTCTGACGTTGGATCAACCCACATACGTTGCTGTTGTTACAGACGCAGAGTCGGAAACTCTGAGGCGTGCGTTCTATGAGGCGTGGGCGACACGAGCATCCGATCAAGGGCCGAATGCCGGTCGTTGGGACAACTCAGGCGTGATGGCAGACATCCTGCGCCTGCGCCACGAAGCGGCGCGGCTGCTGGAATTCACAAGCTACGCCGAATACGCCCTCTCCACCCGCATGGCGCATAGTGTCCATGAGGTCATGGAGTTCCTGCTCGAGATGGCACGGACGGCACGTGCAGCCGCACTGAAAGAGTTTGAGGATCTCGAGTCGTTCGCGGGGCGCAAGCTCGCGGCCTGGGATGTGGGTTTCTATGCCGAGCGGTTGCAACGCAGCCGCTATTCGGTCTCCCAGGAAGAGATGCGGCCGTATTTTCCGATGCCGCACGTGCTCACAGGGCTCTTCGAAGTAGCAACACGGCTTTTCGGAATACGCATCACGGAGCGGCAGGACGTACCTGTCTGGCACCCTGACGTACGCTTCTTCGAAATCCAGGCTGCCGACGGCCAGCCCATCGGCAGCTTTTATCTCGATGCTTACGCGCGCTCCAACAAGCGCAGTGGCGCATGGATGGACGAGTGCGTCGGCCGCAAGCGCTTGAATTCCGGGTCCGCACTGCCGGTTGCATATCTCGTGTGCAATTTTCTGCCGCCCAGTGGGGACCGACCGGCACTGCTGACCCACGACGACGTGCTCACACTCTTCCACGAGTTTGGCCATGGACTGCACCATCTGCTCACACGCGTGGACTACCCGAGCATCGCGGGCATCAACGGAGTGTCCTGGGACGCAGTGGAGCTACCGAGCCAATTCCTCGAGAACTACGCGTGGCACCCGGACGTTTTGCGGCGGATCTCGAGTCACGTCGAGACCAAGGTCCCGCTCCCACCGGAAACTCAGGCGCGTCTCATCGCAACCCGCAGCTTTCACGCCGGACTGCAGATGATGCGGCAGCTCGAATTCGCACTATTCGATTTCCGCCTGCACGCCGAGTACGACCCCGCCAAAGGCGCTCGCGTGATGGAGATGCTGCGCGAGGTGCGCAGCGAGGTCGCTGTCGTTCCCGTACCGGAGTGGAATCGATTCCCGAACAGCTTCGGGCATATCTTCGCGGGCGGTTACGCCGCCGGCTACTACAGTTACAAGTGGGCCGAGGTGCTCGCGGCCGATGCCTTCGCCGCGTTTGAGGAAAACGGCGTGTTCGACAGCAAAACCGCCCACCGTTTCCTGGATGCGATCCTGACCCGGGGTGGCAGCCGCGACGCGCTCGATGCCTTCATCGAGTTTCGGGGCCGCCGGCCTGATGTCCGCGCGTTGCTGAAACAGCACGGAATCCTCGCACCCGGCGAACTGGCCGCATGACCCTCCCAGAGCTTCGCTCTGGCGGGAGCTTCGCTCTGGGGAGGGCTTCGCTCTGGCTGACGGCGCTGGTTCTGGCTGCGTCGGCGGTAAACGCCGAGCCGGTATACGTCGTCGAGCAGTTGGTCGTCAGCCTCGCGAGCGCGCCCGGACCGGAAGGCGAACGCATCGGCCAGGTCAAAAGCGGCGACAAGCTCGAGCTGCTGGAGCGCGAGGGCGACGAAGCGCACGTCCGGCTCCCAAGCGGCACGGAAGGTTGGATCAAAGCCTCCTATCTGTCTGCAGAAGAGCCCCTTCAGAACCGGCTCACCGAGCGCACGGCCGAGGTTGAGAACCTGAAACAGGAAGGGGAAAAGCTCAAACAGGACATGACCCGTCTCGAGTCACAGCTGGCAGCCGCCCGAGCGGCCCACAATGTTGCTTCGGCACCCAGCCCCACACCTGCGCCGACACCCGGACCGGCAGCCGCGGGAACACCAGCGCCCAACACTCTCCCAACAGAAACCATCCCGCCTGCGGTTTCTGACGCCATATCCGGTGGGTCCACACCGATACGGGAAACCGTGTTCCTGCGCTCACCCGACCGCCCCGGGCAAACTCCGTGGCCGCTGGTGCTCGGGACCTCTTTCGTGATGTTGCTTGCAGGCTTCGTGCTGGGCTGGAAAACGCTCGACCGGCGCATCCGCCAGAAGTACGGCGGACTGCGCATCTACTGACAAACGCCTGCCGCCCGCTTTGACATAGGCCGCGCAAGCGCAGCAATAGGGCGAAGTCAGATCCTGTGCCGGATCATGTAGTTGCATGGCCACCCCCAACCGGCGCCCGCGCATACCTCAAAACTGTGCGGTAGGTCGCTGGTACTACCCTCAAGGGGTGGCCTAGACTGCCGAGGATCGAAGTTCGACCTGGGGACGGCGCACGTGGCCGCGCGGACAACAGTGAAATGAGAAGCGTTCGGCGCAGCGATTTTGATGTGACCAACACCGTCCAGGTGAGCTCTCCCGAGGCGGTGCTCGCCGCGATCAGGACGCTCTTCCAGCCGACCTGGCCTGCACTGTCCCTCAAGCCGCTGGAAGATGCCTTTCAGCACTTCGAGCGGCTCTTCGCCGGTGACGTCCCAGGCTACATGGGTGTCGACACGGTCTATCACGATCGACAACATACGCTCGATATCACCCTGGCTCTCGCGCGCCTGCTCGTCGGTTACGAGCGGCAGCATGATGAGAAAAGCCGCCTCGGCGGCGACCGCGCCCTGCTCGGGCTGCTCACCGGTCTGTTTCATGACGTGGGCTACCTGCGTCGCCTGGACGATCGGGAAATCCACAACGGCGCCGAATTCACGCGCAACCACGTGTCACGTGGCGCGCGCTTCCTCGAGGAATACCTCCCGGTCATCGGCCTTGCGCACGCGGTACCGGTTGCCACCGAGATCATTCATTTCACGGGCTACGAAGTGCCGTTCGCGCGGATCAAGGTGACTGACCCGCGCGATATCAAGGTGGGACACCTGCTCGGCACGGCCGACATGATTGCCCAGATGGCCGACCGCTGTTATCTCGAGAAGTGCCGTGACCGCCTGTATGCCGAATTCGTGCTGGGGGGGGTCGCCCTGCCGATGGCTGCCAACGGCGGGCGCGAGGTGAAATACGCTTCCGGGCTCGACCTGCTGCGCCAGACGCCGGAGTTCGTCGCCGAGGTGCGGGCGAAGCGGCTCGATGGCGAGTTTCACTCCGCCTACAAAAACCTCGAGATCCTCTATAACGGGCGCAACCCGTACATCGAGGCGATTGATCGGAACGTGGACTACCTGCGGCAGATCCTGCGCAGTGAGAACTGGCGGCTGCTGCGGCGTAATCCGCCGATCTTTGCAGCTTCAGCCGACCCGATGTCCACGATGAGGGGGCTGATGCTCGGGTATATCAAGCGGGTCTGGGCTTCCAAGCACGACGTCCGCTAGCCCCTCAGATCTCATCAACTGCCAGAACGTACCGGTGGTACAACTCCGGCAGCCGGGCCAACACTGTTTGTTTGCCTGGCATGTCGGCGCCTTCGAGCGCCTCTGCCAACACCTCCAGACTCAATACTTCGAGCGCGGGCACCGACACCGCTGCGTAGCTCAGGTGCCAGGGCTCGGGTTGTACACCACCCTGGAAGGTCGCGTACGGGCGGAAGAACCCGAACTGCCGCATGTTGGAATCGAGCCAGCCGTTCAGGCGCTCGAAACAGCCTCCGCTGGCGAACTGCGCCTGGTGCAACTGAGGCTGGCGGCCCGCCGGCAGGGCCGCCGCGTCGATCACATCGATTTCACTGCCCCAGTGATGCCGGCTGGCGCCGGGAAGCGCCGACCAGGTCAGGATGGCGTCGATCAATGCAGATTCATATAAATCGGCACGGTTTATTTCGGATCCGGATGCATCCAGCAGCGCTCGTGAGCCGTTGAATTTAGCGCTCCAGATGGCAAGCTGACGGTTGAAATCCCGGAACCCCGACACGACATCCAGGTCTATTCCATCCGTGCGGGCCGCATTACGCATGGCGATGAGGCCCTCCGCAGCGCGTACGTGCAGTACACACCTTGGATCGGCGACATCGCGGACATGAGTGGCAGCCCGCCCCGTCACCTCCAGTAGATTTAGGTGCGACGCATGCGTTGCATGACCTGAGATACCGGCCATCGGACAGTCTCCTATACAGCTGTCGGCGCGATTGATCCTCGAATCGTGCCGCGATGCGGGTAGCCCGAGGCACGGGCGGCGGGTAAACTCCGCGAGGAAATCATAAGGTCATGGGGAAAATCTTGGAAATGCTGCCGGAATAGATGTGACAGCGGTCAGCCTCAAGTTGAAATATGCGGGCGCGGCCTTCCTGGTCGTGGTGCTCGCCGTCGCGGTGGTCACGGGCGTGCTCGCCTGGCAACATGATGTTGGCACGCGACTCCTTGGCACTGTCGCTGAAAATACAGCGCGCGATCGTGTTGCGGTTGAGCTACGCGCGCGCGTTGCCGCCACCGCCACCCATGCGGCAGATGCGGTCTCGAGCGCGGTGCGGACCCGGGACACGGCCGCAATTGCGCGGCGCCTGCAACCCTTCGCTGACGACTCGACGGTCAGCTCCATAACAGTGACGGATCCCGAGGGTAATGCCCTGTACCGCTGGAGGCGGCCGATTGCACATTCGGGGGCGCACCGGGGCGCCCTGGAGTTCGAGGTGACCGAGCCCGTGCGGGATCTGGTCGAGAGCATTCCCGGGGTGCAGACGCCGAAGACGTTTGGACAGGTAACTATCACGGTCGAGCAGGTCTATCCCGTTGCCGCCGCCAGCTTGCCGGCCCGCCTTGCCGCTGCCGAGGCGGACCAGGTGCGGCGGGGATTGTTGGTGGCAGGAGGTTTGGCCATTGCAGGCGGCCTCTTCGGGGCGGCTCTGGCCTGGCGCGCCGGACGTAAACTGGAGCAGCCCATTGCCGCGTTGATCAAAGGTGCCGACCGGATCGGGCAGGGCGACTACACGCGGCCGGTCGACATCCGCCGGCGGGATGAGCTGGGGCAGCTGCAACAGGCTCTCGAACGGATGCGCGGGCGGCTGCGACAGTCGACCGTCAACAAGAACTACCTGCACAGCGTACTCAACAGCATGACGGACGCCGTGTTCGTCACGTCACCCGACGGTGTCGTCAAAGTAGCCAACTCAGCCGCCTGCAAACTCCTCGGCTATGCCGAAGAAGAGATCCTCGGGCGCAGCATCGTGGCGGTGCTGGACGAGCGGGAGCGCGAAGGCTTCGACCTCCTCCAGGCTACTCAAGAGACGAAAGAGACCGTCGTCCGCACTCGTGGCGGCCAGACGATTCCGGTGTCATTTACCGGCTCGCGCATTGAAACGGACGATCCCCAGTTCCAGGGCAACATCTTCGTCGCCCGCAACATAACCGAGCGCAAGCGCGCCGAGCGCCGCATCCGCTACCTGGCCCGCTACGATGCGCTCACGAAGATTCCCAACCGGATGCAGTTCCAGCACCTGCTGCAGCAGACGATTGCGCGGGGACTGCGCAGTGGCCAGGTGGTCGCCCTGTTGTACCTGGACATGGATCGTTTCAAGGAGGTCAACGACACGTTCGGCCATGGATCCGGTGACCGCCTGCTCGAGGTGCTTGCAGAACGGCTCACGCGCGCCCTGCCGAAGGACACCGTCGTCGGCCGCCTGGCGGGCGATGAGTTCGCCATTTTCGTGGACGGATTACCCTCGGACGCGGACAACCGCGGGCCGATCGCGCACCTCGCCCGCTCCATCCTGACCGAAGTCAGCCGCGCGTTTCAGCTGAATCAACACGAGGTTTTTCTGACTGCGAGCATCGGCGTTGCCTTCTGCCCGCGCGATGCCGAAAACGTCATCGACCTCATTCGCAACGCCGATGCGGCGATGTACTACTCGAAACAGAACGGCGGCAACACGTTCGCCTTCTACTCGCCCGAGATGAATGCGGCCGCGGTCGAGCGCCTCATGTTGAAGAGCAAGCTGCGCCGCGCCGTGGAGCGCGACGAGCTGGTGATCCGCTATCAGCCGAAGATCGACCTGCGCAACGGCCGCATCATCGGTGCCGAAGCCCTGTTGCGCTGGCGGCTGCCCGGCCATGGTGACATCCCGCCTGCGATTTTCATTCCGCTGGCGGAGGAATCGAACCTCATCCTCGATATCGGCGAGTGGGTACTCAACCGGGTGTGCATGGATTACCGGAACATGCAGACCGAGGGGGCCAACCCGGGGCGGGTTTCGCTCAACCTGTCGTTGAAACAATTGCGCCAGGCCAGCTTCATCCTGCGCTGCCGGGCCGTGTTCCGCCGCCACTCCGTTTCCCCAACCTCCTTCGAGCTGGAGATCACGGAAACAACCCTGATGGCAGATGCCAAGCGCACCGTCCGTCTGCTGGACGAGCTCTACGCAATGGGACTGCACCTGTCGATCGACGACTTCGGCACTGGCTACTCGTCTCTTTCGGCCCTGCAGCAGTTTCCCATTGGCACTTTGAAGATCGACCAGTCCTTCGTGCGCGATGTGAGTGAGGACGCTGGAGACGCCACGATCGTGAAGACCATCATAGAAATGGGACGCAGCCTCGGAATGGAAGTTGTCGCCGAGGGTGTCGAGTCATTGCGGCACCTGGACTTCCTGCGCCGGAACGCAAGTCACAATGCGCAGGGCAAACTATTCGGCGAGCCCTGCACCGCCGAGGACCTGCTGGCGCTCCTGATGCGCCAGGCAGGCGGCGTGGCCCCGTTTGGACATCTTCTGCACCACGCTGACGAGCTGGCCACCCGGTCAGCCTGATTAAGTCACATCCCACAGCAGGGCAGTTCCCGCGCGCCCAGCGGCTCAGACGCAGTTAGAATCCCTTACATGCCGTTCACTTCGACGATGCGCGACGTGCCAGCTACACGTCGCGCGCGCGTGTGGATGCGGGCGGCCCTGTGGACATTCGTGGCGCTCTGGATCGCCACTGCATACTGGCAAACCAACAAGGCGCTGCCACCGGGAGCTCACGTTGACTCCCCGTGGCACTCCATAACGCCACTCGATGCTGCCTTCATCGCTGACATCACCTCGGCGGATGCCTATGGCCGGCAGAACTCGAGCCAGGCGATCTTCGATGAGCTTCTGGGTGTCATACGTTCCGCACACCAGTTCATCGTGCTCGACTATTTTCTGTTCAACTCGCAGCTGGGCACACCGGCGGGCGCGGGACCTGCCTTCCGGCAGATTTCGGGCGAGCTGTGCGATGCGCTGATCGAGCGCCGTCGGGAGCTGCCGCAACTGCACGTGTTGTTCATAACCGACCCCATCAACGAGGTGTACGGCGGGATGACATCGCGCGACCTGCGCCTGTTGCGCGCCGCTGGAGTCGAGGTGGCAGTCACCAACCTCGACGTGCTGCGTGATTCCAACTTCCTGTACTCCAGCCTGTGGCGGCTGGGAATCAGGTGGTGGAGCGGCAGCGAGCTGTCGCCCGGCGCCCGGCCGGGCGACTCCGCAGCCGAACCGCGCGGCGGCTGGCTTCCCAACCCGCTGGACGAAAGCGCGGCAGCCATCTCATTCGGTGCGTGGGCACGCCTCCTCAACTTCAAGGCAAACCACCGCAAGCTCATCATTGCGGATGATGGGCGGGATGGCCTGGTGGCCCTCGTCGGCTCAGCCAACGTGCACGATGCAAGCAGTGCGCATTCCAACGTGGCGCTCAAAGTGACCGGCCCGGCAACACGGCCCCTGCTCGAGAGCGAGCTGGCTATCGCGCGCTTCTCCGGCTGGAACGGCCATCTCGAGGCCGTCCCGGCCGAGGCCGATCCGGCGGCACCACCCGCTCAGACCGGCGGCGGCCGCGTGAAGGTGCTGACCGAGGGCGGCATTCGCACCGAGCTGCTCCAAAGGCTGGATACCGCCGGCCGTGGCGACAACATCGACATCGCCATGTTCTACGTGTCAGATCGCGAGGTCATCCGATCGCTGCTCGCCGCGAGTCGCCGTGGCGTGAACATACGTCTCATTCTCGATCCCAACAAGGACGCCTTCGGACACGCCAAGAGCGGAATTCCAAACCAACCGGTCGCGAGTGAGCTGGTCGCCGCCAGTGATGGCGCGATCCATGTGCGCTGGTACCGGACCCATGGGGAGCAGTTCCACACCAAGCTGGTCATGGTTTACGGCCCCGAGATCTTCTGGCTCACCGTCGGCTCGGCCAACCTCACCCGCCGCAACCTGGCCGACTATAACCTGGAGGCCAACCTCGCGATCGAGCTGCCGCGCAGCTCGCGGCTGGCACAGCAGACCGTGGATTACTTCGAGACGTTGTGGAGCAATCGAGCAACGCTCGGAATCGAATACACCGCAGATTTCGGTTACTACGCCGATCCCTCCCAGCTGCACTACTGGCTCTACCGCGTCATGGAAGGCACCGGCGTCTCGACTTTCTGAGATGTCTTCACCGCCTGCGCGGTGCGCACGGCGATCTCGTCCAGCGCCTTGTTGGAGGCGTCCTCGAACGCGGTAACAACATCCGCGAGACGATTCGCAGTGGCGGTCGAGGAGCCTTCCGCAATGAAGCTATCAATGACCTCCCGCCCGGCACGCCTGCCAACAGTGCAGTCGAGGACTACATGAATCTCGGGCGCCGTGGAGCTGGCCGAGTAGTCCGCCTCGAAACGGTGGATCACGATCTGCAGCAGGTAGTCGGATGAAAAGGCGCTTGCTGAGTCCTGCACCGTGGACCATGCGCCAGTGGAGCGCAGGGTGTCGGCAGCCAGCGCCTCGACAACCGAGGGCAGACCGGCGGGCCAACGGCTCGCCATGTAGTAACTCATGCGATGGTCGGATTGGACCAACAGGATGTGGTCCGAATCGAGGCCAGGGCCTGCTATCGGGCGGCCGACGTACAACGAGGCGTTGGCGTGCGCCAGGTCGGACCGGGGGTGGGTCGCTGCCCGGAGCACGTAAACCTGGGTGGCTGGAGTACTGCTGTGAAATAAGCCCGAGCAGGCCGTCAGCGTGACCACAATAGTGGCGGCCATGGCGGCAGCATTTGCGGCGGACACGGTGGATCGCCATTTTTGCCGTAGGCCCATCACCGCGGAATCTCCACGCCCACCTGCTGCGGTTGATACAGAAGCTGTGATGGGTTCTCGCGCAGGCTGCTCGACAGCTCGCGGATCTCCTCGGCCGCCGTACGGCCCTCGCGCAGCAGCCGCTGCAGCTCCGGCAGCCCGTCCCGGGTAAACGAGCGCAGGTCCTGGCGATTGTCGCCGACGAGTCTCTCGATCTGATCGGTTGCATTCGCAAGGTTGCCGGCGACCACGTTCACCCTCTGCAAGGCGCTCACAACTTCGGGGCCTGCCTGATCCACGATCTGGCGCGCCCCTTTCGCCGAAGCGGCCAGATCCACCGTTGCACTGCGCAGGTCGTTAACGAGCGTGTTGACGTCGCGCAGGGTTTGCGGCAACCCGGCGCTCGCCTTATCGATGTTGTTCAGCGAGTTGGTAATGGCGGCAATGTTCGTGTCACTCAGTGCCCGCGTGGCGCGATCGACGAGCTCGCCCGCTGAGGCCAGGACGTCAGGCAGGCGAGCCAGGAACAAGTCGAAGCGTGAGCGGGCGGAACGGATGACCGGGTACTCGATTCCCGGCACGACGGGAGGCAGCGGCAGATCGGCTCTGAGCTGCTGCAGATCGATATACAGAAGTCCCGTAACACCTTGCAACTCGAGCTGCGCGAGCGTTCGGTCCGATATGGGAGTCGATGAGTCGATGTCCACGATGACCTGCACTCGTCCGGGGTCCCTCGGGTCGATGTGCATCTGTTGGACGCGGCCAACGCCAACACCAAGATAGCGGACAGCTGCACCACGCTCGAGACCGCTCACGCTGCCATCGAAGTAGATTTCGTAGCGTCGAAAGATCTTGTGCTCGCGGCTGTCGGAATACCAATAGACGAACAATCCGGCGACGAGGGCTATCACCACCACGAATGCGCCGACAGCGGCGTAGTTGGCTTCACGTTCCATGGCGCTCTACTTTCGCTTTCGCGCGCTCGTCGAGCCGCCCGGTCGCACGCTCGCCATGGAAGTAGGCCTGGATCCACGGATTTGGGTTCTTGACGATGCCATCGAGCGTATCGACTTCCATGCGCTGGTCGACAATCACCCCGACACGATTGCAGGTCCGGAAGATGGAGTCCAGATCGTGCGTGATCATGACGACGGTGAGGCGCAGTTGCTTTTGAAGATACAGTATCAGCTCGTCGAACTCCGCGGCGCTGATCGGATCCAGGCCCGAAGTGGGCTCATCGAGAAACAGCAGGCGCGGATCGAGCGCGAGCGCGCGGGCCAACGCAGCCCGCTTGATCATGCCTCCGGACAACTGTGCCGGAAATTTCTGCGCTGCATCCGCCGGCAGCCCCGCAAGCCGTACCTTGAGCATGGCGAGCTCGTCGCGCTCGTGTGCCGACAGATGCAGATGCTCCAGCATCGGCAGCTGAACGTTCTGCAATACCGTGAGCGCCGAAAACAGCGCCCCTTGCTGAAACGTCACGCCATACCGCGCCTTGACGGTACGCAACTGCGTAGTGGACATCTGGGTAATGTCCCGGCCCTCGATGCGGATGTTCCCTGCCTGCGGACGCTGCAGCCCGAGGATGCTCCTCAGCAGCACTGACTTGCCGGTGCCCGAGCCGCCGACGATTCCAAACACCTCGTCCTCGCGGACCTCCATGTTGAGGCCGTTGTGCACGATCTGGCTGCCGAACCGGTTGACCAGTCCCTGCACCTCCAGGACCGGGTAGATCAAACTCCCAGCTCCATGAACAGTACGGCGAACAGCGCATCGGCCAGTATCACGAGGAAAATCGCCTGCACCACCGCTACGGTGGTGAGCCGGCCGAGCTCGCGCGAGGAGTCCCGCACCTGCATGCCACGATAGGCGCCCGCCATGCCGATCAACAATGCAAACACCGGAGCCTTCATCAACCCAACCCAGAAAGTGCTCGGCGAGATCGCCTCGTTCACCCTGGTGAGGTACTGCGTGATCGGTATGTCCAGAAGATACCGGCACAGCAAGGCACCCCCCATCAGGCCAATGATATCCGCAATGATGGTCAGCAGCGGCAGGGCAATCATGAGCCCCAGCAGCCGCGGCAACACCAGTGCTTCGAACGGATCTACGCCGATCGCATACAGGGCATCGACCTCTTCGTTGAGCTTCATCGAGCCCAGCTCGGCCGCGAAAGCACTCCCCGATCGGCCGGCCACAATAATAGAGGTGAGCAGGACGCCCATCTCGCGAAGCACCCCGATCGTCACGAGGTCCACGACGAATATCTCAGCGCCGAACCGGCGCAGCTGCTGGGCGCTCATGTAGGCAATGATGACGCTGATGAGGAAGGCGATCAGGGCCGTGATTGGAATGGCCGTGATGCCGGTGTCGTAGATGTGGCGGGTGACGGAGATGAGCCGCAGACGTCTCACGCTGGTTGCGGCCCTGGCCATCGTCCGGAAGACCCGGCCAAGAAAGGCCAACGCGGCCATCAGATCGCGCCATTCCCGCACGGAGTACAGCCCGATCTCCGCGAGGCCATATTCGGCGAGAGGCCCGATTCCGATCTCCTTCTCGTCCTTGCAGAGGGGGGGACCCTCGCCCTTCAGTGTGGAGTCGACGAGTCGCAATTGATCCGGAGGCGCGCCCTGAAACTGCACTTCGGCGCCTGACTGACGCGCCTGCAGCAGAAACTCACGCAGACGCCATGCGCCGGTGAGATCCAGTGCGGTCAGGCCCTTGGTACGGACCAGCACCCGCGGCGTGTTTGCGAGATTGACTGCGGCCAGCGCGGCGTCGAGCTGTGCGAGCTCGAGCGCCCGCCACTCTCCTGTCAGATCAATCTCGAGGCCCTGCTCGGAACGGCGCACCTCGAGCAGCATGTGTCAGGTGTCGTCGCGGTAACGGCGAATCCTGATCGCCGCAAACAGGAGCACTGCGGCCACCGCCAGGCCCAGCCACAGATCGATGTTCAGGAAGGCCCTGCTCATGCTTGTATTGTCGAAGAGGTCGGCCAGCGACACAACCCGTCCATGGCCGCTCTCGGGAGTGATTGGGTCGGTGAGCAGCACGTTCCAGATACCCGACCAGCTCCGATACTCCAGCAGATGCTGGGTATAGCGAGTGCCGAAAGCGGCCCTCTCAATGATGATCGCGATCACCGGAGGCAATGTGGCCCACAGGAACACGTTCCTGCGCGCCCAGGCGGACACGAGTAACAGGAAGGCGGCCATGGGGGCGTACCAGAGCATCGATACGAGCAGGCCGTAGAGCATCAATCCCTGCACCTTCAGCCAGGCGACCGTGTCCCAGCCGACGGCGATCTTCGGAAGCGATCCGGACGCGGTGCGAGCAGCCCAGATGGCCTGGAACAGGACACCGGACACCATGGCCGTCAGGTACACACCGAGCGGCACCACCACCACGGCGACGAGAAGCTTGGATATCACCGTATTCGCATCGGAGACCGGCAGGGACTTCCAGAACAGGATGCTACGGTCCTTGCGCTCCTGGTACAGACAGTCCATGAGGTAGAAGCTGAGTACGATCACCATGACGAGATATTGGGGCACGGCCTGGCCCCAGAGCAGCAGCGTGAACATGCCGAGCCGGTTATCCGCCCTCGCGAAATCTTCGTGGTGAGCCCCGAACACCACGTTTCCAATGTGGATCGGGAACGCAGTCAATACCAGCAGCCCGCCGACGATCAGCGGCGTGATCCATAAAGCGCGATGCTCCCAGAGCTCGCGCCGGATCAGCACGATCATCGTCGTCAACATCGACTGGCGCGCGGCTGAGCTCACGGGTGGTGCCACCGCTGGCGTAGTGTCGGCGCCGGAGAGGTTCGTGTCCGGCGTACTCATGAGCCCGCTCCCGACATCTTAGCGACGAAGAGATCAGCGACCGATGGCGTGCGCATCTCTCCCAGGCCATTGGCAACAGTGCTGAGCTCCGCAGCCGTTCGTCCCTCGAAAAACATCGCGACCCGTCCGAACACTTCGCGTTCGTAGAACGGCTTGAGTTGACGCGCCTGGGCGGCATGTTCGGCAGTTACCGTCAGCTGCACGTAACGCTCGGGCAAGCTGTCCACTGCGCTGTCCAGTACGACATGACCACGGTTGATGAAGATCACATCGGTGAGGAGATTCTCGATCTCCTCGACCTGGTGGGTCGTGAGAACGATGGTGCGCTGCTTGTCGAAGTAGTCATTCAACAGGGTGTCGTAGAACTGCCGCCGGAACAGCAGGTCGAGGCCGAGAGTGGGCTCGTCGAGCACCAGCAACCGCGCATCGATCGCCAGGATGAGCGCCAGATGCAGCTGGGTGATCATGCCTTTGGACAGCTCGCGCACGCGGCTGCTCATCTTGATGTCGGTCTTTCCCAGAAAGCTCGTCGCGCGCGACCGGTCGAATCGCGGGTGTACGCCCTCGACAAAGTCGAGCGCCTGGCTCACGCGCAGCCATCGGGGAAGCACGGCAACATCCGCTATGAAGCAGACGTCCTCCATCAGTTCATTGCGCTCGGAGCGCGGATCGCGTCCGAGGACACGCAGCTCGCCATCGAACTGCGTCAGGCCGAGGACGGCCTTGAATAGGGTTGTCTTGCCGGCGCCATTGGGACCAATCAGTCCCACGATGCGACCGGGCTGTATGGCAAAGCTGACGCGGTCCACGGCCTTAGCGGATCCGTAGGACTTCGTCAGTCCACGCGCTTCAATTACTGCTGTCATCTTTGGCGCTTCCCGGCGTTGATGGCCAAGGGGTAGTCGGTGCAGCAGCGCCGCCCTTTAACAGGTCGGAAGGCGACAGTCCCAGGCGCTGGATGGTTGCGTAGACCTTAGGCCATTCCTCCTCGAGGAATCGCTGGCGTTCGTCCTTCATCAGCGCCTTGCTCGCACCAGCGCTCACGAACATTCCCAAACCCCGGCGCTTTTCGACCAGCTGCTCGTCCACGAGCTGCTGGTAACCCTTCAGAACAGTCAGTGGGTTGAGCCTGAATTCCGCAGCGACGCTGCGGACCGAGGGTAGCGGATCCCCTTCCTTGAGGGCGCCTTCCAGAATCATTGCCACCACTCGGTCCCGCAGTTGCCGATAAATCGGCACGCTCTCGTCCCACCGCGGATCCATTCGTGCTCCGGGCCTCACGGCCGTAACGGAAGATTAGCGGACTAATCTACCAAAACAGCCGGCTGGGACTGCCCGAACCACACATGCCGCTGCTGAATGGTCAGCCTCGCCATCTGGGTCTCGGCCGAGCCCGGCGCCGCGGCGGTGGACTGTACAAAACTCCAGCTCATCACCGCCGTGATCGCCAGCGCGCCGATTCCGCAGCTCAGAGCCTTCAGGCCGTTATTAATCGCGTTCATGTCAATCTCCTCGTGTGGGTCCAGGTTCGGGTCCAGGTTCGGGTCCAGGTCCAGGGTGGCCGTCGGGTCCCCAGGCTGCCCTGGGGGGGTTTCGTTTCTGGGTTCACCCGTCGCCTGGTGTTATATATAACTACATCACTACATGAGTGTCAAGGCAGACCACCGAAA
>JAQGOF010000251.1 GCA_028293745.1 Gammaproteobacteria bacterium | reverse complement strand
AGAACCTGTTGCTGCAGGCCACCGCGACCATTCATTCCGCGGCGAACCGCACCGAGAGCCGGGGAGCCCAGGCGCGCGAGGACTACCCGAACCGCGACGATCAGAACTGGATGAAGCACACCCTGGTGTGGGTGGAGGGACCGGGAAAGACGCGCTTCGATTACCGGCCTGTACACCTCGACACGCTGACCGACGAAATGGAGCCCATTCCACCCAAGGCGCGCACGTATTGAGCGCCTTGCACGCGCGACCGCTGCACCCGAGCACCGAGCAATCCTGACATGGTCGAATTCCGCCTGCCCGAAAACTCCCGCATCCGGCCCGGCAAGGTCCACAAGACCCCGGGCGCTGCCAAGCCGCGAACCTTCCGCATCTACAGGTTCGAGCCCGATTCGAACGAGAATCCGCGGGTGGACAGCTTCGAAGTTGACTTGAAAGGCTGCGGACCGATGGTCCTCGACGCCTTGATTCACATCAAGGGCACCATCGACTCCAGCCTCACGTTCCGCCGCTCGTGCCGCGAAGGGATCTGTGGATCGTGCGCGATGAACATCGATGGAATGAATCGCCTTGCCTGCACGACCTCGCTGGAGGATCTCGGCCCGAAGATTGCGATCTATCCCTTGCCGCACATGCCGGTCGTCAAAGACCTCGTTCCCGATCTGACCAATTTCTATGCCCAGTACGCATCGGTCAAGCCATGGCTGCAGACGCGAACCCCGCCGCCTCCGGACCGGGAGCGGTTACAATCCAAAGAGGATCAGGAGAAGATCGACCGACCTGCGGCGTGCATCCTGTGCGCGTGCTGCTCAACCGCGTGTCCCAGCTACTGGTGGAACAGCGAGCGGTTTCTCGGACCTGCGGCGCTGCTTGCGTCCTACCGTTGGATCATCGACAGCCGGGACGAGGCAACGGGCGAGCGGCTCGACGAGCTGGAAGACCCCTTCCGGCTGTACCGTTGTCACACCATCATGAACTGCACTGACGTATGCCCGAAGGATCTGAACCCGGCCAAGGCGATCGCGGAGATCAAGAAGATGATGGTGGAGCGTCAGTCCTGAGAAACTTTTCTCATGTGCTGCGCGCCGGGAGAAGAGAGCTTGGATGAGGAAGCCCGCCGCCTGCTGTGGCGGTGTCGTCGGGGTATGAAGGAACTGGACGTGCTCCTGGAGCGTTATGTCTGGTTACGGCTGTCGGGCGCCTCGAGCGAAGAGCGCCAGGTGCTGACACGCCTCCTCGAATTGCCGGATCCCCTCCTGTCGGACTACCTGTTCGGTCACGCTGCCGCTGAGGACCCGCACATGGCGCGGCTGGTGGCCGCCATTCAGGGGGGGACGCCGGGCCACGCCGGCATGGGAGCCGGCCGCGCCGACGTGGGAGCCGGCCGCGCCGACGTGGGAGAATATCGGTGAGTTACCTGAACTTTAATGGGGGTTCAGGGTCTATTCAGGTCGCGGCGCGGCGGCCACTTTCCCTGTGGGAGTAATGGCGCCTATGAGCGCCGATGTGAGTGACCTAAGCCTGGTTCGACGCGTCCAAAGCGGCGACAAAGGGGCGTTCGACGCGCTGGTACGCAAGTACCAGCACAAACTCGTCAAGCTCGTCATGCGGTATGTGCGCAATCCGGCGGAAGCCGAGGACATCGCCCAGGAGGCATTCATCAAGGCGTATCGCGCCCTGCCGCAGTTCCGCGGCGACAGCGCGTTCTACACCTGGCTCTACCGCATCGCCATCAACACCGCCAAGAATGCCGTCGTCTCGCGCGACCGCAGCCCGATCGAATACAACATCGACCGCAACGACGCCACCGAAGAGTCCTACGATATGCAAGGCCGAATGAAAGATTCCGAGACACCGGAGGGCCTGGTGTTGACGGATGAGATCCGCCGAACCGTCAACGCCGCGATCGAGGCCTTGCCGGAAGACCTGAAGACAGCCATCGTCCTGCGCGAGCTCGACGGGCTGTCATACGAAGAGATTGCAGCCGCGATGGACTGTCCCGTGGGTACGGTCCGGTCGCGAATATTCAGAGCGCGTGAAGCCATCGACACCCGCCTGCGTGAAGTGTTCGAAGGCGGCCTGGGCCGCACGGAGGATCTGGGATGAACGAGGAGCTCGACAGCCAACTGTCCGCAATGTTCGACGATGAGCTGCCTGCTGCCCAATGCGAGCTTCTGGCGCGGCGCCTGTCACGCGACGAGGAGCTGAGGGGACGCTGGGGCCGCTACGCGGCAATCGGTGCCACCATCCGAGCCGAAGGCGGAGCGCGGCTGAACGCCGAGCTGGCGCGGCGGGTGAGTGTCGCCATCTCGGCGGAGCCGGCGGTACTCGCCGAGCCCGTGCGCTCGCCTTCACGGCCGTCCCGATTGTGGGCTCCGGTTGGAGGAGTTGCAGTGGCTGCGAGCGTTGCCGCTGCGGCCATCCTCTGGGTGAGATTCGAATCGCCGCCGGACAGCCAGGCGCTTGCGCAGGCGACATCCGCCCGGACGGGTACCGCGGCTGTCGGACAAAGCGCTGACAGTGCAGCGGTCGCGAATGCTTCAGACAGCTACGTGGTTCCAAAGGCCATTCCTCGCCGGTCCATCGTGCCGTCAACTCAGCTCGCCAACTATGTCGTCGCTCACAGTGAGTTCTCCTCGCCGGTCAATCGACGTAATCTCCTCTCCGCTTTAATGGCGAGTGAGTCGGGAACTGCCGGAGCGCAGTCCGGGTCGGAAGAACCAACCGAGGACGTGAACGACGATGCAAAGAGTCCGCAGTAGAGAGCGGTTTGGCTGGCTTGCTCTCGCGATGGTTGTGGCAACGGCCGTCGCCGCCGAAGAGCCGACTCAATGGCTCGAGCGCATGAATCAAGCGCTGACTACGCGCAATTACGACGGTACTTTCTCGCATTGGCACGGCGGCAAGGTGGAGATGCTGCGCATCATCCACCGCGTCCAGGACGGAGCGGTCGCCGAACGGCTCGTCTCACTGGACGGCTCGGGCCGCGAGTTCATTCGTAGCGGCCTTGATGTTGCCTGTTATCTGCCGGACAAGAAGACCGTGCTGGTGGAGAGGCGGCCAGCCGATGAATCGCTGCTCGGCGGCTTTCCGGCCGTCAATCAGCAGACCGCCAGCTTCTACGACATCCGGGAAGTCGAGCGCACGCGCCTGAATCGCCGGGATACCCACCTGATCACCGTGACCCCCAAGGACGAGTTCCGGTACGGTTACCGGTTATGGATCGACGAGTCGACCGGCATGCCGCTGAAAACCCAACTCTGTGATGGCCGAGGCCGGGTGATCGAGCAGATCGTATTCGCGAGTCTCACCCTGTCATCGCGCATCCCCGACTCGGCATTCAAACCTGAGGTGTCTACTGAAGGGTTCCAATGGCTGCGCAATGAATCGGCGCCGTCCAAGGAGCCGCCGGAGAATGCCTCCCTGGTCTGGAATGCTCTCAAGTTGCCACCGGGCTTCAAGATGGCGGCACGCTCTGCACAAGTGTTGCCGGGGTCCACCGATCCGGTTTCGCACCTGGTATTCAGCGACGGACTGGCCTCCGTGTCAGTCTTTGTCGAAATGGAGACGAAGAAGACCCGGGAGTCTGCGGACGAGCAGACCGTGACCGAGGAGTCCGCGCGACTGGGCTCGTCGTCGGTGTACTCGACCATGATGGGTGGAAGGAAAGTCACGGCCGTGGGCGAGGTGCCCCCGGCGACCGTACGCTCAATCGCCAGCTCGTTCTCGTCGCAGGGTCCGACCCCCGTCAGCAGCCCGCACCATTGAGCTTGGCGACGGCTGGTGGCAAACCTGGGGCAGCAGCAGCGCAACCCCGGCTGACGGTGGTACATAGACAGGACTGCGATCTGTGCGATGAGATGGTGGCTGAGCTGGAAGCCCTCGGGCGCAGGATCCGGCTGCCCCCCATCGATATCGTGGACGTGGACGCCGATCCCGAGCTTGTCCGCCGCTATGGCCCGAACGTCCCGGTGCTGCTCCTTGACGGCACAGTGGTCTGCCGGCACCGGCTGGATGCCGACGAGCTCCAGCGGCTGCTTCGTATGACGTAATCCTGCCCGGGCGCTTGCCACAAGGAGTGCCGGGCCCCAATTTCCGCTGAAGATGCCGCCTCTCGGCTGGCCCATTTAGGGCCGCAGGCGATTTCAGCCATAGTAGAATCCCGCCCGCCGCAAAACCGCCGCGGCGGACGCGCCACGGCCCCTTCGCATGACTCATGCTGCTCACACGTAACTTTTCCATCATCGCCCACGTCGATCACGGCAAGTCCACGCTCGCTGACCGGTTCATTCAGATCTGCGGCGGCCTGCAGGACCGTGAGATGCAGGCGCAGGTGCTCGACTCCATGGACCTGGAGCGTGAGCGCGGCATTACGATCAAGGCGCAGAGTGTCACTCTCTATTACGACGCGAAGGACGGGCAGCGCTATCAGCTGAACATGATCGATACGCCCGGCCACGTCGACTTCAGTTACGAAGTGTCACGGTCGCTGGCGGCCTGCGATGGGGCCCTCCTGGTCGTGGACGCATCGCAGGGAGTAGAGGCCCAGAGCGTCGCCAACTGCTACACCGCCATCGAGCAAGGCCTCGAAGTCCTGCCGGTCATCAACAAGATCGATCTGCCGTCGGCCGATCCGGACCGGGTCTGCAAGGAGATCGAGGAAATCATTGGCATCGACGCGACGGATGCCGTCCGCGTCAGCGCCAAGACCGGGGAGGGCGTGCCGGACCTGCTCGAAGCGCTCGTCAAGCGCATCCCCGCTCCCAAGGGCGATCCGCAAGCTCCGCTGCAGGCACTGATCATCGATTCGTGGTTCGACAACTATGTGGGTGTCGTGTCACTGGTCCGGGTGGTCAACGGCAGCCTGAAGACCGGCGACAAATTCCGGGTGATGTCCACGGGACGCAGCCATACCGCGGACAAGCTCGGACGATTCACTCCAAAGTCAGTAGTGCTGCCCGAGTTGGCAACCGGCGATGTCGGTTTCGTGATCGCGGGCATCAGGCAGATCGACGGTGCGCCGGTGGGCGACACCATCACTCTGGAGAATCGGCCCAGCCCCGACAGCCTCCCGGGCTTCAAACAGATCAAGCCGCGGGTGTTCGCGGGACTCTTTCCCATCAACTCGGAAGACTACGAGGCCTTCCGCGACGCGCTTGCGAAGCTGCGCCTGAATGATTCGGCGCTGCACTACGAGCCGGAGGTGTCCGGGGCCCTCGGCTTCGGATTCCGCATCGGCTTCCTCGGGCTGCTGCACATGGACATCGTGCAGGAGCGCCTGGAGCGCGAATACAACCTCGAGCTCGTGACCAGCGCGCCCACTGTCATTTACGAGGTGGCGCGCACCGACGGCAAGGTTGATTACGTTGATAATCCGGCAAAACTACCGCCGTCCAACGAGACTGACGAGATTCGCGAGCCCATCATCATCGCCAACATCCTCGTGCCGCCGGATTACGTCGGCGCCGTGTTGAAGCTCTGCAATGACAAGCGCGGCCGCCAGAAGAAGATGCAGTACGTCGCCACCCAGGTATCACTGCAGTACGAGCTGCCGATGGCCGAGGTGGTGCTCGATTTCTTCGACCGCCTGAAATCGGTGAGCCGCGGCTACGCCTCGTTCGACTACGATTTCAGTCACTTCGAAGCGGCTCCCCTCGTGAAGCTCGACATCCTGATCAACGGTGACAAGGTGGACGCGCTGTCCATCATCGTGCACCGCGAGCACGCCTATCAACGCGGCCGCGAGCTGGTGGACAAGATGCAGGAGCTCATTCCGCGGCAGATGTTCGAAGTCGCGATCCAGGCCGCGATCGGCACGGCCGTCATTGCCCGCGCCTCCGTGAAGGCGCTGCGCAAGAACGTGTTGGCGAAGTGCTACGGCGGTGACATCAGCCGCAAGAAGAAGCTCCTCGAGAAGCAGAAGGAAGGTAAGAAGCGCATGAAGCAGGTTGGACAGGTGGAAATCCCGCAGGAGGCATTCCTCGCGGTGTTGCAAGTAGGCAAGAAGACTTGAAAAAGCAGGCCTGACATGTTCCAGATCATCGTCATTCTGTCCTGGCTGGCGCTGCCGGTCGGCCTTCTCGTCATCGTGGATGACTGGTTTATCCGCCCGCGCCGGCAGATCGCCGCTTCGCCTCAGCCGCCGGCCGACCCGCCGCTCATGCGCACGGCCTACGTGCTGCTGCCGCTGTTCATCGGGGCGGCCGTGCTGCGCCTGCTGCTGGCCGAGCGGCTGGATTTCAGCTCGGTGCTGTTCGGCATCACGGCCCTGACGGGTGTCGTCTGGCTGCTGGATGTTGCGTTGCTGCGCCCCCGGCGGGCGAAGGCAGCGCGGGCGGCCGGCAAGGACCCGGCCCTGATTCCCGAGCCCGGTACCGTTGACTACGCGCGCAGCTTCTTCCCCGTGGCGCTGGTCGTGCTGGTGCTGCGGTCCTTCATTTTCGAGCCGTTCCGGATCCCCTCCGACTCCATGATGCCGACTCTGCTGGACGGCGATTTCATCATCGTCAACAAGTACGCCTATGGGCTGCGCCTGCCGGTCATCAACCGTAAGATCATCCCCGTTGGCAGCCCCCAGCGCGGCGATGTGGTCGTGTTCCGCTATCCGCGCGACCCTTCCGTGAACTACATCAAGCGCCTGATCGGGCTTCCGGGCGATCATGTCGTGGTTCGCAGCGATCGCATTACGATCAACGGCCAACCCGTGCCTTTCAAGATCATTGCCCCGTACAACGACGGCTGCTACATCAATATGCAACTCGCCGAGGAGCACATCGGCAACCATGTCCACCAATCCATGTTGTGCCCCGTACCGCTGTTTCCGAGCCCGGTGGCGCCGGTAGGCTGCAACCGCAGCGAGTCGCGCGGGTACTACTGCGGTGGGGACGATGCCGGCAGCCCGACAGCTGATGCCATGGTCGGCGAAGCGCCGGTTTTCGAGACGACCGTGCCGCAGGGCAGCTACTTCATGATGGGCGACAACCGGGACAACAGCGAGGACGGGCGGGTGTGGGGCTTCGTGCCCGAGGACAATCTGGTCGGCAAAGCGACGCGAATCTGGTTCAATTGGGACCTCAAGCGTACGGGCGGCCCGGCGTGGAGCCGGCTCGGTTCGGCAATCAAGTGATGTAACCGGGAACCTGCGGGAGATGTCGATGCGTTCGAAGCAGACGGGCGTTACCTTGGTCGGGTGGCTCATATTGTTGGTCCCGGTGGGCATCTGCCTCTACGCGGGCATCCGCCTGACGCCCGTGTACCTCAACTACATGAAGGTTGCCAAGACGCTCGAGCAGCTCAAAACTGACATCAAGGGAAGCGACCCCGGCAATGCCACCCTCATCCGCGGTGCCATCCAAAGGCATTTTGACGTCGAAAGCGTGGACTATCCCGAGGCCAAGGACATCAAGGTCACCCGCGAGGGCAGGGGCTGGATTGTCAATGCCGCGTACGATGATCAGGCACCGTTGTTTGCGAATATTTTCATCCTCGTGAGTTTCGACAAGTCAGTCACCCTCGGGGGCGGAGCCAGCGACTAGTGCACGCCTTTCGGACATGACGAGCGGGGACTGGCCCGTCCGTTGGATACGCGAACAGCTGGGCTACGAGCCGCGCGACCCCCAGTTGTTCATTGCAGCCCTGACCCACCGTAGCGCCCCCGGCCCAAACAACGAACGCCTCGAATTCCTCGGTGATGCCGTCCTCAACCTGGTCATCGCCCGCCACCTGTTTTTCGCGTTTCCGGATGGCTCCGAAGGCGACCTGAGCCGCCTGCGGGCACGGGTCGTCAGTGCCGAGCCCCTGGCGGAGGTAGCGGCGCAGATCGGCCTGGGTGAGGTGCTCCAGCTCGGCTCCGGCGAGTTGAAAACCGGGGGCTTTCGCCGCCAGTCCATACTCGCTGACGCCCTCGAAGCCGTCTGCGGTGCGGTATTCCTGGACGGGGGACTCGAGGCTGCGCAAAGAGTCATCGAAAGGCTCTTCGAGCCACGGGTGGCCGCGCTTCCTGCTCCGGCATCGCTCAAGGATGCAAAGACGCGCCTGCAGGAGTATCTGCAGTCGCGTGGCCTGTCGCTACCGCGGTACAGCGTAGACCGTACCGAGGGCGAGGCGCACGAACAGACCTTCCATGTCATCTGCGACGTGCCGGAGATAGGCCGGCGCGCCGAGGGCAGTGGCTCCAGCCGCCGCCGCGCCGAGCAGGAAGCAGCCGAACACATTCTCCAAGAGATCGAAACCGAATGACTTCCGCCCCCGGGTCCGAGTCCCCCGACTTCCGCAGCGGCTTTGCAGCGCTGGTTGGCCGGCCCAACGTGGGCAAATCAACTCTGCTCAACGCACTGGTTGGACAGAAGCTGAGCATCGTAACGCCACGGCCGCAGACCACGCGGCATCGCATCGTTGGAATCTCGCATCTGCCCAACGCACAGATCGCTTTCGTGGATACGCCTGGACTGCACCAACATGGCAGCCGGGCGCTCAACCGGGCGATGAATCGAACGGCGTCCACTTCGCTGAATGATGCCGACCTCGTGGTACTGGTGGTGGATGCCACCAAGTGGACTGCTGAGGACGACCTTGCGCTGGAGCGCGTCGTGAGCTCCGGTCTGCCTGCCATCGCAGCGGTGAACAAGATCGACCAGCTTCGGCCTCGAGACCGGTTGCTGCCCTACATCGCAGAGCTCTCCAGGCGCCACGAGTTCGCGGCCATCGTTCCAGTCTCGGCGCTCAAGGGTGAGAGCGTGGAGGTACTGCGGAAAACCATCGCAGAGCATCTGCCGGTCGCCCCCGCAATGTATGCCGATGGAGAATTGACCGACCGCCCGCTGGAATTCCGGATCGCGGAGATGATTCGCGAGAAGCTGACTTTGGAGCTGAACCAGGAAGTGCCGTACGGCGTGGCAGTCGAAGTCGAGCAGATGGCGGAAGCTGACGGCCAGCTCACCGTGGACGCCTCCATCTGGGTGGACAGGGAAGGTCAGAAGCCGATCGTGATTGGCGCCAAGGGCGAGCGTCTGAAGCGCGTAGGCCGCTCCGCCCGCATTGCATTGAATGATCTGCTCGGCCGGCGGCTGCACCTGAATCTCTGGGTGAAAGTACGAGAGAATTGGGCCGACAACGCCCGTGCCTTGAAGCAGCTCGGTCTCGAATGACTCGCAACGTCCGCCGCATCCAGCTCGCTCCGGCCTACATCCTCCATCACAGGCCTTATCGCGATACCAGCCGCATCCTGGAAGTGATCACGCGCGATCACGGCAGGCTGTCGCTGTTTGCGCGCGGGGTGCGCGGGCCCAAAGCCAAACTGGCGGCTGTCCTGCAGCCGTTCCAGCTCCTGTTGTTGTCCTGGAGCGGGCGTGGGGAGGCCGCACAGCTTACGGGTGCCGAAAGCGCCGATCACAATCCCCCCATGCCGGCAGTGTGTCTCATGGCTTCGTTCTACCTGAACGAGCTGCTGATGAAGCTCACGACGCGCCACGATCCACTGCCCGCATTGTTCGATGACTACCGCGCGACGGTGGAGGGTTTGCGGCAGGGCCTGCTGCTCGAGCCCAGCTTGAGGATTTTCGAGAAGCGTCTGCTCGATGCACTGGGCTACGGCTTGGATCTGGCAACGCAAGCCCAGACGGGTAAGCCCATTGAGCCCGGCGAGTATTATCATTTCCGGCCGGCGCAGGGGCTTTTCCCAACGGTTGCCGAAGCTGCGGGAGCTCTCTCGGGCCGCTCCCTCATCAGGCTCGCCAGCGAGCAGTTGGAGAGCGGGCGCGACCTGGAAGATGCGCGGCGGCTGCTGCAGGCAGCGCTCGCGCAATGCCTGGAGGGCCGCGAGCTGACCACCCGCGCAGTGGCCAAGGCCGTCGCGCGCAGAGGAGTTACTCATTGACTTTAGCATTGGGACTCAACATCGATCACGTGGCCACGCTGCGGCAGGCACGCCGCGGCCGCTATCCCGACCCGATACATGCGGCTCTTGCGGCAGAAATGGCCGGCGCCGACAGCATCACTCTGCACCTGCGCGAGGACCGGCGGCACATCCAGGACAACGACGTGCGCGTCCTCAAAGGTCTGCTCAAGACGCGCATGAACCTCGAAATGGCGGTGACTGACGAGATGCTCGGCATCGCTGCCGATGTGCGTCCCGCGGACTGCTGCCTCGTACCGGAGAAGCGCGAGGAGATCACTACCGAAGGCGGTCTCGACGTCGCAAGCCAGGTCCCGCGGCTCACGGATGCCACCCGGATGCTGAGCGGGCACGGAGTGCGAGTCGCGCTGTTCATCGACCCCGACCCGCGGCAGATCCAGGCCGCCGCGCAGATTGGAGCACCGGCCATCGAGTTGCATACGGGGGCCTATGCCGAGAGCACGGGCTCGTACCAGGCAACCGAGTTGGAACGGCTGCACGCCGGGGCTCGCCTGGCGGCCGGTCTGGGTATCGAGGTGCACGCGGGTCACGGCCTCAACTATCACAACGTCCAGCCGGTTGCGGCCATTCGCGATGTCGTCGAGTTGAACATTGGCCATTCGATCATTGCGCGCGCGCTCTTCGATGGATTGCCGGTGGCGGTGCGCGAGATGAAGCGGCTCATGGCGGCGGCGCGCGCATGATTTTCGGGATCGGCGTCGACGTGTTGGAGATGAAGCGCATCACCGGGACCCTGGAGAGGTTCGGATCGCGATTCATCGATCATCTGCTGATGCCGCAGGAGCGCGAGCAGCTCGCCCGGACACAGCGGCCCGCGCGTTTCATCGCCATGCGCTTTGCCGCCAAAGAGGCCATCGTCAAGGCAATGGGGACGGGCTTCGCACATGGGGTCTGGATCCGTGACGTCGGCGTCGTACAGAACTCCTGGGGAAAGCCCGAAGTAGTGTTCTCCGAGCGTGGCGAAAAAGTATGGCGCGGCCTGGGTGTTGGAGAGGGACACGTGACGCTGACGGACGAGGCAGGCCTCGTTGTGGCGGTGGCCGTGTTGATGAAGGCAGTATCGTGAACACCCTGGTATTCGATATCGAGACGATCCCCGACGTCGCGCTTGGCCGTCGTCTTCACGGCCTGGATGGCGTTGCGGACGGGCAAGTCGCAAAGGCCATGTTCGCCCTGCGCCGGCAGGCTTCTTCGGGCGGTGAGTTCCTCGCGCATGAACAGCATCGTGTCGTTGCCATTTCCTGCGTCTTGCGCAGTCGCGAAGGACTGAGCGTCTGGAGCCTCGGTGATGTCGAGGCTACGGAAGGTGAGCTGATCGAGCGTTTCTTCGACGGTATCGAGAAGTTCTCGCCGTGCCTGGTCTCGTGGAACGGCACGGGGTTCGACCTGCCGGTACTTCACTACCGGGCGCTGCTGGCCGGTGTGCAGGCGCCACGATATTGGGAGACAGGGGACGAGGACACTGCATTTCGCTACAACAACTATCTCGGCCGGTTTCACTGGCGGCATATCGATCTGATGGACGTGCTGTCGGGCTATCAGAGTCGCGCCCGCGCCTCCTTGTCCAACACGGCCTGCCTGCTCGGATTGCCGGGCAAGATGGGCTTCTCGGGCGCGCAGGTGTGGGATGCCTACCAGGCGGGAAACCTCGTTGGCATACGCCAGTATTGCGAAACGGATGTACTCAATACCTACCTCATCTACCTGCGCTTCGAGCTCATGCGTGCACGTTTCACCCGCGAGCGCTACGCAGAGGAAGTGGAGCGCGTAAAAGCATTGTTGCGGGCGGCCAAGGAGCCGCATTTCGCCGAATTCCTGCAGGCGTGGGAGACCCCGCTTTGAGCGGCCGATCGCGGCGGATTGTCACCGACGTCGAAGAGGTCGCAACCGTTGCGGCTCTCACGCACGATGCGGAGGGGATAGTCAGGCAGGGGAAGGCGGCTTTCGTGGCCGGTGCGCTGCCTGGCGAGAGCATCCGCTTCCGCCGTACTCGCCATCACCGGCAACATGACGAAGCCGAGCTGCTGGAGGTTCTCGAACCCTCGGCGGCGCGTGTCGCACCGCAATGCGCGCACTTCGGAGTATGCGGCGGCTGTGCCCTGCAACATCTCGCTCCCGAGGCGCAGCTGGAAGCGAAACAGATCGAGCTGCGGGAGAACCTCGAACGGGTGGGGCGTGTGTCGCCGCAGGAGTGGTTGGAACCCCTGCGCGGTCCCGTATGGAACTACCGCCGCCGCGCCAGGCTGGGCGCGAAGTTTGTAATCAAGAAGGACCGGGTAGTCGTCGGCTTCCGCGAGCGGCTCGCGCCCTATGTTGCCGAAGTTCAGCGTTGCGAAGTGCTCAGTTTGCCGCTCGGGGAGTTGATAGCGCCGCTGGCCGTAATGCTGAACGGGCTCAGCATTCGTCATCGCATTCCTCAGATCGAAGCTGCCGTGGCTGACAACGTGGTGGCCCTGGTGCTGCGCGTGCTCGATCCGCCCTCGGCCGACGATCTGGCGCGGCTGCGCGAGTTCGCAGCCGGACACTCAGTTCGCTTCTATCTGCAGGCCGGTGGGTTGGATTCGGTGCGCCCCCTGGAGGGTGCTGCAGGGGCGGCGGCGCCGTTGGAGCCCTTGCGCTACGGCCTGCCACAATTTGACCTGCAGCTGGAATTCACCCCCACGGATTTCATACAGATCAACGCGCACATCAACGAGGCGCTGGTTTCGCGTGCCGTCGAGTTGCTCGATCTCACGCCATCCTCGTCCGTGCTGGATCTGTTTTGCGGCATAGGAAACTTCACGCTGCCGCTGGCTCGCAGAGCAGGGCGGGTGGTGGGGGTAGAAGGCGAGCAGGGACTCGTCGAACGCGCCCGCCACAACGCGCGCCTGAATGACATCTCCAACGCCGAATTCCACGTGGCCGACCTGGGACGTGCCCCCGAGCCCGGCCTGCCTTGGTTGACAGATAACTACACGCATGTGCTTCTCGACCCGCCACGGGCGGGTGCTGCTGAGGTGTTGGCTGCAGTCAGCCGCCTGAACCCCCGCCGAGTGTTGTATATTTCGTGCCATCCCGGCAGCTTTGCCAGGGACTTGGGACTACTCGTGCACGAACATGGGATGAACCTCGTGGCCGCAGGTGTGTTGGACATGTTTCCGCATACGACGCACGTCGAGTCGCTGGCGCTTCTGGAGCCCAGGGGGCCCAAGGACCCTGTCAGACGGGCTCCTGACAAGAGGCGCATGGAATGAGTCTCGGGCCGCTGATGATCGATCTCCTGGGCACGAGCGTGACGCCCGAGGAGCGCGAGCTGATGCGGCATCCGTTGGTTGGTGGGGTGATTCTCTTCACCCGGAACTACGTGGATCCCGACCAGCTCACGCAGCTCGTAGCCGCGATTCACGCGGAGCGCCGCCCGCCCCTGATTGTCGCAGTGGATCATGAAGGCGGGCGCGTCCAGCGCTTCCGCACGGGTTTCTCCGTCCTGCCGCCTGCCCGGCGTATCGGTAAGGAGTTCGACCTGGACACGCGTGCAGGACTCGAGTTGGCCCGCAACATGGGTTGGCTCATGGCCGCGGAGTTGCGTTCTCATGGCGTGGACATATCCTTCGCCCCCTGTGTCGATCTGGACTACGGGGTCAGCGAGATAATCGGTGACCGCTCGTTCCACGCCAATGCGGACGCGGTTGGCCAGCTTGCCGTCGCCTATATGCGCGGCATGCGCGAGGCGGGAATGGCCGCAACGGCCAAGCACTTCCCGGCCCATGGCGCCGTGGTAGCCGATTCCCACCTGACCCTGCCGGTTGACCGCCGCGATCTGCCGGACTTGGCGGATGACCTCGCCCCCTACCTCCGGCTGATTGCCAACGGCCTGCCGGCCGTCATGGTCGCCCATATCCTGTTTCCGCACCTGGGCTCGGAGCCCGCAAGCCTTTCGTCTCGTTGGATTCGCGACGTGTTGCGCGGCGATCTGAGATTTCAGGGCGTAGTGTTTGCCGACGATCTGTCCATGGGCGGGGCGGCTGCGGCTTACGGCGATATTGTGACCCGTGCACGTCAGGCCCTGGCGGCAGGTTGTGACATGCTCCCGGTATGTAACAACCGCGCCAGTGTAGTTACGTTACTGGAAGGCCTCGACGTTGAGCCGGAGCCGGCATCGCGACTGCGCCTGGTGCGGATGCACGGCAAGGCCATTGGAGAACACGGCGCAAAACACGGCAAAGGTGCCATGTCCCGGCAGGAACTGACCTCCCTGCCCGAGTGGAAGAGGAGTCGAGAGCTGCTGGCACGCTGCACAGCAGCGCCAACATTGAACCTGGAGGCCGGCAGCTCATGAACAACTGGTCCGCTGAGGCGTGGCGCAGTGTCGTAGACAGCGCGCCGGAGGGTATCGTGGTCTGCGATGCCACCGTTCCAGATCATCCGGTCATCTATGCCAATGCCGCCTTCGCCCAGATGTGCGGATATCCAGTCACCGCGCTTCTCGGGACCAATCTGCGCATCCTCCAGGGAACGGACCGGGATCAGGAGGCGCGTCTGCGCATCAGGGAAGCGGTGGAGAAGGGTGAGCCTGCACGGGTCTTGATCCGCAACTACCGGCCGGACGGCACGTTGTTCTGGAATGAAACCGTGGTCCAACCCGTGCGCGATCCGTCCGGCCGTGTCACTCACTACATTGGTTACCACCGTGACGCCAGCGACCGTTTGCGCAACGCCGAGCGCACCATTGCAGGGTTGCCTCCATGGCTGCGCGAAGACCGCCTCACGGGCCTGCACTCGCGCGCCTACTTCGAAGAGCTGTTGCAACGCGACTGGGTATTGGCACAGCGCGATTCGCACGAGATCGGCCTGACGCTGTTCGACATCGACGATCTCGGAACCTACAACGATACATTCGAGAAAACGGGCGGTGACGCTTGCATCCGGCGCGTCGCACGCGTAATTGGCGCGTCGTATCGCCGTGGTGGGGATCTGGTTGGTCGATGGGAAGGCGGCACGTTTGCCGTGTTGACCCAGGGGGATGCGGCTGAGAAGGCATCTCACTATGCGCAGGTTGTGGGCCAGCGGGTTCGCGACCTGCTGATGCATCATCCGCGCGGTGGCTCGGAGCGCTACGTGACTATCAGTGCGGGTGTGGCGAGCCTGGTGCCACCGCGGGAGTTGCCACTCGAGACGCTTCTGAAGGCCTGCACTGCTGCGTTGAAGCGCTCGAAAAAGCTGGGGAAAAACAGTATTTCGACGGCCGAGGCCACCGACTTTCATTAATACTCTATTGGCTTCGATCAGCGCCCTGCCGGCCTCGCGCCCTGCGCGGGTGTGACCAGGGCGATCACACCAAACGCCGGGTGGTCGTAATAGTTGCGCTCGTAGAACCGCACACGGCGATTCTCATTCAACGCGAACGCGGTCCCCGGCCCTGCGCCCAACCCCGCCGGTGGGGAAGCAATTGCATAACTCAACGCCATCCCCAGATGCAGGTATTGCCCGCGCTCCAGGTACACTGTGCCATTCAGTCCGGGTACATCAAGTCCCAGCTTCTGTACCGGAAAGCCTGCGCGCGTTCCCCACGCGCTCGCTGTCTGTGCCCAGGCGACGTGCGCCACTGGAACATAGGCGCCGCTCGAACGCAGCTTGGCCTCCAGGTCCGTGAGTTGGAACTGCGCGGGCGGCAGCGCACTGATGAAATGTCCAACCTGGGATGTGTCGGCGGTGGAGGATTCCTCACCGACGGTGTTGTTCACACTGCCTTCCGTGCTCCAGTTCTCCGAGCCGCCCTGGGCGGAGTTGGCGCGGAACACGATGATCTCGATGTGATATCCGGGAGTGGCAGCGTCCTCGGACAGGGCGGGGAAGCCGCAGGTGAGAGCCGCGAGAAAGACGAGGCAATACGTTCGAAATTTCATGCGGGCATTATAGTTTACCTTTGGGCTTCTCGATCGCTTTGGACTTATCGCCCTGGCCTTTGTCTATGACCTTGGGCTTCTCGCCCAGCCGCCTCATCAGATCGGCGGCGAACTCGAATCGGGCCTCCTCCGTCTGCACAGGCCGCGACACACGCAGCTTCAGCGAGCCCTCGAGCCGATACACGCGCGGGTTCATCTGGATCATCCGCACCACTGTCGCCGGATCGAGACTGTTTTGCTCCTCGAAAGTGATAGTTCCGCCCTGCGCGCCCAGGTCGAAACGCCGAATTCCGAGCGCGCGGGCAGCGAGCTTCAGCTTCGCAATCCTGAGGAGGTTCTGCGCGACTGGGGGCAGGGGCCCGAAGCGGTCGTAGATCTCCGCGTTCAACTCGTCCAGCGCCTCGTCAGTCTCGGCCGCGGCGATGCGCTTATACAGGCCGAGGCGTACGTGCACATCGGCAACATAGGCTTCCGGCAGGAACGCGGGCACCCGCAACTCAACTTCGGTTTCCGCGGCAAGCGGTTTGTCGAGTGAGGGCTTGCGGCCCTCCTTGAGCGAATTGACTGCGTGCTCGAGCATGTCCAGGTACATCGCGAGCCCGATCTCCGTCATCTGGCCGCTTTGCTGCTCGCCCAGCAGTTCGCCCGCGCCGCGGATCTCGAGGTCGTGCGTCGCCAGCACGAAGCCCGCGCCCAGATCCTCCATGGACTCGATAGCCTCCAGGCGCTTGGCCGCATCACCCGCCAGCGTCTTGAGGGGCGGCGCAAGGAGATAGGCATACGCCCGATGGTGCGAGCGGCCAACACGGCCGCGCAGCTGGTGCAACTGCGCGAGCCCGAAGCGATCGGCGCGGTTGATCATGATCGTGTTGGCCGTGGGTACGTCGATACCGCTTTCAATGATCGTGGTGCACACGAGCAGGTCGAAGCGCCGATGATAGAAGTCGACCATCAGCTGCTCGAGATCGCGCTCGCGCATCTGGCCGTGACCGATGCGCACACTCGCCTCTGGAACGAGCGCCTGCACTTCGGCGGCCATCTTCTCGATCGTCTTCACTTCGTTATGTACGAAGTACATTTGTCCGCCGCGGCGCAGCTCGCGCAAGGCCGCCTCCCGCAAGGTCGGACCGTGCCATTCGATCACGAATGTCTTGATGGCCAGCCGCTCGGCCGGGGGAGTCGTGATCAGCGAAAGGTCCCGCAGTCCACCGAGGGCCATGTTGAGAGTCCGCGGAATCGGCGTGGCGGTCAGAGTCAGGACGTGCACGTTCGCACGCAAGGCCTGCAACCGCTCTTTGTCCCGCACCCCGAAGCGGTGCTCTTCGTCAACAATGATCAGCCCGAGATCCTTGAAGCGCGCATGCGAGTGAAGCAGCCGGTGCGTCGCCACGACGATATCCACCGCTCCGCTCTCGATGCCTTCGATGGTGGCCTGGGTTTCCTTCGAGTTGCCGAACCGGGACAACGCTTCGACCCGGACGGCCCAGTCCGCGAAGCGATCCCGAAAGTTGGTCAGGTGCTGCTGAGCCAGCAGTGTCGTGGGTGCGAGCAGCGCGACCTGTTTGCCCGCTTCGACCGCCGCAAACGCGGCGCGCATCGCCACTTCCGTCTTTCCGAAACCGACGTCGCCGCACACGATACGATCCATCGGCCGATCGCTTCTCAGGTCTTTCAACACCGCGCGAATGGCCTCGGCCTGATCCTCGGTCTCATCGAACGGGAAGGCGTTCGCGAACGCCAGGTACTCCTGTTCGTTGAGCGGAAGTTGCAGGCCTTGTTGGGCCTTGCGGCGCGCATACAGGTCGAGCAGCTCGGCGGCCACATCACGAACCTGTTCAGCAGCCCGCTTTCGCGCCCGGGCCCACTGGTCGGTGCCGAGTTTGTGCAGTGGGGCGCTCTCGGGTGCTGCGCCCGTGTAGCGCGTGACCAGGTGCAAGGACTGGACGGGCACGTACACGCGGTCGCCATCCATATACTCGAGCACAAGGAACTCACCGGACTGGCCCGCGATCTCCATGACCTGCAGGCCAACATAGCGGCCGACGCCGTATTCCTGGTGCACTACCGGCGCGCCTGGATTGAGGTCCTGCAAATTACGCAGGATGGCTTCAGGATCGGCGGCTGCGCGTTTGCGGCGGCGCTCCTGGTGAGCGCGCGGGCCGAACAGCTGCGCTTCGGAAATCACGGCGATTCGCGGACTGGTCAGCGTCAGTCCCTGCAGTCCGGCGGCGACCGTCAGAGCGAGTTTCGCCTCGCCGTCCGCGAAGGCATCCCAGCCGGACAATGGGACGATGTTGTAGCCGTGGCCGCGCAGCATCTCCTGCAGAACTTCGCGCCGGCCGGGCGAGTCCGCAGCAATCAACACACGCCCCGCGAATTCGTTCAGGAACAAGTCGAGCGGCGCGAACGGGTGCTCAGCCCGTGCATCGATTCGCAACTCGCTCGGTGCGCTCGTCGGAAAGTTGGAGACGTTCTGTCCACCCTGCAGCTCGGTGTCGGCCTTGAAGGCGTTGAGCGTGATCGAGGCGAACTGCGACAGCCGGGTTTCGATATCGTCAGGGCTGATGAAGAGCTCGGACGGGGGGAGTACGGGCCGCTCGATGTCGTGCCGGCGATCTTCGTATCGCGCTTCGACGTCGTGCCAGGCCTTGCTCAGCGCACCGGGCAGGGCGGCGTCGTGGACCAGAACGGCATTCGCGGGAAGATAGTCGAACAGCGTGGCTGTCTCGTCGAAGAACAGGGGCACGTAGAACTCGATGCCCGCAGGCGCAACCCCCTCACTGACGCCGCGATAAATCGTCGCCCGGGTAGGATCTCCCTCGAAGCGGGTCCGAAAACGCCTGCGGAATTCACGCACGCCGTCGGGGTCGAGCGGAATTTCGCGGGCCGGCAGCAAGCGGATCCGCTCGAGAGAATCGAGCGAGCGCTGGGTATCCGGGTCGAACCGCCGTATCGCCTCGATCTCATCGTCAAACAAGTCGATGCGCAGCGGTGCCGTGGTCCCCATCGGGTACACATCGAACAACGAGCCGCGAACGGCATATTCACCGGGGCTTGCAACCTGGCTGACACTCACGTAGCCAGCCTCGATCAGACGCTGGCGGAAAGGCTCGAGTGCAAGCTCTTCGCCCACCGCCAGCTCGAATGCGCGACCCTGGACGTAGTTACGCGGCGGCAGTCTTTGCATCAGCACGTCGGCTGCCACGACCAGGCACCCGGCCTGTACGCGCGGCAACTCGAAGAGCGTACGCAGGCGCTGGGACGTGATGTCAGGATGGGGCGAGAACAGGTCGTAGGGCAACACTTCCCAGTCGGGAAGCGTCAACAGCGGCAGCCGGTCACCGGCAAAGAACTGCAGCTCGGAGGAAAGACGCTCGAGCTCGCGAGCGTCGTCCGTTACGACAACGTATAACCGCTGGTCCGAACGGGTCGCTTCGGCAAGCGCCAACGCAGCCGCGCTGCCATAGAGCTGATGCCAGCTCAGGCGTCGTTGCTTGGATGTAGGGACCGGGGGCTTGAGGAGCAAAGATATTCCGCAAAGGGAGCCTGCAAGGCAGGCTTCCTAGGCTTCCATGGGCACCTGGCTGACCTGCAGGCGTGCATGCAGCGGCACGCAATAGATGTCGATGGGATTCGTCCGGCCGCGCAGGATCATCGGCGGCAGAGGCAGGGCGCCCACATCCAGGCCATGGGCATCGAGGGACTGCTTGATCGCTCCCGAAAAGAGCATCTCGCCGGACCGCGCCCGCTGACACAGCCGCGAGGCGATGTTGACTGCATCTCCGATGATCGTATAGCTCATGTACGCGGAGGAGCCTACGTTGCCGGCCACGACGTCACCTTCGTTGATGCCGATTCCCAGGCCCGCGTCGATCTGGTAGCGGCGCTTCCAGGACTGTGCCAGCTTGGCGAAGCCATCCAACATTTCCCGCGCGGTATTGACCGCACGCGTGGAGCTGTCTTTCTGCTCGAGCGGCACGCCGAAGCCCAGCATCAGGCAGTCACCCGCCATGTGGAAGACGGTACCGTCGTGCCTGAATGTGATCTCCGTCAGCAGAGAAAAATATTCGTTCAGCAGCGGCACCACTTCATGAGGTGCAAGCTGCTCCGACAGGCCGGTGAATCCGCGCAAGTCCGCGAACAGCACGACCGCGTGAGTGCGAATGTCGGAAGTCGAAAGCAGGCTGTCCCTCAGTTGGGCGTCCTGCAGGATCTTGTCCGCCAGCCTCGGTGAGACGTAGCGGCGGAATGTCTCCCGCATCGTCTCTTCTCTACGCTTGATCTCTTCCTCGAGCTGGGCTGCCGCGACCTTTCGTCGCACCGCTCCCGCTCTCATGAGGGCCTCTATGCGAGTCCTCAGAAACTCATCAGCCGCCACCTTATATCCCCTAGACCTTTTTGATTGCGTAGTACTTGCACACGCAATGCCACCACGCGGGTGGAGGCTACCATTCGCGCAGGTGCGTTGCCCAGCGCACAAAGGCCCCGGGACGGGACGAAAGATTCGGGGTGGCGGTGTTTTTTGCTGCTTAGCCGCTCGTCGCCACCGCGTGGATCACTCGATCGTGCTCGAAGAATACCGAGAAGCCCGCATAGTCCCATCGGGTGATGGGCGGCTGGCCTACAGTCGGATGCTTTTCGGCAGGCGCGCCGAAGTGCTTCTCGACCTCGGTCATCGTGCTGCCGCGCTTCGGTCTGTCCACGGTGGAGTCACGCAGGGTGAGCTGATCGTCTACGACCAGGGTCTCAGCCAGGCAAGTGCCGCTGGCCGCGAAGCCGCACAGCAGTGCAATGAGAATTCGGGTCTTCATGAGTAGCACCGGAAGCGCTTGATGAACCACGCGCGACTATAGCACCGGCCAAAATCTGTCAAAGCCGGCGCCCGCCGCGGCGCACCGATACTGTGACGCGAGTCCAAGTCAGAGCCCCAACTGTGGTTAAATCGCGACGATGTTTCAACCTCTGTCCTTGTTCGTCGGTCTGCGCTATGTACGCGCAAGGACCCGCAAATTCTTCGTTTCCTTCATCACTTGGGCATCGCTGGCCGGCGTTTGCGTCGGCGTCGCGGCGCTGATCGTCATCCTGTCCGTGATGAACGGGCTCGAGAACGAGCTGCGCACGCAATTGGTTTCGCTGAGTGCTCATGCACGAGTAGTGCCCAGTGTGGCTGACTCTCGCACCGAGACAGAGCAGGGAGCGCCCCCATCCGACTCCGACTGGCAGACGGTGCAGCGCATCGTCAGCGCGGGCGAAGGGGTCAAAGGCGTCGCCCGATACGTCGAGATACAAGGGCTGGCTGTTCGCACACCCGAGATGCTCCCGATCGTTCTCCGCGGCATCGATCCAAAAGCGGAAGCGAGTGTTACCGACGTGGCCCGCTCCGTAGTGCGTGGGAAGCTGACCGATCTCGTGCCGGGATCGGATCGCGTGATCGTGGGCGAGGTCATCGCCGAGCGACTCGGACTGGACGTGGGCGATTCGCTGACTGTGCTGATCCCGGCCGTGTCTGCGGATGGGGCGCCCTCGCCAAGGCTTCGGGATTTCTCCGTTGCGGGCATATACGAGGTAGCGCGAGCGGAACAGGGCTCCCTGGTGTTCGCCAACATCGACGATGTGCGGGCTCTCACGCCTGGCGGTGGAACTGGCGAAGGTCTGAGGATTCGGTTTCGGGACGCATTGTCAGCGCCTGTGCTGGCGGCCAGGTTGCGTCCCAACCTGCCGAGTGGCTTCGAGCTCTTCGACTGGACGCAGGACAACGCCAATTACTTTCGCGCGGTGAAGATCGAAAAGACCATGATGTCGCTCATCCTGTTGATGATTGTCGCGGTCGCCGCCTTCAACATCGTATCCATGCTGGTCATGGTCGTAACCGATAAACGCACCGACATCGCAATCCTGCGGACCCTGGGGACCTCGCCACGACGCATCATGGGCGTGTTCATGACTCAGGGGCTGGTCATTGGCTGGCTGGGCGTGGCACTGGGCCTGACCGTTGGACTGAGCATCGCCCTGCACATTGACACCCTCGTCCCGTTCCTCGAGCAGACGTTTCATTTCCAGATCTTCGATGCGGACGTCTATGACATGCCGAATATCCCCTCGGACGTCCGGTGGCCCAACGTGATCGTCATCAGCGTCAGCGCGTTACTGCTGACTGGCGCTGCAACCATATACCCGGCCATCCGGGCGTCCCGCACGGCCCCCGCCGAAGCACTTCGCTACGAGTAGCGGCAGATGCGGGGTGCACCCTACGAGTGGCTGATTGGGACACGGTACCTGCGCTCGACACATCGGCGCGGGTTTGTTTCGTTCGTGGCGCTGATGTCAGTGTTTGGCCTGATGCTCGGGGTCGCAACGCTGATCACGGTGCTCTCCGTGATGAATGGGTTCGAGCGCGAGTTGCGCAGCCGGATCCTGAGTGTGACCTCGCATGCGACGCTCAGCGGCATCGAGGGCTCCCTGAACGATTGGCGCGCCGTGCAGCAGGCGGCCCTCAAGCAACCGGGTGTCCAGGCAGCGGTCCCCTATATCGAGCAGCAATCGATGCTCGCCAACGGGATCCACATTGCCGGTGCAACCGTACGCGGGGTGCAGCCCGACGAGGAGCGCAGGGCAACAGGCCTCGGCCAACGCCTCAAGGCGGGCAGGCTCGAGGACCTCGAGGCAGGTCAATACCACATCATTCTGGGCAGCGCGCTCGCCCGCGAGCTGCACGCAAAGGTCGGCGGGCAGGTCGTTCTGATCGCCCCGGAAGGCACAGCGACGCCCACCGGTGTAGTCCCCCGCATGCGCCGCTTCCTCGTGACCGGCATTTTTGAGTCAGGAATGTACGAATTCGACCGGGGCCTCGCCCTGGTGCACATCGCCGATGCGGCGAAGCTGTACCGGCTGGGAGATCGCGTGAGCGGAATACGGCTTGCGCTTCAGGATCCCCTGCAGGCTCCCACTGCCGTAGTTCGCCTCGCGAAAAGCCTCGGCGGGGGATTCTACGTAAGCGACTGGACGCGCAATCACTTCAACTTCTTCCGCTCCATCGAGCTCACGAAGTCGATGTTGTTCGTCATTCTGCTGATGATCGTCGCAGTGGCTGCCTTCAACATCGTTGCCACCCTGGTGATGATCGTGAAGGAAAAGCAGACGGATATCGCAATATTGCGCACGCTGGGGGCGGGACCGCCCAACATCCTGGCGACTTTTGCCATCCAGGGCGTGATGATCGGGCTCGGCGGAACGTTGCTGGGCGCCGCGCTGGGTACGCTTCTTTCACACAACCTGGAAGCGCTGGTGGGCTGGCTCGAGCGATTGCTCGGAACGCAGTTTCTGGATGCCAGCGTTTATTACATGAGCGACCTGCCGGCCTATGTGGAGGGGATGGATGTCGTGCGCGTGTGCACAGTTGCCTTCCTGTTGTGCGCAATCGCAACCATCTATCCTGCGTGGCGCGCCTCTCGCACGGCACCCGCCGAAGCCCTACGACACGAGTGAGATTGAATGACGAATGCTGTGTTGGAAGCACGTGAGGTGCAGAAGAGCTTTACGCAGGGGCCCGTGACTCTCGAAGTGCTGCAGGGGGTGATGCTGGCTGTCGGTGCGGGAGAGCGGCTGGCCATTGTCGGCGCATCAGGCTCCGGCAAGACCACGTTGCTGCAGATTCTCGGCGGCCTGGATCGCCCGACGACGGGTCAAGTGTTTGTTGACGGGCAGGACATACATGGACTGAGCGAGGATGCCCGCGGGATGTTGCGCAATCGCGCGTTGGGATTCGTGTACCAGTTCCATCACCTGCTACCGGAGTTCTCGGCTCTGGAGAACGTGGCGATGCCGCTGCTCGTGCGGCGAATGCGAGTCGGCGAGGCGAAAGACAGGGCCGGCGAGATCCTCGAGCGCGTGGGTCTGGGGCAGCGGCTCACGCATCGGCCATACCAGCTTTCGGGAGGCGAGCGGCAGCGGGCTGCGGTGGCCCGGGCGCTGGTGACGCAGCCGAAAATACTGCTCGCCGACGAGCCGACCGGCAACCTGGATGGTGCCAACGCCGAGAGTGTCTTCGAGCTGATGCTGGAGCTGAACCGGGAGCGGGGTACCAGCCTGGTCGTGGTCACCCACGACATGCGCCTCGCGAGCCGCATGGAGCGGGTGTATGAGATCCAGGGCGGGCGCCTCACTGAGAGACTGTGACTCTGTCTTACCGGCGCTTCGCGCCGCTACGCTTCGGGGGTCGCGCGCAGCGCGATCCCCCAGGAAAGTTACGCGCAGCGCTAACAAGAGCGGCGCGAAGCGCGCCGGAAAGCCAGGAGACTAGTACGCGCTGGAGGTAACGTGGCGGGCCCGGTACTTCGTGGCCACCCGCCAGCGCCAGGCCAGCTCCAGGCCCATGTAGCCGAGCACGCCGCCCACCGCGCCACACACCAGGCACCCCACCAGGAAGGGCTTCCACATGGGTCCCAGCCCGTTCTGGAGCCAGTCCCAGCTCATTTCGAATGAAAATCCCGCCGGCGGCATATTGAGGAGCGCTGCCCCCAGGCGGTAGGCCAGGTAGTACGCCGGCACTATGGTGAGGGGGTTTATCAGCAGCACCGTGCCGATGATCACGGGAATATTGAGCCGCAGGGTGACCGCCAGCAGGGTCGCCACGACCAGATGGACCGGCAGAGGGATGAAGCAGACGACCAGGCCCACCCCGAACGCGCCGGTCACCCCCCGGCGGCAGAGCCCCCAAAGACGGGGATCGGCAATCCTCGTCCCGAACAGACGCAGAAACCAGCGGCTCTCCAAGGAGCCTGGCGACGGGCAAATGCGCTTTAAGAGTCTGCGCGGCATGGTATGGGGGCGGACTCTAGCAGAAAGATTCGCTCACAATCGCGTCACGCATCGCGCCTGCGGCGGATCCTATCCAGCGTCGCTCATGAACGACATCTACTTGGTGACGTATCGCCTTGAGCAGACTCGTCGCTCCTGTAAGATGCCGCCGTCGTCAACGGCTTGGGGCGCTTGGATGTGGGAAATTGTGCGGGCAGGTGGCCCGCTGATGTGGCCGATCATTCTCTGTTCGATTACCGCCGCTGCGATCATTCTCGAGCGGCTATGGACGCTGCAGGATCGGCGCGTGCTGCCCCAGGAGCTGCCCCAGAAGGTCTGGCAGCTGATCGAGGCCAACCAGGTCAACGAC
>JAQGOF010000230.1 GCA_028293745.1 Gammaproteobacteria bacterium | reverse complement strand
TAGGCCATGCCGATGCACAGGTGAATTGCGAGCGCTGCCGGGGGTACCAGCCAACGGCTGAAAGCCGCACCCGCGACGGTGCGTTCCTTGGTGAAAAATCCAGGGGAAGAGACCAGGGACACGGACGACATAAGGCGACTTCCTCTTGAGAGTTGCACCGTCAGCGCAATGTGACATTGCGCCCGAGTCTACGGCCAAACGTCTCGGGAGCGAAGACCTTAGTCCAAAGGAAAGTGCGCGCGCCACCGCGCGCGCCGGGATTTTCGTGAGAAAAGTGAACCGCGTTACAAGTTGGCGTTGTGTTGAGAGAGGTGTTCCCAACTGCAGACGCTCGACGAAACGTTGGACCCGATCAAACCTCGAGCAAGTGCTGAACGCCGTACGGCGCGCGTTCGTGCCGGGCCAGCAGGGCATCGGCCTTGCTGTCGTCGACGAACCGCTCCGTCCGTGGGTCCCAGGTCACGGGGCGGCCGAGCTTCATGGCAATCCAACTCGCGATGCATGCAGAACTGCTGCGGTGGGCTATGCGAGCGGGAGCAATCGGCTCGCGGCGTGACCGTACACACTCGAGCCAGTTCTTGTGGTGCTCGTCGCTACGTGGCAGTTGAACGCTCAACCCAGCCGGTGCGAGCAGACGCGCGTCACTGGCATCCAGTGGCGGCAATGCGGCGCCCTTGGAGCCCGGATCGGAAGCCGTCGTCTGCCCCTCGCGCGTGACCCAGATCCAACCCGCATCGCCTATGAACTTCAAACCGTTCGGATGCCTGTCCGAGACGCTCACCTTGACGCCTCCCGGATAGGTCAGCTCGACCTGGTAGGCGCCATGAACATTCCAGATCCTGTTGCGGGGGAACTCGGCCCGCGCCTCGATGCGGCCGGGGCCGCTGAGCTCGGTGTCCAACGCCCAGTGCATGGTGTCGTAGTGGTGGGAACCCCAGCCCGTGATCATCCCCAGGCAATAGGACTCGTTGCGCAACCACCCGGGCCGACCGTAACCGTGCTGCGGATGTACCCGCTGCTCCGTGTAGTAGACCTCGGGGGTACAACCCAGCCAGGGGTCGTACTGGAGGTTTGCGGGAACGGGCTGCCGGGGATCATCGGCTTGGGTGGGGTCGATCGGCAGGCCGATCTCAACGCGGCGGACGGCGCCGATCCGGCCGGATCTGACCAGTTCGCAGGCGAAACGAAACTGCGCAGTCGAGCGCTGCTGGCTGCCGACCTGGACGATCCGCCCGGTCTTTGCAATGAGGTCGCGTAGCAGAACCCCCTCGGCGACCGTCATGGTGAAGGGTTTCTGCACGTACACGTCTTTGCCGGCCAGCACCGCGGCGGCGACGATTTGCGCGTGCCAGTGATCCGGCGTGCTGATGACCACCGCATCCAGATCGGGCTGACTCAACAAGTCCGGGTAGTTGGAGAAAGTCTGTACCTGCGGCGCCGGCGCGGCCGATTGACGGTAAAACGCCTCCACCTGCGCCTTGCTGTCGGCAACACGCCGCGAATCCAAGTCGCATACAGCTACGTAATGGGCCAAGCCGGAGTTCAGGACGGACGGTACGTCGTGAACCTGTGCAATCCGCCCGCATCCGATCTGCGCGACCCGCAGCCGGTTGCTCGGGGCCTCCGCGCCCATCAGGCGGGCCGGTATGACCAGGGGGAGCGACCCAGCCGACAGCGCAACCGTCGCACCTGCAACCAACTTGCCGAACGCACGCCGCGAGATACGCTTGACGCGCTCGTGTTGCCCCGAGCCGCGGATCCTGCCTGTCATGCGCCCCCGTGGAACTTACTGCTGCCCTGCTGCATTCAAATGTAGCGCTGCCGTTTGGTGTAGCGCAATAAGGATCCCATGCTGAGGTTTGAGCCTTGCGGTCTGGACAGGTCAACGGGGCAGGCGCAAGCTGGTCTCGGCTCAGGGACTCTTTTCGACTCTTCTCCGTACAGCGCAGGGGGGCGCGAAGTTTGCTGCGCAAAGAAAATGAATGTTGCACGTTGAACGAGCGGCAGGCCACAGCGCGATAGAGAAACTCGCACCGGAGTGGGAGAGGCTGGAACTGAACCTGCAGCCCCGCACGCCATTCACTTCCCCGCTGTGGAACGCCTTATGGTGGAAGCATTTCTGCGCTGACAGCATGTGGGTGCGCGATGAGCTGTTCATTCATACCGTCAGGAATGAATTCGACACACTGATCGCGGTTGCGCCCATGATGCTGACGACGCGTCCGGCGTTCGGTCCGCTCAGGGTGCGCGCTTTGCAGCTGATCGGAGCAGACGAGAACGTCACCGAGCTGCGCAGCGTGATTTCGAGGCCCGAAGACCTGCCGGAGGTCTTCGCTACCCTCAGTGACTACTTCCTGGCTACATCCAATCGCTGGGACTGGCTGCAATGGGGCGGTATTCCCGGGGAAGGCCCCTCGCGCGAGCTGCTCGAGCGGGCCGGCAAGATCCAGTGGGGCCGGGAGATACCGAACTACTACCTGCCCCTCTCAGGAACCTGGGACGAGTTCAGGTCGCGCCTGTCGCGCAACATGAAGGAGGCGCTCCGTAAGTGCTACAACTCCCTCAAGCGCGGGGGCCACGAATTCGTCTTCCGGGTGGTCAGTGAGCCTGAGGAGGCCAGGACCGCGCTCGAGACGTTTTTCGAGCTTCACGGGGAGCGTGCGCGCGCCCCCAACCTGCCCTTTCACGCCAATGTCTTTCAACGCGAGGTGGCCCGGACCTTCCTGCTCGAATATGCCCAGCGGATGGCCGAACGCGGCTCGTTGCGCATTTTCCAGTTGGAGATCGGTGGCGAAGTCGTGGCGACGCGGGTGGGATTTATCCTCGGAAACGACCTGTACCTCTACTACTCTGGCTATCGGGCCGCCTGGGCACAGCACAGCGTCATGACCACAGTGGTCGCGGAAGCGATCCAGTGGGCGATCGCCCAGGGCTTGGGCGGTGTCGATCTTTCGACGGGGCGGGACCCGTCCAAACTTCGCTGGAGACCCACGGAGTTCGTATCCTGGGAAGGCGTGCAAAACTCACCTCGACGCCTTCGGCAGCTCGCAGCAGGTGCCTACCGTCACGTCGCCGGGCACGCAACTCCAGACTCGATGCTGGGGAAGCTGTTGAGCTCGGCCCGCCGCGCGAAGCTCTGAAGTCCTCCGTCAGTGCCGCTGGCGCTGGATCGACCACTGCCTCACAAAACGTCAGGGCCACCGACAACCTGGGCAGCGATCGGCGTACACTGCCTGCGTGGCCATCCCAACTCCGCTGGTCGCGAAACTCCGCCTGTCGGCCGGCGCCCCTCTCTTGTTTCGAGCGCTTTTGTGCGCAACCCTGCTGGGCCCTCCATGTGCCTGGCCGACCACTCCGGAACCTCCCCCCGGCATCGGAGGCAACCCTCCAGTCACGCAGGACAGCCCGGAAGTGCTGGTCGAGGCACCCGAGCCAAAGTATGTGGCCCCCACGTTGCGTGACCGGATCGGGCGGATCTGGGCCCCGGTATTGATCAACGGCAAGGGACCTTTTCGCCTCGTCCTCGACACGGGCGCCAGTCACTCAGCCATTATTTCGCGTGTAGCGGACACCTTGGGAGTATCGGCGCAGACCGATCCCGTCCTGGTCCGCGGCGTCACAGGAGCGGCCATCGTGCCTGCCGTCCATGTCGACCGCATGGAAGTGGGCGACCTTTTGATCGAGCCCAGCATCCTGCCCATCGTCGCGGACGTATTTGGCGGCGCCGAAGGCGTCCTGGGACGGGAAGGTCTACCGGACAAACGCATTTTTGCCGACTTCGGCAGGGACAAGCTGGTCATCTCCCGCTCTCACCGGGAACGGGCGCCCGTGGGTTTCAGCGTCGTTCCCCTGAAAATCACCCGCGGGCTGCTGTCGACCGAGGTGCGCGTCGGGTCGATCCGGACCCTCGCCGTCATCGACACGGGCGGGCAGCAAACGGTGGGCAACCTGGCACTTCGCGAGGCGTTGATGAAGCACCCTCCCGCGGACGCCATCGGCGAAGACATCATTGGCGTGACTCTGGAACTTCAGCACGGGGACACGATCGCAGCGCCACCTATTGAGCTCGGGACGCTGAAACTGCGCCAGGTGCGGGTCACCTTTGCTGACACGTATCTGTTCGACCACCTGAAACTGAACCGCCAGCCCACGTTGATGATCGGTATGGACGTGCTGGGATCGTTCGATGTGCTCATCATCGATTACAAGATGCGGGAGATGCAGGTTCGAACCCGCGGATCGCACCCGCAACTGACGAGCAGCCACTGATCCAGCCCGGTTGCGTTCACGACACCCGGAAATCGGCCTCCACAGCTTCCAACACGGTCGGCCCGCGGCGCTGCAGTGCCGATTGAATGGCCGCCGTCAGCTCTGCGGGCCCACGAGGCCGCTCAGCATGTGCCCCATAAGCGCGGGCCAGTGCCAGGAAGTCAGGGTTGTGCCCCACGACGCCCGTCGGGGGTATTCCGGCGGCAATCATGTCATCCCGGATCTGCCCGAGTGCGCTGTTGTTCCAGATGACAATGGGCAGGCTCAACTTCAGCTCCACCGCCGTTGCCAGCTCCTGGGACGTGAACTGAATTCCGAAATCACCCGCCAGCGCCACGACCGGGCGGCCGGGCCCGGCAACCAGCGCCCCGATGGCGGCCGGTAGCGCATAGCCCAGTGTCCCGTAGCCTGATGGATGGAACCACGTTCCCGGCTCGTCGGCAGCGAACGCATAGTTTCCGAGATAAGCGGCCTGTGTCATGTCGGTGAACACGGCTGCATCAGCGGGGATTGCCGCGCGGACAGCCGCGAGCAACCGGGCGCATGTGCGGGCCCCGGCGTTGAATTGCTCGTCGATCCGGGCCCGATGCGTTGCCGCCGGGCCCAGCTCACTGCGCCACCGCGGAAGCGGTGGCGTACTGCGTCCCGGATCCGAGTCTGCGAAGGCCTGCAGAAGTGCCTCGAGACTGGCGCAGGCATCCCCCCAGATTCCAACATCAGCCGCATAGTGGTCCGCGAGCTTGGTTGAGTCGACATCAATCCGGATCAGACTTCCCGTCATCCCGAGGCGGGTACCCGAGTAGAAGTCGGTTTCGGACAGCTCGGTTCCCACGGCCAGCACCACATCGGCGCGAGCAACCAACTCCTGCGTAGCACGAAACTGCAGGGAGGCGCCGAGATTGGCCGGATGGCTCTCGGGCAGCAAGCCTTTTCCGGCGACCGTGGTCACCAGGTAAGCGTCGAGCGTCTCGACCAACTTGCACAACTGCTTACCCGCAGCCCTGGCGCCGCCCCCGGCAACGATCATTGGCCGCTGTGCCCCGGCAAGCAAGCCGCGCGCTCGTTCCACCACGGCAAGTGCCGGCTGCGGACCTCCCCCGACTCGAGCAAAGCGCTCCGGCCGCAATGCTGTTGATTGCGCGAGCAAGTCGAGAGGAATTTCGAGATACGCCGGCCGCTGCCGGCCAAGCTGAAACGACGCGAATGCCTCCCGCAGATGATCACGCGCATCCTCCGCCGAACGCGCCGATCGAGCTGTGCCAGCTACGCCCGCAGCCATTGCCCGCTGATCGTCGAGCTCGTGCAGCACGCCCCACCCTTTCGCGAGGGAGGACTCCACCGGAGTGCTCGCGACGATCAGCATGGGGACGGAGTCTGTCTTCGCCTGTGCAGCAGCCGTCAGGATATTTGTCAGGCCGGGGCCCGAAATCACGAACGCGGCCGCGGGCCGTCCACTAACTCGCGCAAAGCCGTCAGCAGCAAACCCCGCGTTCTGCTCGTGGCGCACGAGTATGTGCCGCAGACCGGTCGCTGCAATTCCACGATACAGCTCCAGGTTGTGTACACCCGGAATCCCGAAGACCGTGTCTATGCCGTTGGCTGCCAGCAGCGCCACGATGTATCGTCCGACAGACCAAGGCTCGCCATTCATTTATGTTCAAATATGCAGCCCGGGCCCTGAGCACGCAAGCACATAACAATGAAGTTCTCGCCTCTGGTAAAGCGCATCAGCGGTGAAGGCGCTGATGCATGGTTGACACACTATGCCGCCTTGGCGGCCCGCGACCGCGGCGAAGACGTGATCATTTTGAGTGTCGGCGACCCCGACCTCGAGACACCGCCGGCTGTCGTAGCCAAGGCGATCGAACGGCTGCAAGCGGGCGACACTCACTACTGCCCCGCTCCCGGGCGACGCTCAGTACGTGAGGCAATTGCCGCAGCACACACAAAGCGCACCGGCCAAAGCACGGATGCCGAGAACGTCGTGTATTTGTCTGGAGCACAAAACGCGCTGTTTGTGGCGTCGATGTGTGTTGCCGGACCGGGTGATGAGATGATCTCGTTCGACCCAATGTATCCAACATATCCGGCAACCCTCGAAGCATCCGGTGCGCGGATGGTCCGAGCACCGACAAGCGGTAACTTCCGCCCTGATCTGACTGCCCTCGCTTCCCTGGTTACGCAGCGCACGCGGGCCATCGTCTGGGCGACCCCAAATAATCCGAGTGGCGTGATACTCAACGAATCGGAGCTGGCGACGATCGGCAAGCTCGCCGAGCGGCACGACTTGTGGCTGATCTCCGATGAGGTCTACGCAGGTCTTGCACCTGATGGCCACATTCCCGGCCTCGCCGCGCAGATGCCTGAGCGGCTGATCACGCTTGGAAGTCTTTCCAAGTCGCACGCGATGACAGGCTGGAGAGCGGGCTGGCTCGTCGGACCGCGCGAGCTTGCGGTTCATGCTGAGTCATTGGTGATGTGCATGCTCTTCGGTTTAGCTGGATTCATCCAGGAAGCCGTAGTCACTGCCTTGTCGATAGCACCCGATGCCGAGCGTCGCATTCGCGACTACTGCGACGTGCGGCGTGCGCGAATGGTTGCAGCACTTACGGGCATCCCGCGAATCCGCACCGTGGTGCCGGAAGCCGGTATGTTCATGTTGGTAGACGTGCGTGGCACTGGCCTCTCAGGATACGAATTCATGCAGGCGCTATACAAGTCTCAGCGCGTCAGTGTTCTGGACGGTGCGGCATTCGGTCGTGAAACGGCTGGCTTCGTACGGGTATGTTTTGCAACCGACCCGGCATCACTCGACACCGGATGCGAGCGAATACGGCGCTTCTGCGAACAATTTTAAAGGAGATTCTCTTATGACCATGACGCTGTCAATCGGACCACTGATTGCTCTCATCGCGGGCATCCTGATTCTCGTGATGCCGCGGCTGCTGAACTACATCGTGGCGCTATACCTCATCCTGATTGGAGTGCTGGGCCTGTTCACTCACCACGGCTCGCACATTATCTAGCGCATTCAAGGGCTTCTGGACAGGACGCCACGCAGCGCGCGGGTGTGGCTATACTGCGCGCTTTTTTCGCGGGCCCTCTCCCATGTGGTTCAAGAATCTCGTCGTCTATCGCCTTCCTGCCGACTGGGCTGTCACCGCTGCTGAGCTGGAACAGCAGCTCGCGACGCGCCCACTGCAGCCTTGCAGCCCGTTCGAAATGCTCAGCCGCGGCTGGGTCGCCCCTTCGAGCACCGGAAGGCTGGTGCACACCGTCAACCTGCAGCATCTGATCGCGCTGGGTGCGAATCAGAAGTTGCTTCCCGCCTCCATCATCCGGCAGGTGACCGCGGAGCGCGCCGCAGTGCTTGCGCAGGAACAAGGGTTTCCTGTCGGCCGGCGGCAGATGCGCGATTTGAAAATGAGCGTGACCGAAGAGCTGCGCGCCAAAGCGCTGACGCGGCGTCGTATCACACGTGCCTGGATAGATCCGACGAATGGCTGGCTCGTCGTCGACGCGGCGGGCACTGCCAAAGCGGAGGAGCTGATCGAGACTCTGCGCGATACGCTGGGAAGCCTGGCCGTGCAATTCATCGAGACGCAGCGCTCGCCACAGATGTCGATGGCGGTGTGGTTGAAACTCGGCGAAGCGCCTCTGCGCCTCACCATCGACCAGGACCTGGAATTGAAGGCGGCCAATCAGACCAAGGCCACCATTCGCTACTCGCATCATCCGCTCGAGGGGAAGGACATCCAGGCGCATCTCGCGGCGGGCATGTACCCGACCCGGCTGGGCCTCACGTGGCACGATCGGATCGCGTTCGTGCTGAACGAGAAAATGCAGATCAAGCGGGTGGAGTTCCTCGAGATGTCGAAGGACCACGCCGATGGTGGCGAGCTCGACGAGGCGGAGCAGTTTGACATCGATTTCGCGGTGATGGCCGGTGAGCTCGCGAAGCTGCTCGATGATGTGGTGGCCGCGCTCGGAACCGAGGTGCAGGAGCGGGCAGCCGCGGCTTGAGACCAGCGTTACAGCATTCGCAGCGTAGGCTGCCCGGTTCCTGTCGTGCTCGTCTGTGCGCGATACCAGCGCCACACGTTGCCGCCGGCACGCTTCGCCTCATAAAGGGCGAGGTCTGCGGACTTATACAGGCTGTCCAGCGTAGCGCCGTGATCCGGAAACACGGCCACGCCAATACTCGCACCGCTCTTCACTTGCGCGCTGTGGAGGGGCACCGGCATCACGAAGTTGTCGATGATCCGTTGACAGATGTTCTCGATGTCCGTGGCCGCAGGATTCTGGGAAACCAGCACTCCGAACTCATCGCCACCCAGACGCGCCACGCAGTCTGACTTGCGCACGGCCGCCTGCAGCCGGATGGCGGCCTCGATCAGCAGCGCATCGCCGGCATCGTGGCCCAGTGAGTCGTTGATCTGCTTGAATCGATCGAGGTCGATCAACAGCAGCGCGAACCGTTGGTTCTGCAGCCGGGCCAACATGATCAACTCGCGAAACTCTTCGGTGAACATGCGCCGGTTGGGCAGCGCAGTCAGCGTGTCGTTATAGGCGATCTGCTCGAGTTGCCGCTGGCTCTCGCGCAATTCGGCGGTGCGTTCCACGACCTGACGCTCCAGATCACGCTGATTGCGGCGAAGATACATCGTGCGCCCCTGCACGAGGGCCGCCACGAGCGCGAGGGCTGCCAGAGACAGCGCGACTCTGAACAGCACTGTCTGATACCACGCAGGCAGAACGTGGATCGGCACGCTCAGCACACTCTCTGACCAGACGCCGTCACGGTTCGAACCGCGCAAATGCAGCGTGTACTCGCCCGGCGGAAGATTCGTATAGGCGGCGACTCGATGCGAGGCTTCGGTGTCCACCCAGGCAGAATCGAAGCCGTCGAGCCGATACGCATACCGGTTGCGCTCGGGGGCCGAGTAGTCCAATGCCGAAAATTCGACCGCGATGCTGTTGGCGGAAGGCGTGATTTTCAACGGATTGGGCGGATTGCCGCGCGCCACCACACCGTCCGCGATTGGCTTGCCGCCCATGCGGATGTCGGTTATGGCGATCTGCGGTTGAAAGGTCCAGTGTGTCAGCCGATTGGGCCGCACGACGCTCAATCCACCGATACCACCGAACAACATCTCGCCCTGTGACGTGGTGGCGCCGGAACCTACCCAGTAGCCGGAGATCGGCAGGCCCTCGGCGCGCCGGAACGAGCGGATGGCGAACGACCGCTCGTCGATGAGCGCAAGGCCGTCGTCGGTACTGACCCAGATGTTGTGCTTGGAATCCTCCAGCAGCTTGTTGACGTTGTCGTTATTGAGTCCCTGTACGGTTCCGAGGCGCCTGAACTGCGGCTTGCCGTGCGCATCGCGAGACTCGAGTATGTTGACACCACCTCCGAAGGAAGCGATCCACAGGCGCCCGCGCACATCGGTGAGCAGCGACGTGATGTACCCTGCGGCGAGCGCCGAGGGATTCGCGGGCTCGGGAAAAATTGGCTCGATGCTCCGCGTTTTGAGATCGACACGGTTGAGACCGTTTTTCGTGCCGACCCACAGTGAACCGCCTTCGCCCCGGGCGATCACGGTGATGCGCTGGTCCGTGAGCCCGCTCACCTGCTCGGCGTGACTGAGCGGCGACTTTGCGCCGCTGAGAGGCAATGCCCACAGGCCATCGAAACCACCCACCCACAGAACATCGTCGTCGAGCAACAGCGCCCACACCTGCGCGGTTGGATCCCGTTGTGGGATGGTGACGCGGACAGCGCCATGCGCGGCTCGGTCAACACGGTACAAACCCAGTTCGGTTCCTACGTAGACGTCGCTGTCGTCGGTGGCGGCGAAGGCGTTGATGTAGTCTTTCGGTAGTGCAGATTCGGGCCGTTGCGCATCAGGGCGAAGAGCGGCGACCCGAGCGCCCTCCGGGTCGATAACGTCGATACCGTTGCTTCCCAGGCCCAACCAGATCCGGCCGTCCGGCATCGGAAGGATGGCTTCGACGTCCGGGTCGGAGATGCTATCGGGACGGCTGGATGCACCGAACACCGTGACCATGGCGGGGTGAGCGGGATCATGGCGGCTGATACTTCGATCGCTGCAGATCCAGATCATGCCGGAGCGATCCTTGAACATGTCCTGGATGCTGTCGTCGGCGAGACTGGCTGGCTGCGTCGGGTCGTGTCGGATGCGTCGTGTCTGTGAAGTCGCGGCATCGACCGCGACGATTCCCTGCCCGAGGGTGCCTAGCCACACCTGGCCGGGGGTGATTTCGACGATGGAGGACACTCCCTCGTTCTGGAGCGTCGAATGCGCCGCATCACTCTCTTGGACAGCTCTCGCGCCAGCGGTCTGGGAGTCGATTACGTAGGCACCCTGCCGGATGGTTCCAACCCAGATACGTCCCGCGCTGTCCTCGAGGAAGCTCCACGGCGATGGCACCTTCCCCTGGGGTGCGGGCAGCGGCACGGGGACGAAGCGATTCGATCCTTTGTCGAGTCTCACAAGCGCAGTTGCGGTTCCCACCCACAACGTGCCGTGACGGTCTCGAAGCAATCCCCGGACGCGATTGTCAGGCAGACTCGATGGATCACCGTCGACATGGCGAAGGTGGCCGATTACGTCCGAATTGAAAAATATGTGATCAAGGCCGCCCTCAGTCGCGACCCAGACGCCACCGTGCCCGTCCTCAACGATCGCTCGGACACTTACGTGGCTGAGACCATTGGAAGCCACGGGATAGACGACGAACCGCTCGTGGTCCCGGTCATAACGTGCGAGCCCGCCCGAGGTGGTGCCTATCCACAGAACGCCTCGGGCGTCCGTCAGCAACGCTTGGATGAAATTGTCGGGTAGCGCACCGGCTTTGCCCGGATCCGCCCTGTAGCTGCGGAAATGGTAACCATCCCAGCGGGCGAGTCCGTTCTGTGAGCCAATCCACAAAAAACCGTCGCCGTCCTGGGTCGCGGACGTCGGGATCGCTGCGTTGGGCAGCTCATTGCCGTGTGCCAGGTTCTGGAAGACAGTGTCGGCCAGCCCCGCCCAGCGCTCCACGGAATGGGAGGCCGGGACCGCTGCCAACAGGGCAGCGGCCATCACGAGTTGGCTGAGTATCTTCCTGAGGCCCCACATCTCACTTTTAATCAGTGTGGTACAGCACCCGGATACTACTACCCGGGGGGCTCTGGACGGACAAACAATCCCACAACTTGTGCCCCGCATCACGGGTGCGGAACGCACGTTTTCAGCGTGCGGCAGTGCCCGTGACTGCCGTCACACCGAAGCGTGGACAAACCGCTGTGAAGCGGGCTTTAGACCCTGTCCGGCGCGCTGGAAGGTGACAGATCGAACAGCGGCTGCCCCGTCCGGATCACATCCCCAGACCTCCACCGCTCGCACAGCGACACGCCTGGGGGCGCAAGGACAATAATCGTAGAGCCGTGCTCAAACCAGCCCATCTCCTCGCCCTTGGCCAGCTGCGCGTGGCAGTCGATGCGGTTCGGCCCCTGGTATCTCAGGTGCAGCCGCACATCGAGGAACCGAAGCCGGATGCTGGCGACCAGGATTGCCGCGACCGGCACCAGGGTGACCAGGTGCCCGCTTTGCAGCAGGCGGCACTCAATGGCCGCCCGCTCGTTTTTGCAGAACAGCCTCTCGATGCGTTTCAGGGCGATAGGATTGACGTTCCAGGTGTCACCCGAAATGTAGGTCACCCTTTCAACACGAAGGTCGTGCGGTGCGTGGAATCGGTGATACATGCTGGAGGTCAGCCGGAGTGTCACATACGAGCCGTTGCGATAGCGGGCCGCGAGCTGCGAATCGCCCACGAGATCGGCCACCGGGTAAGGAAACCCCTTGGCCTGCAATACGGTCCCGTCGAGCACCCGGCCGCCGGCACCGATGATTCCATCGCAGGGACTGGTCAGCACCGCAGGGTCCGGGTCGACCGGCCGGGCACCTTCCTTCAGCTCGCGCGTGAAGCAATCGTGCAGACTGTCAAAATGCGTCTTGCGGGCCTCGCTCAGATCCAGGTCGGAAAACAGCTTCCAGATGGCGATCGAGGTGTCGCGGACGAATGGGTTGCGGACGCGGCTCAGCCGTCCAACGAACAATGTGAGCCAGCGGCGCGGAATGCGGTTGGTGAGCAGGAAGTTCAGATCTTCCTGGGCACTTGCCCTGGCGAGGGCCTGGGAGATCAATGTACGGACCGTCATGTAAACGTCACTCAACTGCAATAACGTTGCGCGCCGGAGGAGCACTGTGAACCCAACATTCATTCTTTACGTACTGGCGGCGATATTGTTGCTCGCACTGCTGCGCAAAGCGCAGCTGCGGCTTCAGCTCTCGCGTGCCAAGCATCGTTCGCTTGCGGGACACTCGCGCTGGTCGCGCAGATTCGCAGCTTTGGTACCGTTCTACGAGTACGCAGAGAGCGAGTTCTTCGCTGCGGACGGAGCACCTGCGGAAGTCGCTACGAAGCGGCGCGCGGGGTTCATGCGCCTGGCCGCGCTCTTCGCGCAGCGCCACGAGAAGACCGCCAGCCTCACAGCCCACATCCAGAGCGGCGTGTCGGACTTGCAGTTCACTTCGCGCTACCGGGTCCCCTTCCAGTTCAGCTCCTTCGTGCGCCAGCACTTCAAACTGGGCTCGGTCCTGGAATCTTCCTCCGGATCCACCGTCACCGATGCCGACGGGAATCAACTGTACGATCTGACAGGCTCGTATGGAGTGAACGTCTTCGGCTACGACTTCTACAAGGACTGCATTGACCGCGGCACGGCGCGTGTGCGCGACCTTGGCCCGGTCCTTGGCGCCTTCCATCCTGTCGTGGCCTACAACGTCGAGCGCCTGAAGGAGATCTCCGGACTCGACGAGGTCTCGTTTCACATGTCGGGTACGGAAGCTGTGATGCAGGCCGTGCGGCTTGCTCGATATCACTCGCGGCGCAAGTATCTCGTGCGCTTCTGTGGCGCCTACCACGGCTGGTGGGGTGACGTGCAGCCGGGAGTGGGCAATCCCATGACGGCTCATGAAACCTACACATTGAAAGACATGAGCGATGCGGCGCTGCGCGTGCTGCGCAGCCGCCGTGATATCGCGTGCGTACTGGTCAATCCGCTGCAGGCGATGCATCCCAACTCGGGTGCGCCCGGCGATTCTGCGTTGATCGACAGCGGCCGGCGGGCCGAGTACAACCGCGCGGCATACACGGAATGGCTGCGCAAGCTGCGCGCCGTGTGCACCGAACGAAACATCGTGTTGATATTCGACGAAGTGTTCGTCGGCTTCCGCCTCGCTGCGGGTGGAGCGCAGGAATACTTCGGCGTGCGCGCGGACATGGTGACCTACGGCAAGACGCTCGGCGGCGGGCTTCCGGTTGGCGTGGTTTGCGGGCGGCGCGAGCTGATGAAGCGCTACCGTGAAGACCGGCCGGCAGACATCTGCTTTGCCCGGGGCACGTTCAATTCGCACCCGTATGTCATGGCGGCGATGAACGAATTCCTGCAGCGGCTGCAGACCCCGGAAATGCAGGCAAAGTACGTCGGACTCGACGAGCGCTGGAACGCCCGCGCGCGGCTCCTCAACGAGCGCCTGCAGGCCGCCGGCCTGCCGGTGCAGGTCACCAACCTGTCCTCCATCTGGACTGTCAGCTACCTGCAGCCGTCGCGATACAACTGGATGTTTCAATACTATCTGCGCGCCGCGGGATTGGCGCTGAGCTGGGTGGGCACGGGCCGGTTCATCTTTACGATCGACTACCCGGATGCGGACTTCGAAGAAGTCGCCGCCAGGATCCTGGCGGCGGCTGTGACGATGCATTCCGAGGGCTGGTGGTGGAGCGATGCGGCGCTCACCAACAAGGCCATCAGGCGTCGTGTGTTGAAAGAGATGCTTCGAGCTCGCCGGCGCCGTGCAGCGGCGCAATCAACTCCCCGCGAAGCAGGTACAGCGGCGCTTTATAATAAAGCTTGATGTCGTGGAACGGGTCGGTCACGATCTTCGTCATCCACACCAGCCCCGTCTGCACGTCCTTGATGAAGAACAGGTGCACGGTGCGGAACAGCAGACCGCCCAGGCCCACGGCGAGCCAGACCTGGCCGACGTGCTGCACGAACTCAGCGCCCGAGGGTGCGACACATGTGTCGCACGAATAGAGGCCGAACAGGGTGGGATCCAGCCAGAGGATGGCCGGAGACACAGCCCAGATGGCCATCAGCACGACCTTGCGCCGCAGGTTGTAGCCGACCTTGATCTCTTCCTTGTGCTCGTGAGTCGCCTGGTTGATGACGTCGTAGCCCTTCGGCTCGAAGAAGAAATGCCCTGCCTGACGGCTCGTCATCGAGACCAGCCACGCGAGCAGCGCTGCAGCGGCCGGATTCGTAAACATCAGACCATAAGCGCAGACGAAACTGGTCGCACTGAGCAGGTGCAGCGACTGGTTGATGCGGCTGTGGTGGTAATAACGGTGATCGTCCCAACGTTGTGTCTTCAGAGCCTGCCAAAAACTTTGCATGATGGTTCCCGAACTGTGGCAACAGCATTTCGCGCTGTTAATGAAATATCGCAAGGCTGTTGCAAGGACGTTACAAAGCGGCCCTACTTCTTATGAGATGCGACGAACATCGCCAAATAGGGGGGTCGGCATGGGTATGACGATTGCTGTGCAAGTGCTCCAGGGCGTAGTAGCCTCAAATTGCGTCCCCCAGACGCGTCACGGCAGACGAAAGTGAGCCGCACAAAAAGACCCGCCGGCAGTCCATCTGCCTCCCTGCTCGCCGCCCTCCTGCTAGCAGCGGTACCAGCGGCTCATGGCCAGAATGCCACCCCGGCCGCGGGGCAGTCTGCGAATCCGTCCTCACGAGCCCCGAGTTCCGGTGACGCGAACAAGGGGGCGCAGGCCGGGGCGGCGGATACCCAGGTCGCAGGAGGTACCCCGGCCGCGGGCGCTACCCAGGCCGCCGACGGCCCCAGTCAGGCTGATGGCGCGCCGCAGGCCACCGGCGGTGCGGCATCGGGCACCCGTCAACCGAGTGGCTCCGGCAAGTCCGGCAAACCACCCGCCGTGTGCTTCCAATTGACCGGGCGCTGCGTAGAGGGCTCAAAACCTCCTGCAGCCAAAAGTGGCACGGCGAGCGCATCTAAAGACGGCTCATCCGCCCAGGCGCGTCCACCCACGCTGAACCTCACGGCTCCTGATGTGCGAACGGTGGTATCCGCGGATGAGTTGAAAGAGCCGCTGCCGTCGAACGAGCAGGTTACGGAGGTACAGGAAGCCGACACTGTGTCGGTGAAGGGCGAGGGCATACCCACCGACGTGCCCGTCGGATTCGGCGCAATCTGGTGGGCGCTGAACCATCCCTCGCAGGCCTGGAGAATCGTGACTCCCTACGAATGAGACCGCCGCTGCTTTCCGTCAACCTTTGTAGCGCCGGAACGCTTTGTATAGCGTCATAGCCACCTGTCGCTTTAACGATGGGTAACAATTGCTCTACAACAGTTGAGGAATGCAGCCATGAAGTTCAATAGGACATTGGGTTTGCTGCTCGTCGCAACCGCGACTGTCGGCGCTGGCGCTGCGGTGGCTGCCGCCGCTGCGACGGCCACGGCGCCGGCAACCACCGCAGCCACGGCGCCCGCTCCGGGCGGCAGACACTGGCATCATCGTCACGGCGGGATGTTGGTTGGGGTGATGTTGCACGCAACTCGCCAACTCAACCTGACTACCGAACAGCAAGCGAACATCAAGAGCATCGTGGGCAATGCACGCGCCCAACATCAGGCGGCCGCGGGCACTGCAGGCGTTGATCTGATTACGCTCGCCAACCCGGGTGATCCCAATTACGCCGCTGCGTTGCAGAACGCCAAGACTGCCGCAGCCAGCCGCTTCCAGAGCGAGGTGGATCTGCAGGGTCAGATCTATAACGTTCTGACGGCCGATCAGAAGGCTAAACTTCCGCAGGTCCTTGCGGACATGAAGAGCAAGGCCGAGCAGCGCCGCGCCGCCCGCTCGCAGCAGCGCGGCACGGAGGCGGGGGCCGCGGGCAGCAATTGATGCTGGCGATTTCGGGGTCAAGCCGGCGACCACTGCGTCGCCGGCAACTTCGTGAGCCTATGAGTGACGCCGATGGCAGACGGCAGTTGACCGCAAGGCACAAGCAGCTACCATCCGATCCAGGCCGAAGCGGTGGGCGCTTCCGCAATACCTATATAAGGACCCAACCAGAGTGAACCCCGCGAGTGCCAAGGCCATACGTGTGTTGGGCTGGCTCACGGCCGGTGTGTTGGCGAGTCAGGTCATCTGCCTCCCGGCACTTGCCACTCTGGGCGAGGACGTCGCGACGGTCGAAAACGACCGTGTGCAAATGAAGGCACAGCTACGGACCACATCCGTTGCTGGCTACACCGTGCACGAGATCGAGACCCCGGCGAACACTATCGTTCGTGAATACGTATCGGCATCCGGAAAGGTGTTTGCAGTCAGCTGGAGTGGACCGCTACTACCTGATTTCCGTCAGACACTCGGACGGTATTTCGACGAATACAATAACGCCGCAAGCTCTCCCCGCGCGGGCCGCCGCCATTTGAGCGTCGAGGGGACGGACCTCGTCGTCAATTCGCATGGACACATGCGCGCGTTCTATGGGAACGCCTACGTGCCGTCACTGCTGCCGCCCAATTTTTCCGTTGCCGACATCCAGTAAGGGGGACGTAGCGCGTGCGAGCAAATCTGATTGCTGCCTTGATCGGCATGCTTTGCGTAGTTGGATGCGGTGGGGGCGGGTCGTCGGTCGGTGGCGGCGGGGGCGGCACTCCCAGTGGAGCGAATGTCCAGCCCGTCACGGTTGACTCAGGACCGTCTCCGGTCGCCACCTCGAACAGCCCGGCCGTCAACACGCTCTATACCACGGTGAGGGTCTGCGTACCCGGCACCAGCACTTGCCAGGATATCGACCACATACAGGTTGATACGGGATCGTCCGGACTGCGGATCATCACTACGGCGCTCACCCTGAGCCTGCCCCTGCAGAAGGATTCCAACGGGAACGTGGTCGCGGAGTGCACACAGTTCGTGGACGGGTCGAGCTGGGGACCCTTCCGACTGGCCGACATCAAAATTTCAGGTGAGATAGCCAGCAACCAGGCAGTACAGATCATCTACGATCCGGCTTATCCCATTCAGACGGCCTACGCGTGCGGCACGGGCACCACCCCCGCGAACCCCGTCCAAGCGTTCGGCGCCAACGGCATCCTGGGCGTCGGGCCCTTCCTGCAGGACTGCGGCTCCTCATGCGTGCAGGGGGGCGGCGGTGTCTACTACACCTGCACGAGTGGCACCGCTTGCACAACCGGCGGAATGCCCTTGGCCCTGCAGATCACCAACCCCGTAGCTGCCTTTGCCACCGACAACAACGGGGTCCTCATTCAGTTGGGTGCCGTGGGCGGCACAGCCAGCTCTGTGAGCGGATCGCTCATTTTCGGCATAGGCACTCAAGGCAACAACGGCCTCGGCAACGCGAAAGTGTTCACCTTCAACCAGAGCGGAAACCTGTCAACGACGTACAAGAACACATCGCTGAGCCGCGGTTTCATCGATAGCGGATCCAATGCCTATTACTTCACCGACCCCACCATCCACGTGTGCGGAATCAGCGGTGAGACGACGAAGGCGCCAGGATTCTTCTGCCCCAGCGGGACACTCAATCTGAGCGCGACCATTATGGGCGGCAACGGCACGAGCTCCGCGATCAACTTCAATGTGACGAATGCCGACAGCTTGTTCGGCACCGGCAGCGTAATCGCAGCAGCCAGCGATCTCGCGGGATCGAGCGCAAGTATCACCACGGCGAGTCTCAACGGGGCATTCGACTGGGGACTGCCGTTCTATTTCGGGCGGAGTGTGTACACCGCCATCGAGAATCAAAACACCAGCGCGGGTTTGGGGCCCTACTTCGCGTTCTGATTTTCCTTCGGATCCTGAGTGGCGGGCAGCACGGTACCGGCGGCTTCTCCGAAGCCGACCTGGGCATACCCCGGCTTTTCACACCAGCCTCGCAAGGTGACGCGATCGCCGTCGGCGAGAAACGTCCGCGTTTCGCCAGAGGCTAATGTCAACAGCTGCTTGCCGCCAACAGTCAGCTCGAGCAGCGATCCGGCCTCATCCGCTGCGGGACCCGATTGCGTGCCGCTGCCCAGCAGGTCACCTGCCTCCAGGTTGCACCCGTTGACAGTGTGATGCGCAACCATCTGCGCAACAGTCCAATACGAATGCCTGAAGTTGGAACGCGCCAAGCGGTGAGACGGCGTACCCTCAGCACGCATCCGCGCAGTGTCGATGTAGACCTCCAGTTGCACGTCAACGGCGCCGGATTGCCGCACTTGCGGTGAGTCGAGATAGTCAAGCGGCTGCGGATCGCCTGCCGGACGGCTCCACGAGGTCCGGTACGGTGCCAACGCCTCGAGCGTGACTATCCAGGGTGAGAGGGTTGTGGCGAAATTCTTCGCCAGAAATGGCCCGAGTGGCTGATATTCCCACGCCTGCACGTCGCGCGCCGACCAGTCGTTCAGCAGGCAGAGCCCAAACACGTGCTGCTCGGCCCGATCGATGCTGACAGGATGGCCCAGCGCGTTGCCCGTCCCGATGAACACGCCAACTTCCAACTCGTAGTCGAGCCGCTGGGTCGGTACCAATTGCGGGAACTCGGCGCCCGCTGGTTTCACCTGGCCGCGGGGACGGCGGAACTCCTGTCCGGATACGCGGATCGAGCTGGCCCTCCCGTGATAGGCAATGGGGACCCACTTGTAATTTGGCAGGAGCGGATTGTCGGGGCGGAACAACGCGCCGACGGCTGTTGCATGATAGATGGACGAATAGAAATCGGTGTAGTCACCGATCCTCGCCGGGACGGCGAACTCTGCATCTGCCTGAGGCACGAGTGTGCTGCGTAGCGGGGACGCGTCTTTCGCGTCCTCCCTGAGTAAGCGCGACAATTCGGCTCGGAGTACCGACCATGCATCTGTACCCAGCGCCATGAAGGCGTTGAGGGTAGGCTCCGTGCAGGCTCTCAGTGCATCGGCCGCGGATCCAGACACCTGGCGAAGCTCGTGCAACGCGCCCAGATCCAGGACCTGATCGCCGATCGCCACTCCACCGCGGAAAGGTTCAGGTGTACCCGCGCGCCTGAAGATGCCGAAAGGCAGATTCTGGATCGGGAAATCACCACGGGGCCGGTTCGCTGCGGCAATCCAACTCTTCAAGGCCGGATCATGGGTGGCGTTGAGCCGCTGCGCGCCCGCATCCCCGGGAGATTGTGCGGCACTCATCTTGTGCCCGGCGTGAAGTGGCTACTCAGGCCTTGCCAACACTGCGCGTAGTTCTGCTGCAACTGTGGCAACTCGAGCGCGAAGCGCGTCGGCCGTATCACAGTGCGGGTTTCGAACATGAACGCCATGGTATCCGTAACATGCTGTGGCCGTGACGTGTCGGCGCGGCTGGCCTTTTCGAACGTCGCGGCATCCGGTCCGTGCCCACTCATGCAGTTGTGGAGCGATGCGCCGCCCGGGATGAAACCCTCGGCCTTGGCATCGTAGCTGCCCGCAATCAGTCCCATGAACTCGCTTGCGACATTACGGTGAAACCAGGGCGGCCTGAAGGTGTCCTGCGCAACCAGCCAGCGCGGTGGAAAAATGACGAAGTCGACATTATCCACACCCGGTGTATCGCTGATCGACTGCAGGACCAGGAAGATCGACGGATCCGGATGATCGTAACTGATCGAGCCGAGGGCGTTGAAACGCCGCAGGTCGTAGCGGTACGGCGCGTGGTTCCCATGCCAGGCCACGACGTCGAGCGGCGAGTGATCGGTCCGCGCCGACCAGCAGTGGCCCATGAACTTGGCCACCAGCTCGAAGTCGCCCGTCCGCTCCTCGTACCACGCCACGGGTGTCTGGAAGTCACGCGGGTTCGCGAGGCCGTTCGAGCCGATTGGCCCGAGGTCCGGCAACCGGAACGGCGCGCCGAAGTTCTCGCACACGTAACCGCGAGCCTCCGCATCGTGAAGCTCGACACGAAACCGCAATCCGCGCGGAATGATGGCGATCTGCTGCGGCTCGATATCGATGAGGCCGAGCTCGGTCGCGAGGCGCAGCCGTCCCAACTGCGGAACGATCAATAGCTCGCCGTCCGCGTCATAGAAATATCGATCCACCATCGAGCGGTTCGCGACGTACCAGTGGATTCCACAGCCCGTCTGCTGATCGGGCGATCCGTTCCCGCCAGCCGTCCGAAGACCCGACACGAAGTCGGTAGGCGCAGAGGGAATGGGGAGCGGGCTCCAGCGCAACTGATTGGGAGAAGGGTCCGCGTCGAATCGACTAGTCAGCGCACCATCGTCGATACGCCGGAACTCGCCGTGTACCGCCGCAGGACGAATCCGGTAGAGCCAGCTACGTCGGCTCGCGTGACGGGGCGCGGTGAAAGCGGTCCCTGAGAACTGTTCCGCATACAGGCCATAGCCACACCTTTGCGGTGAGTTGCGGCCCTCGGGGAGCGCTCCTTCCAGGACCTGTGTCCCAAATTGATTCCCAAATCCGTTTTGATAAGTGAGCGAGCCGATGCCCCTGACGGGGTCCGGGATCTCGTGAGCATTACCCATAAGAACCATTTTCGCACATCGCACATTAGTTGCGCGCGCAACCTTATAAGGAGACGATAGTGGCCGCCCGATTCGACACCCTGTTCGCCGGAGCCAGCGCGGTGAGCGTCCGAAGTGAAATCTTCGCCGACGAAATCGCTGCCCGCGCCATCCCCACACCCGCCCTGCTCTTGACGAACTTCACCCCTTTCCGCCTCAACCGTCTGGCTACTGGCGTGAGCGAACATCTGTCCGACGTCTACAAGCGGCGCTTCGACCTGGAGATCCCGGAATGGCGCGTCATCGTGACGGTCGGGCCCGCCTGGAGCTGCACCGCTCAGCAGGTCGCCGACAGCACACGCATGCACAAGACGCGTGTCAGCCGAGCAATCGCGCACCTGGTCAAGCGTGGACTGATCGAGCGGACATCCAATGCCGACGACCGCCGTGAAATGGAACTGAGCCTGACGAAAGAGGGGCGGGCGATCTACGCGGAACTCGTGCCACTCGCTCTCGAGCGCGAACGCGCCCTGCTCTCGTGTCTCAGCGAAGACGAGCTGCGCGCCTTCAACGAGGGCCTGGAACGACTCGAGGAGTTCCTCCGACTGGCCTGACTGGCATAAAGTGCGGACCATGATTTCGGTCCGCACTCGACGCCTGCTGCTTTGGATTGCGCTGCCTGCGCTGGTCCTCGTCCTTCTGTACACCCTCCTTGGGTTTTTCCTGGTTCCACGCCTGATCCGATCGGGCGTGCATGACTTCGTCACTAAGAACTACCACCGGAACGCCGCTATCGGTGACGTCCGGTTCAATCCGTACACGCTTCGACTGGACTTGCGTGATTTCGCACTGCCCGACGCAGAAGGGCAGCCGATGCTGTCGTTTCGACATCTGCTCGTGGACGTGACCGTTGCGAGCGTGTGGCGAAGGGGGCCGGACTTCGAGTCGATCCTGCTCGAACAACCCTTCGTGCGGGCCTTGATCAAGACCGATGGCACGCTGAACTTGAGCGAACTCGCGCTGCCGCCCTCCCCCGAGGCACAACCGCAACCGAATCCGCGGCCGTTGCGGCTCTTCATCAATCACTTCCGCGTTCAGGGTGGCAATGTCGCGTTCGAAGACCGAGCGCATCCCAGCGAATTCCGCACCGAGATCACACCGATTACGTTTGACCTGCGCAACTTCAGTACGGTTGGTAAGGATAGTGGCACGTACGCGCTGAGCGGTGCGTCGGACGCGGGTGAGCGATTTAGCTGGTCCGGGTCAGTGAGTTCCTTGCCGCTTGCGTCGCACGGACAGTTCGAAGTTGCGAACCTGCAGGCGCAGACGATTTGGAACTACGTCCGCGACAGCGTGCGCTTCGAATTGCCTTCCGGCGTCATTTCGATCGCTGGCGACTACGACTTCACGACCGCGACAACGCCCAAGGGGCTCGCGGTCAATGTCCACGAGGTGACCGTCACCGATCTCGGCGTACGTCCCAAGGGCGCAACACAAGACTACGTCAAGCTTGCACGAATCGAGGTCCACGATACGCGCGCTGACGTCGCGAAACATACGATTGATGTTGGGAGCGTGCACCTTGCGGGTGGCGAGGTGCGTGCTTGGGCACCTGGGGCTGGGGGTGCCGCGGTCAACCTGATGGAGTTGGTAGCGCCGAGTGGCACGCCGGCCGGCACGACGGCACCGCCGTCCGCCCCTGACGCGGCCGTGTGGGTCGTCTCGGTACCCGACATCGCGCTCGACAATCTGAAGATCTCTGCTGAAGACCGACACCCCTCACCTGCAGTGTCGATGCGCCTCGATGATGTGGCCATCCACGTCAACGGCTTCACCACCGCGCGCAGCACACCTGTTGCCGTCGTGATGTCCACGAAGATCAACGGCGAAGGCAAGCTCGAAGCGAAAGCGGACCTCTCACCCGACCTCACGGCAATGAAGGGCCAGGCCGATCTCACCAATCTCGACTTGATCATGTTCCAACCCTACATCGCCGAGCGGACGGCGATGACTCTTCGCAACGGGCTCCTGTCGACCAAGCTCAATGCCGAACGCGCCGCAGACGGTCACCTTGCTGTCACCGGTGAGGTGGATCTCGCGAAACTACGCACCATTGACAACGACTTGAAGCGCGACTTCATCAAGTTCGAGCGACTGCAGGTTGCGGGTATCGACTACCAGTCAAACCTGTCCGACCCGTCAAAGTCCGCAAGCCTCCACATCAAAAACATCATTGCCCACGCGCCGTACGCGCGCGTGATCATCGAGTCGGATCGGTCGACTAATGTGAAGAGGGTATTGAGTGGGCGCGGTGGCAATGCGGCACCGGCGACGGCTGGCACACCACAGGGCACAGCCGCGCCTGCGGACGCCGCCGCAAACTCGCGAACGCCGCCCTCTGGCGAAGCATCGGCAAACGCAAACGGCGCGGCTTCGACGGACCCGGTCGTAGCGGTCGCAACCGGCGCACCAGATTCCGCCGGTGCGCACGCGGCTATCTCCGTCGGCGGCGCCCCAGCGACGGCAGCGGCTCGCCCGACCTCGAAGGACACCTCGGCAACTACGGCGCGCGCAGCCGCCCACCCTGATTCCAAAGGCCACCGCCGAGGCAAGTCAACACCTGCCCCTGCTGCGCCGTCGAACGACGGTGCAATGGCGATTGCCATTGACGCCATCAACATCGAGGACGGTTCCGCCAATTACGCCGACCTCTGGATCCAGCCCCACTTCGCCGTCGGAATCCAAACGCTCAACGGCTCTATCCTCGGACTCTCCTCGAACCCGCGCTCACGTGCGAAGGTCGAACTGAAAGGCAAGGTTGACCGCTACGCTCCCGTACATATCTGGGGCGAAACCAACCCTCTGGCGGCCACGACATACAGCGACATCAAGATGAGCTTCAAGGGCGTGGAGCTCACGAGCGTCACCCCCTACTCCGGTCGCTTCGCCGGGTACAAGATCGAAAAAGGTAAGCTGTCGGTCGACATCGACTACAAGATCGAAAACCGCCAGCTGACGGCGGCCCATAAATTTGTGATCGATCAACTCGAGCTCGGCGAACGAGTCGAGAGCCCCGACGCAATCAAGCTGCCGATAAAAATTGCAGTCGCGCTGCTAAAGGATCGCAACGGCGTCATCGACGTGGACTTGCCCGTGACCGGCAGCCTGGACGATCCGCAGTTCAAAATCGCACCGCTCATCTGGAAGGCCGTCGTCAACCTGTTGGTCAAAGTCGCCACCGCACCGTTTGCAATGCTCGGGCGGCTGTTCGGCGGCGGCGAGCAAATGAACTACATCGACTTCCAGCCGGGGAGCGCCGTACTCGAGCCCGCGGAGCACGACAAACTCAGCGCGCTTGTCAAGGCACTCAAGGAAAAAGAGAAGCTCGAGCTCGACGTGCCCGTCGCTTACTCGCCCGACCTCGACCGGACCGGCCTCGCCACCGCCCATTTGAACATGCGGCTGCTGGCCCTGAGTCAGGATCGGGCCGGCGGAAACAAGCGGGGTAAAGCGCGCGCCACGACCAACACCGCCGGCGCGAGCGGAAAACCAAAGGGCTCAGCAGCTGGCGCTGAGTCTGCGGGTGCTGCATTAGCCGCTTCGTCATCGCGGCCCGCGCAAAGTGACGCGTCGGCTGATTCCGGCTCACCGGTGTCGGCGATAATGGATGCGCCACCGCCATCGGATCCCGCGCTGACCGATCCAGCACAACGCTACCACCTCCTCGTTGCACTCTATCGGGCCGACCTTGGCAAGAACGCGCCCCTGCCCGATCTCGCGAAAGAGATCGAAGCCGCTGGCAAGAAAAAGGATCAGCCACCGGATTTCGGCGCGGCCAATGCCGAGCTCGAAGCGGCGCTGCTGCAAAAAATGCCCGTCTCCGACAACGAGCTGCAGATACTGGGAAAGCACCGGGCGCGCGCCATCCAGGACGTGTTGCTGGTAGGTACAGAGATCGACCCGTCGCGTGTCTTCGTCATCGGCAGTGCACCCAAAGACGCAGCAGACAAGGACAAAGTGCGCGTCGAGTTGGCTCTCAAGTAGCGCAACTGCTCCGAGATCGGCGCACCAGCGCGCGCGCGTGCATACGCCGCTGTCACGCAATCGCGACGCTTGCGCTCAGCACCAGGGCGTAGAATTCAGCGATGACAGATGAGCAGCTGGAAGATTGGCGGGTCCGCGCGCTTCGCGTGGAGGAAGAGGTCTCCAAAGCCATCGTCGGCCAGCAGCCCACAGTCAGGCTGATCAACGTGGCAATATTTGCACGCGGACATGTCCTTCTCGAAGGCGATGTGGGCGTTGGGAAGACGACTATTCTGCGGGCGTTTGCGCGTGCGATCGGTGGCGATTTCGAGCGCGTCGAAGGCACGGTAGATCTCATGCCTGGCGATCTGGTCTATCACACGTACGTCGATGCTGAGGGTAAGCCGCGCATAGAACCGGGGCCGCTGCTTCGTCACGGAGAGCGCCTCGCTACGTTCTTCTTCAACGAGATCAACCGCGCGCGTCCTCAGGTGCAATCGCTCCTTCTGCGGGCAATGGCCGAGCGCACCGTGTCCGCGTTCAACCGCGAGCATCGTTTCCCGCATATGACGGTGTTCGCTGATCGTAACCGCGTCGAGAAAGAAGAGACCTTCGAGCTGGCCTCTGCAGCCCGCGACCGATTCATGCTCGAGCTGCGGATGCCGACTCCCAGCGAGACCGCGATTCGCCGCCAGCTCGTTTTTGACCCCGCCTTCCACGACGTCGATGAGCTCCTGGAACGAGTCGCGCCCGAAATCCTGGACTGGCAAAAATTGAACCAGGTGGGTGCTGCCATCCAGCGCACCGTCAAGGCCAGCGAGACCCTCGAGCGTTACGTTCTGGATCTGTGGGATGCAACGCATGCGCCACAGGACTTGGGGATACGACTGGAGGGTGTCGACATGGAGAGACTGATCCTCGCAGGAGCAAGTCCCCGCGGAATGATGGCACTCACCCGTACGGCCAGAGTGGTCGCATGGCTGGCGGGACGTACGTACCTGACACCGGACGATATTCGGGCGATGGCTCAGCCGGCATTGGGCCACCGGATTTTCTTCACACCTGTCTATGAGCTACGCCGCGCTCAGCTCGCCGATGACCTCATCACGCAAATCCTCGAGAAGGTCCCCACTCCAAGGTAACGGTAAGCGAGATAGCCGTGAGCGAGCACCGCGAGTTCCACTATCGATTGCCACAACGCATCGGAGGATGGCGGCCCGGTTCGCACCGCGGTTCCAGCCTGGGTGCGGGACAGGAATTCGTCTCGCACATGCGTCTTTACGACCGGCCAGATCCAAGGCGTCTGGATCTACGCGCCAGCCTGAGGAACATCCAGCAAGAGTGGTTGGTGCGAGTCAATCGTCAACAGGCCAGCATCCCAGTGCACGCGGTGGTCGATGTCTCTGCGTCGATGGGTTTCGGCTCGCGGCGCAGGAAGTTGGATGTCGCAGCCGAGTTCATCGAGGCGCTGGGCCAAAGTACATTCAAGGTCGGCGATGCACTCGGCATGTTGGCTTTCGATTCGCGCGAGCGAACCGACCTGTTCGTCCCCGCTATGGTGAGCCGCGGCATGGGGGATACCATGGCCAAGCTGCTGCGAACTTGCAGTGGGGAGGCCGGAGATGCGGCGGGGCTGCAAGACTCAATCCAGCATCTTGCCGGACGGCGAGGGTTGGTATTTCTGGTCTCGGACTTCCATTGGCCTCTCGCCGGCATGAACGCCGCGCTTGACTCGCTGGTGCAATCTTTTGTGGTCCCCGTGGTCATCTGGGACGCCGCGGAAGTTGAGCCCCCAACCCACGATGGTCTGGCGCAGCTTCGCGACATGGAATCGGGCACACAACGTACCTTGTGGATGCGACCGCGCATGCGCGAAAAATGGCGGGAATCAGCCAATGCGCGGCGCAGAGAGCTGAATCAGGTATTCGCGGCGCGCGCGATGCGCCCGTTTTACGTCATCGGCCACTTCGACAGCGAAGCCATGTCGCAATACTTTTTCGAGGTTGCGGCGTAATGGGAGGCCTTCGCACCTCGACGCGGCAGCGGCTGTGTGCCGTGATGGCCTTGGCGAGTTGTTTGCTGCACGCCCATGCGTCCGCCACGCCCACGACGGCGTCGGCCCTCGCGCCCGCTGCCTCCGCAATCGCACGCGCCAACGCGGCGGCCTCAACGGCGATCGTCCAACAACCCCGTCCCTTCGGCTACGTCCTGGGCGACACACTGACCCAACGCATTCTCCTCCAATCCGCAGGTCACAACTTTGATCCAGCGGCATTGCCGCCCGCGGAGCGCGCGGGTCTTTGGTTCGCCCGGCGATCGTCGCGAATCGAACTGGCGGAGGGCGGACATCACTGGCTGGCGATCGACTATCAGCTCATCAACGCCCCGCAGGCATTGATGACGGTCAACCTCCCATCGGTGACACTTAAGTCGAAAACCGGCAACGACGTGCTGGCGGTGTCCGAATGGCCCATCAGTATCGCTCCGCTGACACCCCGCGCAGCGTTCGCGAAAGGCGGGCTGCAGGAACTGCGCCCCGATCACCCCGCCCCAACACTTCCAACACGTGCGCTGCGGCAGCAGCTTGAGATCTGGTCAGGCGCGTTCGCACTGACCGTTGTGATTTGGCTCGCATGGTGGTTGTTGCGATCCCTCCGCGCCACCGCAAACCAGCCGTTCGCACGGGCACTGCGCGCGATCCGGCGCAGCGGCGATGACAATGAAACGGCATGGCTGGCGTTGCACCGGGCGTTCGACACGACAGCGGGACGCGCCCTGCAGCTCAGTACTCTGCCCGCGTTGTTCAAGCAGGCGCCGCACTTCGAACCCCTGCGAGCAGCAATCGAGCAGTTCTACGTGGAATCCAGCCTGCGGTTTTTCGGAGCAGGCACCAGCGTTGCGGTTCACACCGGGTCAGCCACGTGGCCCCTCCGCACCCTCTGCACCACCCTCCGACATATAGAAAAGCGGCACGAACGGTGAACATCAGTTTCGACTTTGCCCATCCATGGGTGCTGCTACTTCTGCCCTTGGCGGTGCTACCGCTCCTACGCAGGCGCCGCGACACGCTGCCGTTCTCCTACGCCCCGTGGTTGCCGCGAGACCCGCTCGGTCAGATTGCCGGCTGGTTGTGGCGGATACTCGCCGCCATAACGATATTCAGTATCGTCGTAGCTCTGGCCGGTCTTGGAAAACCACAAACCCAGGTGGCGCGCGTAGGTCGCGGCGCTGAAATCCTCGTCCTGATGGACCGTAGCCGCAGCATGGACGACCACATGCTGCCCAGCGATTGGCGAAAACTCGACAGAAGTTTGTTACTGCACCACCTGGGACGGGGTCAGCCGAAAGCAAAGGTCGCGCGCGACCTGCTCGCGAAGTTCGTGGTTCAGCGTCCCGACGACCGGTTTGCGCTGATGTTCTTCAGCACGAAGCCGCTCTCGGTTGTCGCGTTCACCCAACATGACGAGGTCGTCCAGGCGGGAATCGCCGCAGCGGACATCGGCCGCGGACTTGCCAACACCGAAGTCGGCCGCGCACTGCTCGCGGCCATAGCCGAGTTCGACCGGCGCGCGTATTCAGGCAGCCGGATCATCCTGTTGGTCTGCGACGGAGGGGCTTACCTGGACGAGCCAACGCAGCAGCGGATTCTCGCCGGCCTGGCGCGCAACAGGATCGCCCTCTACTGGATCTATTTACGCTCTTACAACAGCCCAACGCTGGACAACACTGCCCCCGACGGCGGGAATGCACCAGAGATCGCCCTGCATAACTTCTTTCAAACATTGCGCACGCCTTATCGCGCCTACCAGGCAGAAGTGCCCGATGACCTGGCCAAGGCAGTGGCGGACGTAGGCCGACAGCAAAACTTTCCGCTGGACTACCTCGAGCAAGTGCCACGGCAGGACTTCAGCCGCCGCTTCATCGCTGCGGCGGCGATCTGCTGTCTCCTCCTTCTGCTGGGCCGTTCACTCGCAATGAGGAGTTGGACATGAGACGCCGCGCAGTTCACATGTCATTCGCCCTCGTGGCGGCCACATGCGGAACGCTCGCCATCTGGTGTGGCCTACGGCTGCATCAGGCCGAACGCATCAACTCGGCCATAGCAGCAACCCATATTTCCGCTGTCGATAACGCAGTGCCCGAGGTACAACTTGCACACGCGCTGAGTCTGGCAAGAGCCGGGCAGTTCACGGCCGCCCTGAAAATCTACAAATCCCTGCTCGACGCGAGCGACGAGATCAGACTTCCCGCGCTATACGACCTGGGAAATCTGAACATGCGTGAAGCGCTGAAGAACGGCCAGGGAGAGGCCCAGCGGTTCATGCCATTGATAGAGCTCGCAAAGCAGAGCTATCGCGACGACCTCCGTGGCGATCCCGCAGATTGGGATGCGCGATACAACCTGGAGCGCGCTCTGTGGCTCTCGCCGGAGTATGACGATCCGATGCTTGAGCGCAACCAGGCTCCAGTGCGCTCGGAGCATGCCATGAGCACCCTGCAGGGCGCCAGGATCGACCTGCCGTGAGCGATGCCGACGCTCGCGCAATCTCTGTTGCACTCGTGTTACTCGTCATCGCCCTTGTTCTTCCGGCGATGCCCCTGAAGCACGACACATACGAATCCATCGTCATTCTCGACATCACCCAGAGCATGGACGTCGAGGACTACGAGTTGGGCGGCGCGCCAACGAGCCGCCTGGCGTATGCACGCGAGGCGGCCCGCCGCGCCCTGCGCGAGTTGCCGTGCGGATCGCGAGTCGGCTGGGGCGCCTTCGCCGGCTATCGCACCCTGCTGTTGCTTGCGCCCGTCGAGGTTTGCGAAAACTACGGTGACCTGCTGAGCTCGCTCGCGAAAGTTGATGGCGGCATGCGTTGGGAGAACGCCAGTGAGATTACCAAAGGCGTCTACTGGTCGATGCGCGCGGCAAAGGAGCTCGGCTCGAGCCCTGATGTCATTTTCGTCACCGACGGCCAGGAAGCGCCCCCTCTCGACCCCACCAACATCCTGCCGATGTTCGATGATCTCAAGGTGGGCCAGGTCCACGGCTGGCTCATTGGCGCAGGCGGCTACTCGCCGATGCCGATTCCCAAGACCGATGATGACGGCAACCGCGAAGGCTACTGGCGGGCCGATCAGGTGTTGCAGCCCGGCGACGTCATCCCAGGCTCGAAGAGCCGCGGCGCGGAACACCTGTCGGCGCTGCGTGAGCCGCATCTTGAGGAGATCGCACACCAGGTTGGCTTCGACTACGCCCGGCTGAGCAGCACGGAATCCATCGCGCGCGCGATGTTGGACAGGCGCTTCGCGCGGCGCGCGCAGGCCGCAACCGATCTCTACTGGATTCCGGCGCTCATGGCGCTCCTGCTGCTGGCCGTGCGGTTTGCCCCGTTCACGCCCGCCCGGTCCCGACTATCCCGACCCGCCGGCTGGCAGCTACTTCTGGCGGTATCCGATGCGAAAGGCGCCCCAATGGCGCCCGTTGACAAAGATCGGCGCTGACAGATCCTTCATCAACACGAATTTCCCGCCACCCATGTCGCGGCGGTATGTCTGCAGCAGAAACGGTTTGGTGTTGGCCCCAACCTTCTGTACGGCGCGGTCGTTGAACACGCGCCGGTTGCGGCAGTTGGCCGCATTCCAGCCAGGATCCTTGCCCTGCGGCTTGGAATATTCCGGATTGTGCGTGGGCAGGTAGCCGCCCTTCGCCCAGGCAACACAGAAGACGATGCGCGGGTCTGCTTTCTGCACGGGGTCCTGGATGGGCGGCAGCAGGCGGTCCGTGAACTGCACATAGTCAGTCAGGAACTGCCTGGGGTTGGTCCCGGGAATCTCCCGGTACCGCTCGTCAAACAACCGCGCCGCCGTGATCTCGCCACGCGCGATCGCCGCTTCGAACTCCGCCGAGATCCGCGCCGCCGTATCGACACCCAGGCTGATGAGCGGTGTATCGGCGGTCTCAACACCGCTCTCGGCGATAAACTCGATCAGAGTTTCACTCAGCGTCAGCAAACCCTCGATGCGCTGATCCGCCTGCCGAAGGTTGGTGGAAGACAGGTCTACCCCCTGGGCCAGCTCGCCGAGCTCAGCCAGCGTCGTGTCGCAGGCTTCCAGGTTGTCGGTAGCCGATTGCGCCATGGCATCGATCTCACGGCCCACCGTGTTGAATGCGTCGTCTGCGCGAATGATGACGCCGTTGACCTTCTCGGCGCCGGTAGCCGCATGTCCTGCGTGCCTGGTGGCTTCACCGCTCTCGTTGATGAGACCCTCGATCTGGTCACCGAGCGCGCGCACGATGTCACCGATCCGATCGGTCGCAGCGCGAGTCTCTTCAGCGAGGCTCTTGACCTCACCCGCGACAACGGCAAATCCGCGCCCCGCTTCGCCGGCACGAGCTGCCTCGATACCCGCATTCAGCGACAGAAGCCGCGTTTGCTTCGCGATTCTTTCGATGGACGTGGCAACACCGCCGATCTGCCTGAGCAGCGCGCTGAAGGAGCCGAGACGCTCCTCGATGTGACCAACGGCCCCGGTGAGATCCGAAATGTGCTGCACAGCCCCGCCAATCAACGTGCGCGACTCTGCTATCTCCGTGCCCGCGGCTGAGGCCGCCTGCTGGGCTTCCTTGGCAGCACGGTCAATCTCCCGATTGCCAGCCACCATGGTCTCGGCGGCGCGCTGCAGCTCTTTGAATTGCTCGGCCTGGTTGGCGACGCGGCTGGTCACCTCATCGAGGTTGCCTGCAACGTCCGCAAGCTCGACCCCCAGGGAGCCGACGCGTGCGGCCAATTCGTTGACTAATCGTCCGCTGTCGTCGAGCCCGCTGTCATTCATGGCGCCGATTATGCGCCTGCATCCGTGACATTGGTCTGTGCAACCCACCACATTTGGACCAACGCTATCGAAGTGTTCAACCTTGCGAACACAAGCTTGAGCACAACTCGCCGCTCAGTGGCCGCCCTGCACGAACAGGCCGGCAGCGCTCAATGCCTCGGCAAGTTGGGCTTCGATCCGTACGGCCTCGCGGCGGGCAATGTACTGCAGGTGCAGGGTGGGCCCGGTCAGTACTTCCAGCCCGCGCTTCAGAACACTCCCGGAGGCGCGGATGCCCGCCTTGTGCTGGTCGAATCGGTCCGCGGGGCTGTAGTGACTCATCCCCACATAAACGCCGTGCGGATCAGGGCGGCTGTCGCTGTAGTCGAGCAATACGAGGTAGATGTTCGTGCGCCCCTTGAAAGCGGCCTGAAACTCGCCAGCGATGTCGTAAGCCACCGGGAGCCAGTCCACGTAGCGCATCGGCAGCCAGTCTGGAATGGATTTCGAGGCATGCATCCACAGACTCTCCAAACACTTCTCGATGTTGTCAGGCCACTCACCCCGCATCCACAGCTCGTGGATGCAATGAGCGCCCGCCACCCCGTCGCCCGTGGATAGAGCAGCCGCGAAGCGCGCCAGGATATCGGCTCGGGGGTGATACTGCAGCGGCCGCTCCCGAGGAGCTGCCGCCGCCACGGACTGTAAGGAGACACTCAATGTGACGTGATGGTTTTCAGATAACGGTAGAAGAACTCGTTGCCACGATAGAACGACTCGACACCGAGGTTCTCGTCCCGACCGTGAGCACGGATGTTGTCCTTGTCGATCGCAATTCCGCCTACGACGTAGGTCGGCAGCCCCGCCGCGCTGGTGTAAAAGCCGTCCGAGGCTCCGGCTGACATCGCGGGGACCACCTTCAAGCCCGGCCACATCTGCGCAACGAGCTTATCCAGGGGCTTCACGACCTCCGGAAGCAGCGGCGGCGGCGGATATCCGCGGTAGTCCGATGCGGCGTCCCGAACTTCACCCTGATTGTCGATGTATTGAACCTTGATTGCCGGATCGGCAAACACGTCGATGAGAGTACGCCGTACCTCCTCGGGCGAATGTCCGGGCAGGATGCGGCAGTTCACCGTCGCACGGGCCCGCTGAGGCAGCGCGTTGTTCGCATGACCCCCATCCAATCGCGTGGCAACACAGGTCGTGCGCATGATCGAGTGGTCGATGGCATCGCGGGACAGGCGCTCGATGGCCTGTTTGTCCGGCGGCGCCTGCAGGATTGCCTTGATATCCGCTGCGCGCTGGCCCGTTTCGATCGTAGCCATCCGCTGGTAGTAGCCGCGGGTGACAGCGTTGAGCTCGAAGGGAAAGTCGTAGTGGGCCAGCCGGTCGAGCGCCGCGGCAATCCGGTAGATGGCATTGTCTGGGACCGGCAGCGAGCTGTGTCCGCCTGGGTTGGTCGCGGTCAGCAGGAAATCACCGTACACTTTCTCGGTGCCATCCATCTCGAAATACAAAGGCTTGCCGTGGTCGGAGGTGATGGCATTGCCGTCGTGATTCAACACAAACTGCGCATCGATGAGATCCCGGTGGTTCTTCAACAGCCACTCAACGCCGTTGGAGCTGCCGCTCTCCTCGTCCGCGGTCAGCGCCAGAATGATGTCGCGGGATGGCCGGAAACCCTCCTTCCTGAGGCGAATCAGCGTCGTCACCATGATCGCATCGCCATTCTTCATGTCCTGGGTGCCGCGCCCGAAGAAATAGCCGTCCTTCTCGACGAACTTGAACGGGTCGGCGGTCCAGTCCTCGCGCCGCGCCTCGACCACGTCCAGGTGCCCGATCAACAAAACAGGTTTGTGCTTGCCCGAGCCATGCAGCCGCACGACGAGGTTCTTCTTGCGATCATTCGGCCCGAGTATCTGGATGTCCTCGGCCGGGAAGCCGGCAGCGCGCAACCGCTGCGCCATTGCCTCGGAGGCCGCGGTCACATTGCCCACCGACTCGGTAGTGTTGATCTCGACCAGCTCTTTGAAAATATCACGCGCCAGCGCGTTGGACGGCTCGGTCTGCGCGTGGCCGATGCCGGTCAGCAGCAGTGCTGCTGCGGCTGATGCCAGCGTCGATGCCATCGTCGATGTAATGGGGCGCCAATACATGCAATCATTCCCCCAGGCCAGGATGTGAACGAGGCCAGATGTGACCAAAATAGTGCAAGGCAATAGTATGACGAGATTCTTTGCCTTCGTGTGCGCTGCCCTGGTGGCGTGCAGTCCGTGGACGGCGGCGGCTGATGATCCAGGAGCCGGGCCAATGGATGGCGCGACCGAACAGAACATCGTTGAGCAATGGCGCGCGACACGGGTGGCGGAATTGACCGGCGAGCAGGGATGGCTGACCCTCGTGGGGTTGTCTTGGCTGGACAAAGGCGACAATACCTTCGGCCGCTCGCCCTCGAACCGGCTCGTGCTCGAGCATCCGGCGCTCGCGCCCAAAGCGGGCAAATTCGTTCTGGACTCCCACGGTATCCACTTCACCGCGCACCGGGGTAGCGGCATCACTCATGCCGGGCAACCCGTGAACTCGCTCGACATGGTGCCGGACACCGCAGGCGAACCAACTGTGATGTCGAGCGGCTCGCTGCGTATCTGGATCATCGGGCGCTCGGGCAAGCTCGGTGTGCGGATTCGGGATGTCGACAGCCTGCGGCGGCGCGAGTTCACCCCCATCCAGTACTACCCGATCGACACCGGGTGGGTGTTCGATGCCCGCTTCGAGTCCTACGAGCCACACCGTCACATCCGCATCGTCAACATACTCGGCCTGGAGGAGGAAATGGACTGTCCGGGCGCGCTGGTATTCTCCAGGGATGGGCACGAATGGCGTCTCGATGCGGTGCTGGAGGATCCACACGATCAAACATTGTTCGTGATGTTCGCGGATCGCACCAACGGCAACGGAACGTACGGCGGCGGCAGATTTTTACGCGTGCCTCTGCCTGCTGGTGGGGCTACGCGGGTGGATTTCAACACTGCCTACAACCCTCCGTGTGCTTTCAACGATTTTGCGACCTGCCCGCTGCCACCTGCGCAGAACCACCTCGCGCTGCGCGTGGAGTCAGGCGAGAAGGTCTACGGGAACGGGCACGGCGGGCGCTGATGTGCGCTATAGTTTTGACGGTCGCGGCGCGTGTGTGCGCCGCTGGTGGCCAGATTGGTGGTAGTCAACCGAAGGGGGATCGCTCACGTGAAGAAGATTCTGCTCACCATGGCGGTGCTGGCTGTAACCGCGGCAGGCGGTACGGCACTGGCCGATGCTCCAAAAACGCTCAAAGTGGTCAAGACCGTGAACATCCAGGCGCCCGTGGACAAGGTCTGGAACACCGTCAAGGACTTTGACTCACTCAACAAGTGGCATCCGGGATTTGCCAAGGACGAGATCGTCGAGGGAGACGACAACAAGCCCGGCACGGTGCGCAAGCTCACCATCAAGGATGGGCCGTCATTCACCGAGGAGCTGCTCGCCTTCGACGACGCGACTCACTCCTACCGCTATCGCATCATCGAATCGCCGCTGCCAGTGCGGAATTATGTTTCTCACATATCGGTGAAGCCGGACGGCAAGGGCGGCTCGAAGGTCACCTGGAGTGGAACATTCAAGCGCAAGAGCACGTCCGACACGCCTCCGGACGCCGAGAATGACGACGCGGCCATCAAGCTCATTACCGGCGTGTATGAGGGAGGGCTTGCGAACCTGAAGAAGATGTTGGGTGGTTGAGGCAGTTTGCCCGGTGGTCGGTGCCCGGCCGAAGGGTCGGGCCGATCACGCCTCGATGAGACCGTGCCGGATCGCAAGCAGTGTCAGCTCGGACTGGTTCACGACGCCGAGCTTCTGCTTGATATTGTAAAGGTGGGTGCCGATGGTCGAGGCCGAGAGCTTCAGGTCATCGGCAATCTTCTGCACCGTGGCGCCCCCGGCCAGCCGGATGAACACTTCGAACTCGCGCTCGGAAAGTTGTTCGATCGGGGAGCGGGCCGCCCCTTCGATTTCCGCCAGCGCGAGCTTCTGCGCAAGACTTGGATCGATATAGCGGCGACCGGCGGCCACGGTTGCTATGGCCTCGATCAAAGCTTCAGGCGCGCTGCGCTTGGAAAGGAACCCCAGCGCGCCTTCGCGCAGCGCCCGGCGCGCGTGCATCGGGTCATCGTGCGCTGAGAGCGCCAGTACGCGGGCAGCCGGGTTTCGGGCGCGAATGCGGCGCAACGCCTCGAGGCCGCCCATTCCAGGCATTCCAAGGTCCATCACGACGACATCGGGAGTGAGCTCGGCATAGAGCTGACACGCGGCCTCGCCTGACGGCGCTTCGGCGGCTACGTTGATGTCGGGCTGGGATTGCAGCAGCAACCGAAAGCCGGTACGCACTACCGCGTGATCGTCTACGAGTAACACCTGGATCATGCTTCGGCCGCCAGGGGAATTTCGGCGCTCAGGCGTACGCCGTGAGGCTCGTGATTTCCAACTGTGAACGAGCCTCCCAGATGCTCCACACGATCGGCTAACCCGCGCAATCCGAAATGTCCGGGCCGCGACCAGTCCGGCGCAAGCCCAACGCCATCATCCGTGACCGTGAGAGTGATGTGGCTTGCATTGGAGTGCAGAGCGATTTCCACCTGTGTTGCCTGAGCGTGCCGCAGCGCGTTGACCAGGCCCTCCTGGGCGACCCTGTATATTGTCAGGGTCACCGTTGGGCCCAGCTCCGCTGACAGATCATGATGCGCTGACAACCGCACTGCAGGGTAGCGGCGCTGCCAGTCACGTACCAGGTTTTCGAGTGTGTCCGCCAGTCCGAGTGTGTCGAGCGACAACGGTACGAGGCGCGGGATGAGGCCATGCATGGCGTCATACAGGCGGCCAGCCTCATCCGAAATCAACCGCGCTGCATCGCTCATCGCCGGATTCTGTGACTGCGTAACGATGGCCATTGCGAGGGAGCGGATCGCAGTGACGGATTGACCGAACTCGTCGTGCAACTCGTGCGCAATCAACCTTCGCTCCTCCTCGACGCGTTGCTCGACGAGCCGCGCCAGCTCCCGCCCTTCCTCGAGACGAGTCTCGGCTTCAGTCGCCTTGCGCTCCGCCCGAACCTTGTCCTGCACTGCCTGCGCCATGCGATTGAATGCGGCTCCAATGGAGTGGGCTTCGAATCCTGCTAGCTCGGGTAGCCGAAAGGCCAGATCGCCTTCTTCGATCCGCGCCAGGCCCGCGGCAATGACCGGAAATGGAGCAAGTGCCAGGTTCACGAGCCAGAACGCGAGGCCATTGACGATGACTAGCATGAACGCGCCGATCAGGAACAGGCGGCTGAGGTCATCCCAGGCATCCAGGATGGCTCGCGAGGCGTTTGCCTCTACCACGAGCTGAACGCCGCCAGGCAGTAGAAACGTGTGCTTCGGAATCCGAGGCGCCAGCAAACGTACGAACCACTGCGGCGCCTCGCGTCCCGCTTTGTAGGTTGCTTCGGGTGATCGATATAACACTTCGCCGGCGGGCGAGCGCAGCATGACTTCATTGGCCCGGACGTGACCGAGCTGCTCGAGGAACTGCAGCACCGTCTGTGAGCCTCCCTCGCGGGAATAGATCGCCGCCAGGCGGCCCAGTAACTGCGATCCGACCCGATTTGCCGCCTCGACTTCCTCGTTGACGGAAGAGCGGGTGTTCTCGATCTCGGCGAAGATCAGGACGCCGATGAACGTCGCCGTGAGACCCGCCACGATGAGGTTCAGGCGTGTACGCAATTTCATGGGGGCAGTGTACCGTTGCGCCCGTGGACGAGGTGTGAGGGCCGCCCCCCAAGGTCATGCACCCTGCGGGGAGCGCAGGCACGCTCCGGCCGCGAGGGCGGGCGCATCGGCTAGCCGGGGCTGCACTACGAGGCCACGGCCGCACCGCGCGCCGGGCGCGTCAGGGAGACCCCCGGGGGGCGCGACGCGCCGTGGCGCACGGCCGGGCGCTGCGCCACCACGCGGTCGCTGACAACCGAGACTGCGGCCACGGAGCGCACAGGCTCATGAAAATCATGAGGCGCCTTTCATGATCGTCCCCTATGGCCCCGGCCCCGGGGCGCGGATCATGACCCCGACGAGAGACCGATTGTCCAGGCGTACAGGAGAGACACTATGAAGTGGGAAACCCCGGAAGCGATTGACATGCGTTTCGGCATGGAAATCACGATGTACATCAGCAACCGCTGATCGCATCGCTGAGCTTATGGCGTCGGCCCGCGTAAGCGGGCTGCGTCTACCCGATTCTTCTGCCTCCCCCGGCGGGTATGGCCCATGAAAATCAGAGTCCTGGGGGCCGCCGCCGGTGGCGGATTTCCGCAGTGGAATTGCAACTGTCGCAATTGCGCCGGAGTCCGCGCAGGCACCGTGCGAGCACGGGCCCGGACCCAATCATCGATCGCAGTTCGCGGCCGTGACGCGGCCGGCTGGGCGCTGGTCAACGTATCACCGGATATCACAGCCCAGTTGCAGGCCAACCCGGCGTTTCAGCCCGGCCGTTCGCTGCGAGATTGCTCCATCACGGGCATCGTGCTGGTCGATGGCCAGGTCGATCACACCACGGGCCTGTACATGCTCCGCGAGTCAACCCGGCCCTGGCCGATCTGGTGCACGGACAGTACTTACGCCGACCTGACTCGCGGCAATCCGATCCTGAATGTACTCGGACATTTCTGTGGTGTTGATCGGCGGCGAATCGATCTCGAAGGCAACACTTTCGAAATCGAAGGGGTCAGCGGCGTGCAATGGCGTGCACTGCCGGTACCTGGGAAACCGGCGCCCTACTCCCCCAATCGCGAGTCACCGGTTCCGGGCGACAATCTGGCACTGGTGATCACTGACAAGGAGACGGGGCGCACTGCTGTGTACGCACCCGGCCTCGGTGCGATGGATGACCGTGTGTGGCGGCAGATGCAATCTGCAGCCTGTGTAATGGTGGATGGCACATTCTGGACGGATGACGAGATGATCCGCCTGGGTGCCTCGAAGAAACATGCGCGGGACATCGGCCATCTGCCGCAAAGCGGCGCGGGCGGAATGCTCGAATGGCTCGACGAGCTGCCCGCAGGCACGCGCAAGGTTTTGATACACGTGAACAATACGAACCCCATACTCGACCAGGATTCCGAACAGGCGGCGGAAGTCGCGCGCCGCGGCGTCGAGGTTGCCTGGGACGGGATGGAGATCGAGCTGTGACGGAGCAAGCCTGGAGCCGGCAGGAGTTCGAACAGCGGCTGCGTGAGAAGGGCCGCGCCTATCACATCCATCATCCATTCAACGTGATGCTGAACTCGGGCGGCGCCACGCCGGAGCAGATTCGCGGCTGGGTGGCGAACCGGTTCTACTACCAGATCAACATTCCGATCAAGGACGCCGCCATCCTTGCCAACTGCACGGACCGGGCGGTACGCCGCTCGTGGGTGCAGCGAATCCTGGATCATGACGGCTACGGGGATGATCCGGGCGGCATCGAGTCCTGGATCAAGCTCGCGGAGGCGACGGGGCTGACGCGCCAGCATGTCGAAAGCCTGGTTGACGTGGTACCGGGTGTACGGTTCGCGGTTGATGCGTATGTCAACTTCGCGCGGCGGGCGCCGTGGCAGGAATCAGCCTGCGCCTCCCTGACGGAGCTGTTTGCGCCCGAGATTCACAAGCAGCGGCTCGCCAACTGGCCCGAGCACTATCCGTGGATCGATCGTGCCGGACTGCATTACTTCCAGAGCCGGGTCAGCCTCGCGCGCCGCGACGTGGAATTCGGGCTTGCCGTGACACTCGACTGGTTTTCAACCCGCGCCGCACAGGAACGGGCGCTGGAAATCCTGCAATTCAAACTCGATGTGTTGTGGCAGATGAACGATGCCATGCAGCTGCGCTATGGAGTCAACTCGTGACCGCCATTGGCCCGGAGGCCAGGCCGAGCCTCGGCCGGGGATTCCGGCTGCAGTGGGAGCCCGCGCAAAAGGCTCACGTGTTGCTATATCCCGAAGGCATGGTGAAGCTCAACGGGAGCGCCGGTGAAATCCTCAAGCGCTGTGACGGCGCGCGCACTGTTGGGGAGATCGTCAATGACCTCGAGTCGACGTTCGCAACCACCGGGCTGGCAAACGACGTGACAGCGTTTATGAATGTGGCGCTGGAAAAGCGTTGGTTGGAGATTCGGGAATGAGTGAGGCTGTGCGCACGAACGGTGGCCGTGGTGCTGTGTTGAGCACATCCGCTGCAGCGGCTAGTGCACCGACTGCGGCGACGGCCGTGCCCACCGCGGCAGCGAGCGCACCGGCCCCGGCGCCCGCATCTGCGCGGGTAGGCAACCCCGGGCCTCCGCTATGGCTCCTCTGCGAGCTCACCTACACCTGCCCGCTGCACTGCGTGTTTTGCTACAACCCTACCGATTTCGCGCGGACTGAGCAGGAACTGTCGACCGACGACTGGCTCCGCGTGTTACGCCAGGGCCGCGAGCTCGGCGCCGTGCAGCTCGGTCTGTCCGGCGGCGAGCCCCTTTCGCGCGACGATCTCGAAATCATCGTCGGCGAAGCGCACACACTCGGCTATTACACAAACCTGATCACCTCGGGCATCGGCCTCACCGAGCCGCGCATCAAGGCGCTCAAAGAAGCCGGCCTCGACCATATCCAACTCTCGTTTCAAGACAGCACGCGCGAAGTCAACGACTTCCTGAGCAGCACCCGCACCTTCGAGCTCAAATCGAAGGTGGCCGCACTCATCAAGAAGTACGACTATCCCATGGTCCTCAACGTCGTGCTGCACCGACTCAACATCGACCATGTCCAGCAGATCCTGGAGATGGCCGAATCCATGCAAGCCGAGTACGTCGAGCTGGCCAACACCCAGTACTACGGCTGGGCCTGGCACAACCGCGAGCGGCTGCTCCCCAGCCGCGAACAACTGCAGCGCGCCGAAGAAGCAACCAACCGATTCCGCGACCGCGTCGGCCAGAAGATCAAGGTCTTCTTCGTAGTCCCCGACTACTTCGAGCGCCGCCCAAAACCGTGCATGAACGGCCTCGGCTCCGTGTTCCTGACAGTCACTCCCGACGGCACCGCGTTGCCCTGCCACGCCGCGCGGATGTTGCCCGGACTCACCTTCCCCAACGTCAAAGACGCCTCCGTGGAGTGGATCTGGCGCGACTCGCCTGGCTTCAACCATTTCCGCGGCGACGCCTGGATGAAAGAGCCCTGCCGCAGCTGCCCCGAGAAAACCAAGGACTTCGGCGGCTGCCGCTGCCAGGCCTACCTCATGACCGGCGACCCCGCCAACACCGACCCCGTCTGCGATCTCTCCCCGCACCATCACCTGGTGACCGAGATGGTCGAGAAGGCGAGCGCCCCCCAATCTCCACCTCCCCCGGTGGAGAAACCCCTGCTCTTCCGCGACCGCAAGAACTCCCGCTCCCTCTCCGGCCTCTGACTCCCCGCGGCCTCTGACTCCCCGCGGCCTCTGACTCCGCCGACATCTGATCCCCGCCGACCCCAGATCCGCCGACTCCCTCCGGCGATTCTCTCCAGCGATTCCTCCACCGCCCCCTCCGAGCCTCCTGCGGCAGCGCGCCCGCAGCCCGCCCAGCGCCTCCGCCGACGAGCGTCCCCCGCGAGTCGGTGCCCAGCCGCCAAGCGGCGTCCTGAATTCGAAAAGCGGGCGTTCGGGCGTGCGTCCGCATCTGCCTGAACGACCGCTTTTCGAATTCAGGGCGCACCCCTCGTGCCCGTATCGAGCTCCGGCCTCTTGATCTTCCCCGTGACGGCGGGGCCCTCCTCCCCCTTCCGATACCCCCCACCCTGTCCGAATTGGCATCCCCAACGTCTCCAGCCACCCCCACTCCCACCAGTAAACTGACCTACATGAAAAAACCCCACTACGCCTGGACCGTCCTAGGCGTGACCTTCGTCTGCCTGCTGATCTCAGCCGCAACCCGCGCCACCCCCAGCATCCTCATCGTCCCCCTGGAGGCCGAATTCGGCTGGTCGCGCACCACGATCTCCATGGCCATCTCCCTCAACATCCTCCTCTACGGCCTGATCGGCCCCTTCGCAGCAGGATTCATCAACCGCTACGGCCCGCGGCGCGTACTGGCCGCCTCGGCCATCCTCCTCGGCCTCGGCACACTCGCCACGATCACAATCAAACATCCATGGCAGCTCTTCGCACTGTGGGGCGTATTGGTAGGTGTTGGTACAGGCATCATCGCACTCGTCCTCGGTGCGACAGTCGTACAACGCTGGTTCTATGCCCATCGCGGCCTGGCGCTGGGAATGCTCACGGCCAGCGCAGCAACCGGCCAACTCGTATTCCTTCCGTTTCTCGCGAAGCTGGTTGTCGATCACGGCTGGCGATCCGCGGTCATCACAATGGCCGCGCTCGCACTGCTGATGGCACCGATCGCACTGCTCTTCATGCGAGACCGCCCCGATGAAAAAGGTTTGCAACCTCTGGGGCAGCCAGAAGGAATGCCCGTCCCAACAGCGACCGTCCAAAACCCGTTCGCCGCCGCCATAGGCGCACTGGCGATGGCCAGCCGATCCAAGGAATTCTGGATCCTCTCCGGCAGCTTCTTCATCTGCGGTGCCAGTACCAACGGCTTGATCGGCACCCATCTCGTCCCCGCGTGCATGGACCACGGAATGCCGGAAGTACAGGCCGCCAGCCTGTTGGCCGTCATGGGCATCTTCGACCTGATCGGCACGACCGGTTCGGGCTGGCTGTCCGACCGGTTCGACAACCGCGTGCTCCTCTTTACCTACTACGGCCTGCGAGGCCTATCCCTGCTCTACCTCCCTTACGGCTTCGTCTCCCAGGGGCACGGGCTCTCTATATTCGCCGTTTTCTACGGCCTCGACTGGATCGCGACCGTCCCGCCAACGGTAGCGCTGGCCCGCCAGGCATTCGGAGCTGAGAAAGTGGGCCTGGTCTTCGGCTGGGTCCTGGCATCGCATCAGATCGGCGCCGCGCTGGCGGCTTCTTTCGCCGGTTTCATCCGCACCAGCGAGGGCAGCTATGACCGCGCCTTCCTCATCGCTGGCAGCTTGTGCCTCGCGACCGCGATAGGCGTTCTGTTCGCGGGCCGAGGCAGCAAAAGCGGACTTGTGCCTCAACCGGGGTAAATAAACACTCCGTCAGCGATTGACCCAGGTCATCTCCGGAAAACGCGTGCCTTGCACGGCCCGAGCCAACGCGTCGAGCGCACTGATTTCTGCAGCCGACAGCTCGATGCTTACTGCGGCGGCATTCTCTTCCAATCGCTCGATTCGCGTCGTTCCTGGAATTGGAACCAGATGTCCGCCCTTCGCAAGTACCCACGCCAGCGCGATTTGGGCCGGTGTCACGTTCCTCGCCTGGGCAAGTGCACGGACGCGCTCGACAACTTCGAGATTCTGGCCGAAGTTCTCGGGTGAAAAGCGCGGCAGGGTGCGGCGGAAATCATCCGCAGGAAGGTCGTTTGCCGAACGCAGCTCGCCGGAGAGAAAGCCGCGGCCCAGCGGGCTGTACGCCGTAGCGATCCCTCTATCGAGCGCCGCACGGTTTCAGGGCGGCCGTCCACCCCGGGCGCCGCAAAGGGGTCTTCGCCCATCGGCGGCGCGAGCCCGAATTTTGTCGCGAGGAAGACCTCATTGCGGCGGCCGGCGATCGCTTTGCCGACCAACTCTTCATTGTGGCCCGACCCGTAGATTTCCGCGGTATCCAGGAAGGTGACGCCAACGTCCAGAGCGCGTTGGATGGTTCGCCTCGATGCGGCCTCATCGGCGTAGCTGCCGCCCGCGGACCTTTCGACGGCGCATCGGACGTCTACTTACAGCGTTGCGGGTCCTGACGCTGGGGCAACGCGGCTGTCAGCCGACCAGAAACGTAGGCACTCGCACCCTGTCTGGAAGTAGTTGCGCAGCAAGCGCTTGGATCGCGGTGCTCAACGCGGTCGCTTGCCGGTGCATCCGGAGAGTCGGTGCCAATTGCTGACCCCTCAAGTACCGACTAAGTCACCGACCAAGTCAGGGATCAAGTCAGGGATCAAGTGACCGTGGCCCCGGTTTACAACAAGCGGCGCCGGCCGGATCGCGGCAGCGCCCACTGAACCGGTAGCCCCGCGGACGCCATCAGCGCCGCGGGAGAGTCGTCAGTGGATCAGCCGCGCGCACAAATCCAGCAGCGGCCCGGGCGCCACACCCAACACCAGAACAGCCAGCGCATTGATCCCGAGCGCCGCCCGGACACCGGCGGAGTGCTGCGGTGGGGGATACTCGGCGGGTGGGGCGTCGAAGTACATCAGCTTGATGACGCGCAAGTAGTAGAACGCCCCCACCACCGACATTCCCGCCGAAATGATGACCAGCCAGACGTGGTTGGTTTCCCACAGCGCCTGAAAAATTCGCAGCTTGGCCCAGAACCCCACGAACGGCGGCACCCCCGCCGTCGAAAACATGAGCATCATCATGGCAAGTGCGAGCAGCGGATCCCGCTTGTACATGCCTTTGTAGTGGTCGAGATGGTCTGCCTCGAACCCCTTGCGGCTCGCGATCAAGATCACGCCGAAGGATCCGAGCGCGACCAGAATATAGATCAGCGTGTAGTACAGGGCCGCGGTGTAGCCATCAGGCGTGCCCGCTGTGAACCCCAACACGATGAATCCGACATTGGAAATCGTCGAGTATGCAAGCATGCGCTTGAGGTTGGTCTGCACGATCGCGACCACATTTCCGACCACGAGAGTGAGTACGGCGAGTGCACCGAGCATCTGTGACCACTCGACCACCGTGCCACCCAATCCATGCGCAAGCAGCCGCAAAGTCAGAGCGAAATAGGCAATCTTCGGCGCCGTGCCAATGAACAACGTAACGCTTGTCGGCGCCCCCTGGTACACGTCGGGCAACCACATGTGAAACGGCACCGCACCCAGCTTGAAAGCAACGGCAACGACAATGAACACGAGCCCGATCGTCACTCCCAGGTTGGGAGGCTCGTGCAGGCGGCCCGCAATCTCCTGCAGATCCAGCGTGCCCGTCATGCCGTAGATCATGGACATGCCATACAGCAACGCGCCCGAGCCAATGGCGCCCAGTACGAAGTATTTCATGGCCGACTCGGCCGCTATTCCTGAATCGCGGTCGAAGGCGGCCATCGCGTAGACCGACAGCGCCAACAACTCGACCCCGATATACACGGTCAGCATGCTGTTGGCCGAGACCAGTACGAAGATGCCCAGCAGCGCCGTCAAAACGAGCACGTAGTACTCGCCCCGCAGAATTCCCCGCTCCTCGAGATAGTCGCGCGAATAGAGTAATCCAAACGCGACAAACAGGAAGCCGAACAGCTTCAGCACATACGCGAGCTCGTCGGCGACGTACATTCCATCGAACAGGATCGTTTGCTGCGGGACCTTTCCGTACATCACCGTCAAGGCTGCACCGACAGCAAGGGCTATCAGCGTCAGCGTTGGCGTCAATCCGCGCCGGGTCTGACCAGCGAATGCATCCACCAGCAACAGGAGGCAGATCGCCCCAACCAGGTAGATCTCCGGGATCGCGGGCGTGATGCTTTGCCAGGTCATGGTCGTTTCGGGCATGTTCGAACCGGTGGTGCGGATGTCTTTAGAGCGGAATCTTGCTGGCGACCGCCTGGTCCACCAGGTGATGGATCGTCGGCTGCATGATCTTCAACAGCGGCGCCGGCCAGATGCCGACCAGCAGCACGGCCACTGCCAACACCGCCAGGACTCCAAACTCGCGTCCGTTCAGGTCGGTGAGCGCGGCCACCTTCGAGTTGCCCACCGGGCCGAATACCACCCGCTTGACCAGCCAGAGCGTGTAGGCCGCGCCGAGAATGAGGGTCGTAGCGGCCAGCAGCGAATACCAGAAGCTCGCCTTGAAGCTCGCCAGGATGACCAGGAACTCGCCGACGAAACCCGAAGTGCCGGGCAAGCCGGTGTTCGCGAGCGCGAACAACACCATGAAGGCCGCAAAGATCGGCATGGTGTTGATCACGCCGCCGTAGTCTGCAATCTGCCGGCTATGCATGCGGTCGTAGAGCACGCCTACGCATAGGAACAGCGCGCCCGATACCAGGCCGTGGGAAATCATCTGCACCATTGCACCATCGAGGCCCATTCCTGCGCCCTGTAAGCCGCCGGTGCTCCTGACGATCTGATAGACGATGAACGCCCCGAGGGTCACAAATCCCATGTGCGCGATCGATGAATAGGCGATCAGCTTCTTCATGTCCTGCTGCACGAGCGCCACAAAGCCGATGTACACAACTGCAATCAGCGACAACGCGATGATGATGAGATCGAGCTGCCGGCTGGCATCCGGTGTGATTGGAAGGTTGAAGCGCAGGAATCCATACCCGCCCATCTTCAACATGATGGCCGCCAGGATGACGGAACCCCCGGTGGGCGCCTCCACGTGTGCATCCGGCAACCAGGTATGCACCGGCCACATGGGCACCTTGACCGCAAAGGCCAGGAAAAAAGCGATGAATATCCAGCGCTGCTCGACGAGCGTCAGCGGCAGCGCCTGGAAACTGGCAATCGAATAGTCGCCCGCCTTCACATACATGTAGATCAGGGCGACGAGCATGAACACTGAGCCGAGGAAGGTGTACAGGAAAAACTTGATCGTGGCGTACACCCGGCGCGGGCCGCCCCAGATTCCGATGATCAGAAACATCGGAATCAGCATGGCTTCCCAGAAGAAATAGAACAGCAGCGCATCGGTCGAGGAGAACACACCGATCATCAGCCCTTCCATGATGAGAAAGGCTGCGAAGTACTGCGCCGGCCGCGCCTCGATGACGGTCCAGGCCGCGACGATGACCGGTATCGTAATGAATGCTGTCAGCACCACCAGCGGCAGCGAGATGCCATCGACACCCAGTGCGTAGTTCGCGTGAAAGCGCGCGATCCACGGCAGGTTCTCGACGAACTGAAAATCAGGCGTGCCGGAGTTGAAATGAGCGAGCAGCGGCAGCGAGATGAGCAGGGTCACGATGGATGCAACCAACGCGATCCAGCGCCCCGCGCCGATGTGCCGGTCTCCCAACACGAGCACCACGATGCCAGCCGCGATGGGCAGCCAGATCAGAAATGACAGAAAACCTTGCATTCAATGACCGCCGTTACTTACGACCGCACCAGGAACCAGCCCAGCATGACCGCCAGGCCGATGACCATCCAGAACGCATACGCGTACAGATAACCGTTCTGCACACGCCGCACGATACTTCCGAACCAGCTGATCGTGGCCGCCGAACCGTTGACCAGGACACCGTCGATCAACACCTGGTCACCGCCCTTCCACAACGTGAAGCCGAGGCCGCGGGCCAGGGTCGAAAGGACTTTTTCGTTGAACCAGTCGAAGTAGTACTTGTTGAGCAGCAGGTTGCGGATGGGCGCCAGCTTACGCGCGGCGACATCGGCCCATTGCGGTCTGTACAGGAAGAACAGCCACGCCGTGAGCACACCGGCGGCAGCGAGCCAGAACGGAGCGCCTGCAAACCCGTGCAACGCCATCTGCACCGGGCTTTGGAAGTCCTTGCCCAGTTCGGCGAGAACGTCGTTGTTCTCCAGTACGCGGATGGAATCACCGAAGTAGCCGCCAAACAAAATCGGCCCGGCAGTGAGGGCGCCGATGACCACCGACGGAATAGCCAGCGCGATGAGCGGGCCCGTAACAACGAGCGGACTTTCATGCGGCTCGATCGGGCCGTGGTCGTCGTGCCCGTGCGACGACGAATGCGCCTCGTCAGCATGTCTGAACCGTTCCGGCCCATGGAACGTCATGAAAATCATCCGGAACGTATACAGCGCCGTGACAAACACACCGCCCAGCACACACCAATACGCGTAGGTAGCACCCCATCGGTGCGACTCACCCACCGCCTCGATAATGGTGTCCTTCGAGTAGAACCCCGAGAAAAACGGCGTACCGATCAACGCCAGCGCGCCGATCCAACTCGTGATCGCCGTGATGGGCATGTACTTGGCGAGCCCGCCCATCTTGCGCATGTCCTGCTCGTGATGCATGCCAATGATCACGGAGCCGGCTGCGAGGAACAGCAGGGCCTTGAAGAACGCATGCGTCGTCAGGTGGAACATGCCTGCGCTGTATGCCGATACTCCCAGGGCGGTCACCATGTATCCCAACTGCGAGAGCGTCGAATACGCGATGACGCGCTTGATATCGTTGTTGACGATCCCAAGCAGCCCCATGAAGAAAGCCGTGGTGGCACCGATAATCAATACGAACGACAGCGCCGTCTCGGACTGCTCGAACAGCGGCGACATTCGCGCCACCATGAAGATCCCGGCGGTCACCATGGTTGCCGCGTGAATCAGCGCGGAGATCGGCGTGGGACCTTCCATCGAATCCGGCAGCCACACGTGCAGCGGCACCTGCGCTGATTTGCCCATCGCGCCGATGAACAGGCAGATGCAGATCAGCGTGATGGCCTCGACGCTCGTATTTGAGGTGAGCGGCAGCATGGCGTGCGCCAGCTTCGGAGCCGCAGCGAACGCCTCGGCATAGCCGACGGAGTTTGTGTAGTAGAAAACTCCGGCGATGCCCAGCACGAATCCAAAGTCGCCGACCCTGTTGACCAGGAATGCCTTGTAGTTCGCAAAGATCGCGGTCGGGCGCGTATACCAGAACCCGATCAGCAGGTACGAAACCACACCCACCGCTTCCCACCCGAAGAACAGCTGCATGAAGTTGTTGGACATCACGAGCATGAGCATCGAGAAGGTGAACAACGAGATGTAGCTGAAGAACCGGGTGTAGCCGGGGTCGTCGCTCATGTAGCCGATCGTGTAGACGTGCACGCAGAGTGATACAAACGTCACGACCACCATCATCAGCGTGCTCAGCCGGTCGATGAGGAACCCGACATCCATCTTCACGCCATCACTGATCAACCAGCTATAGACCGGTCCGTCGAACGCCGGTACGCCGTCCAGGTAGATCTGTTTGAGCACGTGCAGTGACAGCACAAACGAAGTTGCCACGGCCAGGATCGTGACCGTGTGGGCGCCGGCGCGGCCGATCACCCGTCCGAACAATCCGGCCAGAATCGCGCCAACCAGCGGTAGGACGGCGATCAATACGAGGAGGGTCAAATTCATGCTCGCACTCAGCCTCGCAGCGTATTCAGATCTTCGACATTGATACTGCGGCGCTCGCGGAACAGCACCACGAGTATGGCCAGCCCGATCGCCGATTCGGCGGCCGCCACGGTCAGCACGAAAAACACGAACACCTGCCCGTTGATGTCGCCGAGATAGCGCGAGAAGGCGATGAAGTTGAAGTTCGCGGCCAGCAGCAGCAGCTCCACGCACATCAGCAGCAGGATCACATTCTTACGATTGAGGAAGATGCCGGCCACCGACAGCGCGAACAGGATCGCCGACAGGGTCAGCAGCTGAGAAAGCGTGATCATGAGCGCTTCTCCGAATTCATCTTCACGATACGCACGCGATCTTTGGCGCGCACGGCGACCTGCTTGCCAATGTCCTGAACCTTGAGTCCGGGACGGCGTCGCATGGTCAGCGAAATCGCTGCAATGATGGCGACCAGCAACAGCACGGCGGCAAGTTCAAAGGGGTATGCGTACTTGGTGTACATGACCCGGCCCAGCTCCAGCGTATTGCTGTAGTCAGGCGCCGTGGGTGTCGGCGATTTCGAGACGTCGATACCAACGCCACGCACCCACACCACTCCAACGATCTCAACGATCACTGCGAGCGCGGTGAGCCATCCGAGCCAGGCGTAGCGCGTAAATCCCGTTCGCAATTCCTCGAGATTGACATCGAGCATCATCACGACGAACAGGAACAAGACCATCACCGCGCCCACATACACGAGCACCAGCACCACGGCGAGGAACTCAGCTTCGATCAGCAGCCAGATGGCTGCGGAGGTAATGAAACAGAGCACGAGCAAGAGCGCGGAATACACCGGGTTGCGCGAAGTGATCACGCCCAGTGCCCCCAGGACCAGGATCGTCCCGAAGATGTAAAAGAGTATCTCTACCATGTTGTCATGGCCTGCGGCCAACTCCCCTGCCGGTTTGCGGAAGACCGCAAACCGGCGAAGCGTAGCGGCGCGAAGCGCGCCGGGAAGAATCTCCCATTTGGCATCGTGTTTGTGCTCAGCGATACGGCGCGTCGGCGGCTTTGTCGGTCGCGATCATGGCCTCGTAGCGCTCGCCCACGGCGAGCAGCTTGTCCTTGCTCATGATGTTTTCCCCGCGATGCTCCATGTGGTACTCGTGGATACGAGTGAGCACGATGGCGTCCACTGGACATGCTTCCTCACAGAAGCCGCAGTAGATGCACTTGAAGAGGTCGATGTCGTAGCGACTCGTCCGGCGCGTGCCATCCGGCGCGACCTCTGAGTCGATCGTGATACAGACCGCGGGACACACCGCCTCACACAGTTTGCAGGCAATGCAGCGCTCCTGCCCGTTCGGATAGCGTCGCAGCGCGTGCAACCCACGGAAACGAGGCGACTGTGGAGTCTTCTCCTCGGGGTAGTTCAGCGTGTACTTGGTGCTGAAGAAGTTGCGGATAGTGACGCCCATGCCCTGCACGAGCTCAGTCAGCAGCAGCGTCTTGACTAGATTCACGGCCATTGCCTAGTTCCTCCGTTTCACTGCGCCCACAGCGCGACTTTCGCCCACGGGCCGACCTTGTACCAGGCCATCACCATCTCCACGCCGATCCAGACAATCGTGACCGGAATCAGCACCTTCCAACCGAGGCGCATGATCTGGTCATACCGATAGCGCGGGAAGGTGGCGCGGAACCAGAGGAAGAAGAACAGCGCGATGAATATCTTGATCAGCAGCCAGCCGATGTTGGGCTGCGCAAGCGCCGAATCGCCCAGGTAACCGGCAAAGGGCGACAGCCAGCCTCCAAAGAAGAACACGGCCGTGAGCGCCGAGATCAGGATCATGTTCGCGTATTCAGCGAGGAAGAACAGCGCGAAGGCGATGCCTGAATACTCCACGTGAAATCCGGCGACGATCTCCGACTCGCCTTCCGCAACGTCAAACGGCGCGCGGTTGGTTTCGGCGACGCCCGAGATGAAATACACGATCAGCAGCGGAAACAGCCAGAACCAGTTCCATGCGAGGAACCCGCCCTGCTGGCGCTCGACGATGTCACCGAGATTCAGACTCTGCGAGGCGATGATCACGCCCACGAGCGCAAAGCCCATCGCGATTTCGTACGCAACCATCTGCGCCGCCGATCGCATGGCGCCGAGGAACGCATACTTGGAATTCGCCGCCCAGCCCGCAATGATGACCCCGTAGACGCCCATCGAGGTCAATGACAACAGGTACAACAAGCCCGCATTGGCCTTCGACACGACGACCGTCGCCGACAGTGGAATCACTGCCCAGGCGGCGAATGCCGGTATCAGCGTGATCATGGGAGCCAGGAGGAACAGGAACTTGTTGGCGTTCGCCGGAATGATCACTTCCTTGGTGAGCAGCTTCACGACGTCCGCGAAAGGCTGCCCCAGGCCGGGAAACATACCGAGTATGCGCACCCGGTTTGGGCCACGGCGCAACTGCATCCAACCAATGACCTTTCTCTCCCACAGGGTCAACAACGCTACCGAGAGAATCAGGGCGACGGTGATGGCAAGGGTCCACACGGTCGTCCAAACGGTGTGTTGACCGTAGGCCGACAGCGAGTTCCAGGTGTCTGAAATACTTTGCAGCACGCGAACCTGATCCTCGGTCAATAAGTAACGGCCAACGTGCGTCCCTCGCGCGTCTTCTGCAACGAAGGCGCACGACGCACGAGAGCATCGACGTGGTACATGGAAAGATCCAGGACATCGGCGCCGGCGGTACCCTGCGCAACGCGGTGACTGCCCTTGTAGGCGGTCGCCGGGCTGTCAGTGCACAATTTACGCAGTTCCTCGCGAACGTCCTCGGACGACTGATATTCAAAGCCACTGAGGTTCAACAGGTTGCCGAGCACGCGCAACACCTTCCAACCCGGGCGCGCTTCGCCTACCGGCTGCGCAGCGCCGTTCTGACTCTGCCAGGTACCTTCCAGATTGACGTAGGTACCCGAAGTCTCCGCGAAGGTGCCAATAGGCAGCAGCACGTGAGCGATCTCCCTCAGCTGATCGTTGGCAAACGGGGTGATGGCGACGACAAACTCGGCCTTCGCCAGCGTGCGCGAACTTTCGGCATGCACCGAATCGACCCGGGGCTCGACTCCACCAAACAGCACGTAGGCCTTCAGCGTGCGCTGGAACATTTCCAACGCTGACAAACCCGTTTTGCCCGCTGACTTCCCGCCCGCCTCGCGATGCGGAACGGCACCGGCGAGATAGGCTCCAGCGGCATTTCCGCCCTCAGCCAACACGCCGAACGCTGCACCGGTGAGGTCGGCAATCGCAGCAGCCAACGCGCGCAGGTCGGCGTACGCAGGGTGTCGCACCGCGAGCGCCCCTAACCATACCGCCCGCTTCTCGCCAGCAACCAACGCAGCGGCAGCTTCGCGATGAGCATCCCCGACCTTCGCCTGCTGCACGACCGAAGCAAGGTGAGCGGGCACGGGTTGGCCCGAAGTCTGCGCCGCAACGGCCAGAATGGCGGCCAGGTCCTCAACCTGCTTTGCAGGCGCAGACACCATGTTGACCGCGACGGGAAACAGGTACTCGGTGGGCGCAGGCCCGAACGATATGACCTTCGCGCCCTGCATGGCAGCCTTGCGAACGCGGTGCGCAAGGATCGGCACCTCGCGCCGCAGATTTGCGCCGATAACCAACAACCCCTTCAGCAGGTCGATATCGGCGATCGGCATCCCGAGGTTGGGATACGGCGGGTCCGCGTCCTGATCGCGGAAATCCCCCTGGCGCAGCCGATGATCGATGTTACCGCTGCCCAGTCCACGGGCCAGCCGACCCAACAGATAGAGCTCTTCGAGCGTGCTCGTGCTGCTCGCCAGCACTCCGAGATCCGCAGCACGCGACCGCAACCCCTCGGCAACTTTCGTCAGCGCCGTTTCCCAATCTGTCTCGACCCATTCGGTGCCCTGCCGCAGCATCGGCTTCTGGATACGCTCGGGGCTGTAGACACCTTCGTAACTGAAGCGATCGCGATCCGGGATCCACGTCTCGTTGATAGCCTCGTTTTCACGAGGAATCACCCGCATCAACCGGCCGCGAAGCACATGCCCGTAAAGGTTTGTGCCCGCGCCATCGTGCGGTGAAACCAAAGGGTGCGATGTCATCTCCCAAGCACGCGCGCTGAAGCGGTACGGTTTGGAGACCAGGGCACCGACCGGGCAGAGGTCGATGACGTTGCCCGACATTTCGTGATGAACCGTCTGCTCGATGTACGTGCGAACCTTCATCTGTTCGCCGCGGCCGATCATTCCGAGCTCCTGGTAGCCGGCGATCTCCTGCGTAAAGCGCACGCAACGCGTGCAGTGAATGCAGCGAGTCATGTCGGTCGCGATCAGCGGCCCGAGGTTCTCGTCCTGGACCGCGCGCTTGCGCTCGTGGAAGCGCGATATATCGCGGCCGAATCCAACGGCGAGATCCTGCAGCTCGCACTCGCCACCCTGGTCACAGATCGGGCAGTCGAGTGGATGGTTGATGAGCAGGAATTCCATGGTCGCCCGTTGCGCGCCAATGGCGCGCGGCGACTTGGTAAATACCTTCATGCCCTCCACCACCGGGGTGGCGCACGCGGGCATGGGCTTCGGCGCTTTCTCTACCTCGACCAGGCACATGCGGCAGTTGGCCGCGATGGTCAGCTTGTCGTGGTAGCAGAAGCGTGGCACATACGCGTTGTTCGCGTCAGTGACGCGAATGATCATGTCGCCCTTGCGCGCCTTCACGGGCACGCCGTCGACTTCCATGTTGATGAATTCTTCGCCGCTCATGCCGCCTTCGCTCCCAGCTGGTCGCTCACCATGCTGCGGCCGCCGTGATCGATCATGTACTCGAACTCATGGCGGAAGTGCTTGAGCGCACTCTGCACCGGCCAGGCCGAGGCATCGCCAAATCCGCAGATGGTGTGGCCTTCGATTCTTCCAGCGACATCGAGCAACAATCCGAGTTCCTCGCGGCGCGCGTCGCCGGCCAGGATCCGCTTCACCAGCCGGTTCATCCACCCCGTCCCCTCACGGCACGGCGTGCATTGGCCGCACGACTCCGACTTGTAGAAACGGGTAATCCGCTCGAGGACGCGGACCATGCAGGTCGTCTCGTCCATCACGATCACGCCAGCGGAGCCGATGGCGGAGCCGACAGCCTTCAACGAGTCGTAGTCCATGTTGGTCTTCAGCATGACATCGCCGGGCACGACCGGCACCGAGAGGCCGCCCGGGATGACCGCCTTCAGCTTAGCTCCGCCCTTGACGCCGCCACACAGATCGAGCAGATCCTTGAACGGGATGCCCAGCGGCAGCTCGAGATTCGCCGGTTTCTCGACGTGTCCGGAGACGGAAAAGATCACGGTGCCGGCGGCGTTCTTCGGCCCGAGTTGCACGAACCACTCGGGACCCTTGCGCAGGATCGCGGGAACCGAAGCGAAACTCTGCGTGTTGTTGATCGTCGTCGGCGCGCCGTAGAGACCGAAGTTGGCCGGAAACGGCGGCTTGAACCGCGGCTTGCCGGGCTTGCCCTCGAGCGAGTCCAGCATCGCCGTTTCTTCGCCGCAGATGTAGGCACCCGCGCCGACGAAGGTGTAAATGTCGAAATCGATGCCGGTACCCTTGATGTTCCTGCCGAGCAAACCGGCAGCGTACGCCTCCTTCAGCGCCGCCTCGAAACGCGGCACGGGCTCGCCCAGGAACTCACCGCGGATGTAGTTGTATGCAACCGTCGAGTTGGTCGCATAGCCGCCGATTGCCAGGCCCTCGATCAGGGCGTGCGGGGTATACCGCAGGATGTCGCGATCGTGGCACGTGCCGGGCTCGCTCTCATCGGAGTTGCAAACGAGGTACTTCTGAACCGGCGAGTTGCGCGGCATGAAGCTCCACTTCATGCCGGTGGGGAAGGCTGCTCCACCGCGGCCACGCAGACCCGATCCCTTGACGGCATCGATGACGGACTCGCGCGTCGGCTTTTCCGCCAGCATCTTTTCCCAGACTTCGTAGCCGCCGATCTTGCGGTAGCTGTCCAGAGTCCAGGGCTGGTCGTACTTCAGCGCCTCGAACAGCAGCAGGTTCTGTTTGTCGGCCCACTGGCTCATTTCAACTCGTCCAATATTTTGTCGACTTTCTCGGGTGTCAGGTACTCGTGGAACACGTGATCCACCATCATCATCGGCGCGCCGGTGCAGGCCGCCAGGCACTCTTCTTCCCGCTTCAGAAAAATGCGCTTGTCCGGCGTGCTCTGGTTGAGCTTGATGCCGAGCTTCTTTTCCGCATGCGCCACGAGATCCTCGGCGCCGTTCAGCATGCACGACAGGTTCGTGCAGATGCTGACATGATGGCGGCCGCACGGGTGTGTCTCGAACATCGAGTAGAAAGTCGCGACCTCGTACACCTGGATGGGCGGCAGGTTCAGGTATTCGGCCACCGCATCCATCAGCTCGGGAGTCAGGAAGCCGTGGTTCTGTTCCTGCACGGCCCGCAACGCCGAGATGGTGGCCGAGCGTTGCCGCCCAGGCGGGAACTTCTTCACCCATTCGTCGATTTCGTGGCGCGTAGCTGCCGTCAACAGCTTGAGCTTGCTGTCCGCGCCCAGCGCGCCTGGTTTGGTCTGTGTACTCAACGGTCGATTTCCCCGAACACGATATCCTGGGTGCCGATCACTGCCACGACGTCGGCGAGCATGTGACCTGTGCACATCTCCTCGAGTGCGGCCAGGTGCGCGAAACCGGGCGCACGAACCTTCAGCCGGTAGGGTTTGTTTGCGCCATCTGAAATCAGGTAGATGCCAAACTCGCCCTTGGGCGCCTCGATGGCTGCGTAGGTCTCACCCTCGGGCACTTCGTATCCTTCGGTGAAGAACTTGAAGTGGTGAATGAGGGATTCCATGTCGTCCTTCATCCGCTCGCGGCTGGGGGGCCGGACCTTGCGATCATCGATCATCACCGGACCTCGATGGCTGCTGAGCCAATCGGCGCACTGGCGGATGATGCGGTTGGACTGGCGCATCTCCTCGATGCGGACCAGGTAGCGGTCATAACAGTCGCCGTGTACACCGACCGGGATGTCAAAATCCATGCGATCGTAGACTTCGTAGGGCTGCTTCTTGCGCAGGTCCCATTCAACACCCGAGCCGCGCAGCATGGGGCCGGTGAAGCCGAGCTGCATGGCGCGCTCCGGGGAGACGACTCCGATGTTGACCGTGCGCTGCTTCCAGATCCGGTTGTCGGTCAGCAGGGTCTCGTAGTCATCGATGTTCGCCGGGAAGCGGTCCGTGAAGGCCTTGATGAAGTCGAGCATCGTGCCCGAGCGGGCCTCGTTCAGGCGGTCCACATCCTTCTGCGAGCGCCACTTCGAAGGCTGGTACTTCGGCATGGAATCGGGCAGGTCGCGATAGACGCCGCCCGGCCGGTAGTACGTAGCGTGCATGCGAGTGCCCGAGACCGCCTCGTACAGGTCCATCAATTCCTCACGTTCCTTGAAGCACATGAGGAAGACGGTCATCGCCCCGATGTCCAACGCATGCGCACCCAGCCACATGAGGTGATTGAGCACACGAGTGATTTCATCGAACATTACGCGGATGTATTGCGCACGCTCGGGCGGGGCGATGCCGAGCAGCTTCTCGATAGCGAGCACATAAGCATGCTCGTTGCACATCATCGATACATAGTCGAGGCGGTCCATGTAACCGATTGACTGGTTGAACGGCTTCGACTCGGCGAGCTTCTCGGTTCCCCGGTGCAGCAGACCGATGTGCGGATCGGCTTTCTGGATGGTCTCGCCATCCATCTCGAGCACGAGGCGCAGCACGCCGTGCGCGGCCGGATGCTGCGGACCGAAATTCAGCGTGTAGTTTCTGATCTCAGACATCAGCGCCGCTCCGTCAGCTCGTTCGGCACCACATCTTTCAGAGCCGGGTCATAGCGATGGTCGTGGCGGATAACCTTCGGCACCAGTACGCGCGGCACGATGCTCACGGGTTGATACACAACGCGCTTCTTCTCTGCGTCGTACTGCACCTCGACGTTGCCGATGAGCGGGAAGTCCTTGCGGAACGGATGTCCGATGAACCCGTAGTCCGTGAGGATGCGGCGCAGGTCCGGATGCCCGCGAAACATAATGCCAAACAGGTCAAAAGCCTCACGCTCGAACCAGTTGGCCGAGGCCCAGACATCGATGACCGAATCGACCACCGGCTCCTGGGGATCGAGACATTTCACGCGCAAGCGCAGACGGTGGTTGTGCGTGATCGACAGCAGATGGTACACGACCGCAAAACGACCCGGCATGTTGGGGTCCGGAGCGGTGGTACGGGCCACCCTGCCGCGGCTGAAGCCCGAGTGGGTGGCCGTCACTGTCTGCCACTCGTCCCGGCCATAGTGCAGGTAATCAACACCCGCGACATCGACCAGCATTTCAAACTTCAACTCCGGCGTGTCGCGCAGCGCACGGCACACCGACATCAGTGCGGCAGGCTCGACCTCGTAGGCGAGCTCGCCGGCGGGCGATGCAACGCGCCGCACGGTCCCACTCAGGTGCGCGTCGACTTGAAGCGCTAGTGCACTTGTCATGGGCTGCGCCCAACTTTCAACGGGGTTCGCGCAGAGCCGCGAACCCCGTTCATGTAGCGGCGCTGCGCGCCGGTAAGAGGTGGCAAGTCCGCTCCTTATCTGGCGATCGTGCTGGTTCGCTCGATCTTTTTCTGAAGCTGAATGATGCCGTACACGAGCGCTTCGGCGGTTGGTGGACAGCCGGGCACGTAGACATCGACGGGGACGATCCGGTCGCAACCACGCACGACGGCATACGAGTAGTGGTAATACCCGCCGCCATTCGCGCACGACCCCATGGAGATGACCCATCGGGGCTCAGCCATCTGGTCGTACACTTTGCGCAGGGCCGGGGCCATCTTGTTCACCAGCGTGCCGGCGACAATCATCACGTCCGACTGACGTGGGCTTGGGCGAAAGACGACGCCGAAGCGATCGAGGTCATAACGAGAAGCACCCGCGTGCATCATCTCGACCGCGCAGCAGGCGAGGCCGAATGTCACGGGCCACAGAGACCCTGTACGTGCCCAATTGACCAGGCTGTCCACCTGGGTGGTCAGGAAGCCTCGCTGGGCGAATCCCTCCGCGCCCTCGGGATCCACAGCCGCCTCTAGTCCCACTCGAGCGCTCCTTTCTTCCACTCGTAGATAAAGCCCACGACGAGAATGGCGAGAAACACGGCCATGGCGATCAGGCCGAAGCCGCCGATCTTTCCGAGGGCCACGGCCCACGGAAACAGGAACGTGATCTCCAGGTCGAACACGATGAAGAGGATGGCCACGAGGTAGTAGCGCACGTCGAATTTCATGCGACTGTCTTCGAATGCCTCGAAGCCGCACTCGTATGGCGAGCGCTTGGCCTTGTCGTCATGGAAACGCGAGAAGTAGCGGCCGATGCCGCTGCCAAGCACCAGCATCACCAGGGCCAACGCCGTAGCGACACCCAGAAAAATGAGAATCGGCAGATAGTTCGACAGCATTACCGTTCGCCCGCAAACAAAGGGGACAGACCGGTCAACGGCCTGCCCCCTAGTAATTTATCCACGCAAATCCAGCAGTGCGAGAGTCACGCATTGTAGCAGTGCGTAACGACATTTGGTGCCGACGGGGAGACTCGAACTCCCACACCTTGCGGCGCTAGCCCCTCAAGCTAGTGTGTCTACCAATTCCACCACGTCGGCTTTTCATGGGCTGCGCCCATATCCTCATGGGCTTTCGCCCAACTTCTCACCGGGTTCGCGGACGAACCCGGTCAACTTAGCGGCGCTCCGCGCCGATAAGATAACGTCTCACGCCATTCTACTTCGGCGGCTCAGGTGCTGCTGGCGCCGGCGCTGGCGCCACAGGGCTCGGCGTTGGAGCAGGTGCAGGCACAGTCGCGGGCGATGGAGTCTTCGCCGCGCCGGGGGGCGTCTTGGACGCGCTGTCAGCAGCCTCGTCGAGAATCGACCGCGGCTGCGCTGCCGACTGCTTTGTGCCCGTGTAGGCCAGCAGCAAGCTGTTGATCATGAAGACGGCCGCAAAGATGGCGGTGGCGCGCGACAACGCAGTGCTGGCGCCACGAGCGCCGAACACCGTGCCGGACGCTCCCGCGCCGAAGCCAGCGCCCGCCTCCGCGCCCTTTCCGCGCTGAAGCAGCACGAGGCCGATGATGGCGAACGCCGAAAAAACCTGAATAACTGTCAAGACCACTCTTAGCATGCAATCAATATCCCGTTGGCGATCGCTATCCGGCGGCGGCCAGGATGGCTAGAAACTCATCAGCTTTGAGCGACGCACCGCCGATCAGACCACCGTCCACGTCGGGCATCGCGAATAGCTCCGCCGCATTGCTGGCCTTGACGCTGCCGCCATAGAGAATACGGGTCGCAGCCGCAATTCTAGCATCCCGGACCCCTATCCGGGCGCGGATCAGGGCGTGGACCTCCTGCGCCTGCTCCGGACTCGCGTTTCGACCCGTCCCGATAGCCCAGACGGGCTCGTACGCAACGGCGCCATGGCCTAGTGTTTCCGCGCCACACAATTCCAGCACCACATCGAGCTGACGTTGCACGACCTCGGCCGTGCGCCCCGCCTCGCGATCCGAAAGCTGCTCCCCGACGCATAAAATAGGTATGAGAGCCTTCGAATGAGCCGCCGCAAACTTGCGCGCCACCAGCTGATCGCTTTCCCGATACAGCAGACGCCGCTCGGAGTGGCCGACGATCGCGTACTCGCAACCGACGTCCTTGAGCATCGCCGCCGAAACCTCGCCGGTGAACGCACCCTGATTGTCCGCGCACACGTCCTGCGCGCCGAGGTGGATGGGCGTGTCACGCAACATTCGCCCCACTTCCTGCAGGTACACGAACGGCGGACACACGACACAATCCGCAGCCGGATCGGGCGGATATTGCGCCCCCAGCTCCTCGATCAGTCGCGCGTTATCGGCGCGCGATCCATGCATTTTCCAGTTTCCGACGACGATGGGGCGGCGCATTGTCCGACCTCCAGATTTCGCGGGCGCGCGATGATAGCGACGGACCCACCGTGGTGCAATCTTCGATTGAGCTGGAGTTGTCGCGGGAGCGCGCCCCGGGCAAGTTCCGCGGCGCGCTTTGCCGGCTACAGGTCGGCAGCGGCTTTCACCACTTCTGCCAGCTCGGTTGCCGCGGCCCGGGTGGCACTCTCGCCCTTGCCTTCAACCATCACCCGGATGACGGGCTCGGTACCTGAGGCACGCAAAACGACACGGCCATCGCCACCCATGCGTTTCTCGATCTTTTGAACCGCCTCCTGGACCGAGGGGACTGCCGACGGATCGAAGCGCTTTGCAACTTTCACGTTGAGCAGTACCTGCGGAAATTTCTTCATGCCTGAAGCGAGCTCGGCTAGCGATCTGCCGGTCTGTTTCATCACGCCAAGAACCTGTAACGCGCTCACGAGACCGTCACCCGTGGTCGTCTTATCGAGGCACAGGATGTGTCCGGAGGTCTCCCCACCGAGGGTGCCGCCCGTATCACGGAGCATGGCGAGCACATAGCGATCGCCCACCGGTGCCCGCAGGAAGTCGATGCCACTCTCGCGAAGGGCAACCTCCAGGCCCAGGTTACTCATCACCGTGCCAACCACAGGGGCGCGGAGCGTTCCGGCCTCCTTCCGTGCACGCGCAATGACATACAGGAGCTGATCGCCATCTACGATCCGGCCCAGGTGATCGACCATTACGAGGCGGTCGCCATCACCATCGAGGCCGAGCCCGACATGCGCACGGACGCCCGGAACCGTAAGCTGTAGCAGGTCGGGCGCAGTCGATCCGCAGCCGTCATTGATGTTGCGGCCGTTCGGCGAACAGCCAATGGGTACGATCTCCGCGCCCAGATCAGCCAACACCCGCGGTCCAACTTTGTACGCAGCGCCGTTTGCGCAATCCACGACGATTTTCATACCAGAGAGGTCTACACCGGGCGCGATAGTGGCCGCACAGAACTCCTGGTACAGGGTTCGTGACCTGTCCACGCGGCTCGCGCGACCGAGGCTGCGTGAAACACGCGTGACCGGCGGCTGCGCCAACTCGGTCTCGATGCGCTCCTCCAGTTCGTCTGAGAGCTTCGCCCCTGTGGCGTCGAAGAACTTGATGCCGTTATCGTCGTATGGATTGTGCGAGGCGCTGATGACGACGCCGAAGTCGCAGTTGAAACGGCGGGTCATGTAGGCGATGCCGGGTGTCGGCAGTGGCCCGATGAGCTGCACGTTAACGCCCGCCGCGACGAATCCGGCTTCAAGGGCGGATTCGAACATGTAGCCCGAGAGCCGTGTGTCCTTGCCGATGAGAACGGTGCCGCCCTCAGGAGCAAGTACTCGCGCTGCGGCGCTAGCCAACTGCAACGCGAAGTCCACGGTCATGGGGTGTTCGCCCACCGTGCCTCTGACGCCGTCGGTGCCGAAATATCGTCGACTCATACCATCTCATCCTTGGACTGCAATAACAGTCTTCAGCGCATCAACCGTCGCACCAACATCGTGAACGCGAACGATTCGCGCCCCATTGATCACGGCCATCACGGCGAGCGCCACACTGCCATAGATCCGCTCACCCGAAGGACGCCCGGTAAGGCGCCCCACAATCGACTTGCGTGATAATCCCACCATTATGGGCAACTCGGTGCCCAGCTGGCGCAGGTGGCGCAGCAACTGCAGATTGTGCTCCAGGGTCTTCCCGAATCCGAACCCGGGATCGATCACTATTCGGTCGGCAGCCATTCCGGCCGCGCGGCACACGTTAACGCGCTGCTCCAGGAACGCTTTGACATCGTTCACGACGTCGTCATAGTGGGGGGCCAATTGCATGCTCCGGGGGTCCCCCTGCATGTGCATGAGGCAGACGGCGCACTGGGTGGCGACCGCGGCCTCCAGTGCTCCCTGTTCCGACAGGGCCCGGACGTCATTGATCAGGCCGGCGCCGGCAGCGGCCGCCGCCCGCATCACCTGTGGCTTACTGGTGTCAACAGACACAATCGCGTCCGTTTGGCCCCGCAGCTTCTCAATGACGGGTACGACGCGACGGATTTCCTCCTCCGCATCCACAGGGTCGGCTCCGGGCCTCGTGGACTCACCGCCTACGTCGATGATCGCTGCGCCCTCTTCGACCATGCGCAAGCCGTGGCCTACGGCGGCATCGAGCTCACGATATTGCCCACCGTCGGAGAATGAATCAGGGGTGACATTGAGCACGCCCATGACCACGGGCCGCGATAAATCGATTGTTTGCGACCCACAGCGCAGCATGCCTGGAACCCTCGCTGCGAGGACTGCGTCGACAGAGCGGGTCGGGGCGCACGCCTGGTGGCGCGTGGCGTCCCGACCTCAACTATTAATGTTGGCCTGCGGGCGAGCCGATCGGCCCACCGGGCGTCCCTTCGGCCGGAGCCTTGGGCGGCTTGTTGGACAAACTCTCGTCCCAGTCCTTCGGCGGCCGCGGGACCTTGCCCGCCATGATGTCCTTCAGCTGCTCCTCGTCGATGGTTTCGTACTTGACGAGCGCATCCGCCATCGCATGCAGCTTGTCGAGCGCTCCCACGAGGATCTGCTTGGCGCGCTGGAAGTTGGAT
>JAQGOF010000206.1 GCA_028293745.1 Gammaproteobacteria bacterium | reverse complement strand
GCAATGGTTGCGCGCCTGCCGGTCGCGCGATTGCACGAGCTTTCCTCGATCTACGGCCACGATGCATTCCTGAAGGAGACTGAACAATTGCGCCGGATATTCGCCGTGGCGCTGGAGAGCGTGTTGTGAGCGATCGCCCCAGCCAGATTACCCAGACCGTACGTGCCGGCCTCGAGAGCGATGACGCCACGGGTGCCGTTGTGCCACCCATTCATCTCACCTCGACGTTTGCATTCCGCTGCTTCGGTGAGAAGCGCAGCTACGACTACACGCGCTCGGGAAATCCGACGCGCGATCTGCTCGGATCGGCAATCGCCGAATTGGAGCTCGGCGTGGGTGGCGTCATCACCGCGACCGGCATGGCCGCTATCACATTGGTCGGCTATCTCATTCCTGCGGGTGCCCGCATCATCGCTCCGCACGACTGTTATGGCGGAACGTATCGTCTGTTCGACGCATGGCACCGCCGCGGCGAGCGAAAGGTCGAATTCATCAACTTCGGTGACGATGCTGCTGTACGAGCCGCGCTTTCCAAGCCGGCCGATTTACTCTGGATTGAGACGCCGAGCAATCCGCTCCTGCGCATCACCGACATCGAGAAGTTTGCATCGCTGGGTCGCGCAAGCGGAGCGCTGGTAGTCGTGGACAACACATTTTTGTCCCCGGCATGGCAGCAGCCATTGACGCTCGGTGCGGACCTCGTTCTTCACTCGACGACGAAGTACCTGAACGGTCACAGCGACGTCGTGGGTGGGGCCGTGGTCGCGCGCGACAAGACGCTTCACGAGCAACTGGTTTGGTGGGCGAACTGCCTCGGCGTGACAGGTGCGCCCTTCGATAGCTTCATGACCCTGCGAGGCCTCCGGACGCTGCACGCAAGGCTGGACCATCACGGGCGCAACGCGATGGCATTGGCTCAATGGCTTCAAGAGCAGCCCAATGTCAAAAAGGTCTACTACCCTGGCTTGCCCAGTCACCCGGGGTATGACATTGCCCGGCGGCAGCAGCGTGGCTTTGGCGCGATCGTGAGCCTCGAGTTGGAGGGCGGACACGATGCAGTAAGGGAGTTCGTCTGCGATCTGCAGTGCTTCTCGTTGGCCGAGTCGCTGGGAGGTGTCGAAAGCCTGGTCGCTCATCCGGCAACGATGACGCATGCCGCGATGGACCCGGTCGCGAGACAGAAGGCAGGGCTGGCTGATGGCCTGATTCGGCTGTCTGTGGGTATCGAAGGACTAGAGGACCTGCAGCGGGACCTGGCGGCGGGCCTGGAGCGCGCAGCGCGGACGTTGGAGAGCGTGCCAAAAGCCGCGATCGCCTGATCGCCGCGGAGGGCAGCCGCACTGCCGATGGGTCAAGCCGCGGTGCCCGATGGGGCAGCCGCGGTGCCCGCGGCTAGTCAGGTGACATTGCCGTCGCTAGCCAACCCGCGATAGCGCACCCAGCACAGCATCCCCCATCTCTCGGGTAGTCAACGCTCGCTCACCGGACATAGCAATGTCAGGCGTGCGAGCGCCACCCTCCAACGCTCGGCTGACGGCCACCTCCAAGGTCTCCGCCTCCCTCGTCAGCTCGAGCGAGTGACGCAGCAGCATCGCGATACTCATGATAGTGCCAACAGGGTTCGCAATCCCACGGCCTGCGATATCGGGCGCAGACCCGTGAATCGGTTCGTACAGACCGCGTTTGCCATCGCCCAGGGAGGCCGACGGAAGCAGCCCAAGTGATCCCGCCAGCATGGACGCTTCGTCGGTCAGGATGTCACCGAACATGTTCTCGGTGACCAGCACGTCGAAATCACGTGGCCGCCTGATCAAGTGCATGGCGGCCGCGTCCACCAGCATATGATCCAGGGCGACATCAGGAAATTCCGCGCTTCTCACCCGGGTGGCCACCTCGCGCCATAACCTCGACGTCTCGAGAACATTCGATTTGTCGATGGAGGTGAGCTTGCGCCGCCGCTGCTGCGCAAGGCGGGCCGCGACGCGAGTGATGCGCTCAACTTCGGTGACAGTGTACGTGCACACGTCCACTGCGCTCAAAGCGTCGCGTTTCTTTTCGCCAAAATAGATGCCGCCCGTGAGCTCGCGAACGAAGACCAGGTCCACTCCCTCGAGCACCTCAGGCTTGATCGTCGAGGCGCCAATCAAACACGAGTGCAGTTTTACCGGCCGCAGGTTTGCGTAGACGCCAAGCTCCTTGCGAAGCCGTAACAGCCCCTGCTCCGGCCGAACCTTTGCGTCCGGGGCCGACCACTTCGGACCACCGATGGCCCCCAGCAGCACGGCATCCGCTGTCAGGCAGGCGTGTAAAGTACTCTCGGGCAGGGGATCGCCACAGGCATCGATCGCAGCTCCCCCAAAAGGCAGGTGAGTAAGAGCGAACTCGTGCCCGAAGGAGCTCCCGATCGCTTCGAGGCACCGCAAGCCCTCGGCAATCACCTCAGGACCGATTCCATCGCCCCCGAGAACCGCTATGCGCGCCTTCATGAGTGACGCCGCTGCTCGTACGCCTCGATATCACCGCGGCGGTCCAGCAGGAAGCCCAATTCATCGACGCCATTCAACAGGCAGTAGCGCGAGAAGGCTTCGAGTGGAAACTTCACACTGACGCCGGTCGGCAGTGTCAGGGTGGTGGACGCGACGTCGATCGTGACCTCGGCCCCCGGGTTGGCAATCAGCCAACTGCTGGTCGTTTCGTCGACCACGACGGGGAGAAAGCCGTTCTTGAGTGAGTTGCTGCGGAAGATGTCCGCAATCTCGGTGCTGATCACGGCCTGAATACCGTAATCCAACAATGCCCATGGCGCATGCTCGCGTGATGACCCGCAGCCGAAATTACGCCCGGCCACCAGGACCCGGCAGCCCTGCGCCTCAGGGCGATTGAGAACGAAGTCGGGGAGCAACGCGCCCTGGCCATCGTAGCGCCAGTCCGCAAACAGCGAACGTCCCAAGCCCTCGCGGGTGGTCGTAGTGAGAAAGCGGGCAGGGATGATCTGATCCGTGTCGATATTGCTCCCCGGCAATACGACTGTCCGCGCGCGCAAAACCTCAATCGCCTTCATACGAGCAACTCCCGCGGATCCGTCACGCGTCCACGCACCGCACTCGCGGCAGCGGTCAGCGGGCTCGCCAGCAGGGTACGGGCACCCACACCCTGGCGACCCTCGAAATTCCGATTGCTCGTGCTGACCGAATACTGGCCCTTCGGCACGAGATCACCATTCATCCCGAGGCACATGGAGCAGCCGGATTCGCGCCACTCGGCCCCAGCGTCGATGAACACGCGATCGAGTCCCTCGGCCTCGGCCTCTTTTTTAACCTGCTGCGAGCCGGGAATGACCAGCATCTGCACGCCTTTTGCCACTTTGCGTCCCCGAAGCACGCTCGCGGCGCTGCGCAGGTCGGAAATACGTCCGTTCGTGCAGCTGCCCAGGAACACCACGTTCACCGGCTGATCCTTGATAGGTGCCCCGGCTTCCAGGCCCATGTACGCCAGCGACTTGGCAAACACTGCGTCGTTGTCGCGGGTCGGAATCGCAGCGCTGATCGGAATGACCATGCCCGGATTGGTGCCGTAGGTGATCATCGGTTCCAGCACCGAGGCATCCATGTCAACCTGCCTGTCGAACACGGCGCCTGCGTCGGTTGGCAGCTTGCGCCATTCTTCCACCGCCCGCTCCCAGGCGTCGCCTTGTGGGGCACGAGGGCGGCCCGCCAGGTATTCATAGGTGGTCTCATCGGGCGCGATCATTCCGGCCCGTGCGCCAGCCTCGATCGACATGTTGCAGACAGTCATCCGCTCATCCATGTCGAGTCCGCGAATCGTCTCTCCGCGGTATTCGATGACGTGACCCGTTCCGCCACCTACGCCGATCTTGCCGATAATCGCCAGGATCAGGTCCTTCGCCGTGACGCCGGGACGCAGGCGACCCGACACGCTCAATGCAAATGTCCGCGGCTTGCGCTGTAACAGACACTGCGTGGCCAGTACATGGCCCACTTCAGTCGTCCCGATTCCGAAGGCGAGGGCGCCCAGCGCGCCGTGCGTGCTGGTGTGACTGTCGCCGCACACGACGGTCTTTCCGGGCTGCGTGATTCCGAGCTCGGGACCGATGATGTGCACGATTCCGCGCTGCGAGTGGCGCAGACCGAGCAGCTCGACCCCGAATTGCGCACAGTTGATTTCCAACTCGCGCACCTGCTTCGCGGCCGAGTCGATCGTGATCGGCGCGCCGCCGAAGATCTGCTCGGTGCGCGTCGGCGTCGAGTGATCCATCGTCGCCAGCGTGAGGTCCGTCCGGCGTACGGGTAAGCCGCGTTCGCGAAGAACCGCGAATGCCTGTGGCGAGGTGACTTCGTGAATCAGATGCAGATCGATGTACAGGACCGCCGGTGTGTCGGCCGTCTCGCTGGAGACTTCATGCAGCCGCCAGACCTTCTCGAGCATCGTTTGCGGAGCAGGTGCCATTCTAGTTCCGTCCTTATACAGCGGCCTGCGCAACGTGCGCAGCGCCTGCCCGTTCCTCACGCGAGCGGGTGCCCGCCTGGGAAAGCTCAATACGGTTGATCACCTCGAGAAATGCCTTGGTGCTCGACTCGACGATGTTGGTACTCACGCTCGAGCCGCGGTAGGTGCGTTGGTTGTACTCCACGTACACGACCGCTTCACCCTGAGCATCTTCGCCTTCGGACACACTGTGCACTTCGAATTTGCGCAACATCACGTTGACGCCCGTAGCGGTTTCGATTGCCTTGAAGGCGGCGTCCACCGGGCCGTCGCCCTGGGCTTTGCGCTCGACCGTGCGCCCATCGGTGTGCTGCAGGCGCACGACCGCATCTGCGGGCGCATTGCTGTCGGCGACAGTCTTCAGATCCAGCAGGCTCCACGGGCCACTGGCCGAGCCTTCGGCGCGCAGCACCAGCGCTTCGATATCACCGTCGAACAACTCTTTCTTCTTGTCCGCAAGCGCTTTGAATTCCTCGAACACGCGGTTGAATTCCAGCTCGTCGAGCTCGAAACCCAGCTCCTTGACGCGATCCCGGAACGCGTGGCGGCCGCTGTGCTTGCCGAGTACCAGGTGGCTGCGCGACAAGCCGACATCCTCGGGCCGAAGGATTTCGTAGGTGGAGTGATGCTTCAGCATTCCGTGCTGATGGATTCCCGCTTCGTGCGCAAATGCATTTTCGCCCACGACCGCCTTGTTACGCGGAATGGGCATGCCGGTAATGCTGGAGACGAGGCGCGAAGTGGGGTAGAGGCGGGTGGTCTGGATCTGGGTGCGGACATTGAAGAACGCTTCACGTGTCTTCAACGCCATCACCACTTCCTCGAGCGAGCAATTGCCCGCACGCTCGCCGATACCGTTGATCGTGCACTCGACCTGGCGCGCGCCGGCGACGACGGCGGTCAGGCTGTTTGCGACTGCCATCCCCAGATCATCGTGACAGTGCACTGAAAGCCGGATTGTATCGATGCCGCGGACGTTCTTCCGCAGGTACCGGAACAGTTCCGCGAACTCGTCAGGAACGGTGTAGCCAACGGTATCCGGGATGTTCACCGTGCTGGCGCCCGCTTCGATCGCGGCCTCGACGACCTGGGCCAGGAACTCCAACTCGGTGCGCGAGGCGTCTTCCGGAGAGAACTCCACGTCCTCGCACCACTCCCGTGCCATTTTCACGCCTTCGACGGCCGTGCGCAGGATCTCCTCCTGGGCCATGTTGAGCTTGTACTGGCGGTGAATGGCGCTCGTCGCCAGGAACACGTGAATGCGGTGTTGGGGGGCATCGCGCAACGCCTTCGCGGCGAGGTCGATGTCCTCCCGGTTGCAGCGCGCCAGCCCACAGATGACCGAGCCCTGTACCTCCCGCGCTACCGCGTTGACCGACTCCCAATCGCCGCGCGAGGCGGCGGGAAATCCCGCCTCGATTACATCGACGCCCAGCTCGGCAAGCGAGCGCGCCACGCGCAGCTTTTCGGGCTGGGTCATGCTGCAGCCGGGCGATTGCTCGCCATCGCGCAGCGTGGTGTCGAAGATCAGCACTCGGTCTGGATTGGGAGCCATGGCTTCTCCTTTTGCGTCCTTCTGCGCAGGCATTGCCTGCTCATCGTCGATCCGGTGTGCCCCTCGCGTGGCACCCGTGCAACGCATGCGTTGCACCCTTTTACTTTCGGCGCTTCAGGCGCGCCGGTCGTTCAACCACGGCATCCGGGCACGCAGCTCGGCGCCGACTTTCTCGATCTGGCGGTTCGTGTCCTCCTTGAGCAACTTCGAGTAGTTCTTGCCGCCGCTCGCGTTCTCCTCGATCCATTGCCTGGCGAACTTGCCGTTCTGCACTTCCTTCAGGATCTTCTTCATCTCCGCCTTCACACGGTCATTCACTACCCGCGGGCCGCGTGTCAGGTCGCCGTACTTGGCCGTTTCGCTGATGAACTGGTGCATCTTCGTCAGGCCGCCTTCGTGCAGCAGGTCCACGATGAGCTTCAGCTCGTGCAGGCACTCGTAATAGGCAACCTCGGGCTGATAACCCGCTTCGACAAGGGTCTCGAAGCCCTTCACCACCAGCTCGGTCGCGCCGCCGCACAACACGGCCTGCTCGCCGAACAAATCGGTCTCGGTCTCCTCGCCGAACGTGGTGTCGAGCACGCCCCCGCGCGTACCGCCGATGCCGTGAGCGTAGGCGAGTGCCTTCGGGTGGGCCTTGCCCGTTGCGTCCTGGGAAACAGCGATCAGACACGGAACGCCGCGACCCTGCTGATACTGGCGGCGAACGAGATCACCCGGTCCCTTGGGTGCAATGAGCACGACATCCAGGTCCTTGCGCGGTTTGATCTGCTTGAAGTGGATATTGAATCCATGCGCAAACAGCAGGGTTGCGCCTTTTTTCAGGCTCTTTTCCACGCCGTCATACAAGGACTTCTGGGCCAGGTCCGGCACGAGCATCGCGACCAGGTCAGCGCCATCGGCGGCGGCGGCGGGCTCAGCTACAGCGAGACCTTCTTTTTTTGCCTTCTTCCAACCGTTGCCCCCTTTGCGGACACCCACGACGACGTCGAAGCCGCTGTCGCTCAGATTCAGTGCGTGGGCACGGCCCTGGCTGCCAAACCCAAGCACAGCGATGCGCGCACCTTTGAGTGCCTTCTTGTCGACGTCTTTCTGCGAATAGAGCCTCATCATCCCTCTCCAAACGGCCGCGGCCGAATTGCCAACGTAAAAAAACCCCGCAGCGGCTCGTGGCCGGTGCGGGGTCTTTAGGTGTCTTTGCTCGCGGGTGCCAGGTGTTCGGTCAGGCGTGCGCGAGAGCCCCGCACCTTACGCTCCTTAGGAGCGTAAGTCCGACAAGTACCTCTACCAGAGCGCCGGTTGTGAGAGCCATGAGACTTGTACGGGTGCGAAAGCAGGAAATAAGTCGCCCGATGTGATCACAACCGGCGCGCCGTTGTCAACGCGTCGGCTCCGGTCCATCCCAAAAATACGCTGCGGCAGCGAACATTGGTTAAGCTCCCCGGATGGCAGAAGTCCTGTTGACAGCGGCAACCGCGGACAGCCGCCCATTGTGGTTGCTGACCGAGTCGGATCTCCCGCGCTGGTTGAGCGAGCAGCCGGGCCCGGTGGCGAACTGGGTCCGCAGTCATGGCTTTCAGGCCGAGAGGCACCGTGTGCTGGCGTATCCGGGCGCCGATGGCGGCATCGGGGGTGCGGTCGCGGGACTCGGTTCGCTTCGGTCGGTTGGTGAGTTGAAGATTTGGCACGCGGCGGGCTTGTCGGATCGGCTGCCCGCGCACGCATACCACGTTGCGAACGCACTTCGGCAGGACGCTGCGACGCATTTCGTTCTCGGCTGGCTGATGGGCGCCTACCGCATGACGCGTTATCGATCCGTCGCGCCCGCTACGCCGCGTGCGGTGCTGGTCGTGCCGCCGGAAGCCGATCTCGCATATGCCGAGGCAGCCGCTTCTGCGACTTCATTTGCCCGCGATCTGATCAACACGCCGGCGAACGACATGGGTCCCGCTGAGCTGGCTGCTGCCGCTATCGATCTGGCCACCCGCTTCGGAGCGAGCAGCAGCGTCATGGTCGGTGACGAGTTGAGGGCGCGTGACTTTCACCTGATCCATGGTGTCGGTGCAGGCAGCCCGCGACCCCCGAGATTGATCGATCTGCGCTGGGGCAACAGGGACGCCCGGAAGGTCACGCTGGTCGGCAAGGGCGTCTGCTTCGATACGGGCGGTCTGGATCTCAAACCGTCTGCCGGCATGCTGTTGATGAAAAAAGACATGGGTGGCGCGGCCTGCACGCTCGGGCTGGCGCAAATGCTGATGCAACTCAACGCACCGGTTCAACTGCGTGTTCTCATTCCGGCAGTGGAGAACAGCATCGACGGCAATGCCTACCGACCCAGCGATGTGTTGCGTTCACGCAAGGGATTGAGCGTGGAGATTGGAAACACGGATGCGGAAGGCCGGTTGGTGCTCGCCGATGCGCTGGCCGAAGCGGATACCGAGCGTCCGGATCTCCTGATCGACATGGCAACGCTCACCGGCGCGGCACGCGTGGCATTGGGCCCCGAGCTGCCGGCGGCATTTTCGACGGATGAGAATCTGCTCGCCACGTTGCGGATCAGAGGCGAGGAAGAGGCGGATCCGATCTGGCCGTTGCCGCTGTGGGCCGGCTACGACGAGGAGCTCTCGAGCAAGATCGCCGACCTGGGCAACGTTTCGGCGGCTCCGTTTGCCGGCTCGATCATTGGAGCGTTGTTCCTCAAGCGCTTCGTGACGGCAACCCCATCGTGGCTGCACCTCGATCTGTACGCCTGGAACGCAAAGGATCGGCCGGGCCGCCCGGTCGGCGCTGAGGCGCAGTGCGTACGCGCCCTTTACCGGCTGATCCGCTCGCGCGTTGATTGATTCCGAGGGAAGCTGACTTATCCAGTTGGCGGGCGGTCATAATGCAGCACAGGCGCGCATCGAATCTAAATACACCCCGCATCCGTAGTAATCTTGTCTGGTCAGCGATGGCTGGACTACTTTAAGCTTTAAGGACTGGGGAAGGGTTCCGGACGGATGGCATCGAAAAAGAAGCAGACCGACGCGCGCGAAAATTCGCGGCTGGTCGTTGACGGCATCAAGCAGGCGCCCTCGCGCGCAATGCTGCGTGCTGTCGGTTTTCAGGACGCGGACTTCGGCAAGCCGCAGATCGGCGTCGCCTCGACGTGGGCAAATGTTACTCCGTGCAACATGCACATCGCCGAGCTTGCGCGCGAGGCCGCGGCGGGTGCGGATGCCGCGGGCGGCAAGAGCGTGCTGTTCAACACCATCACGGTGTCCGATGGAATTTCCATGGGATCGCCCGGCATGCGCTACTCCCTCGTGTCGCGCGAAGTGATTGCAGACTCCATAGAGACTGTGGTGGGTGCCGAGGGCTTCGATGGTTTCGTTGCCCTGGGTGGTTGTGACAAGAACATGCCGGGCTGTGCGATGGCTATCGCACGCCTCAACCGTCCCGCTGTCTTCGTGTATGGCGGAACGATCCGTCCGGGGGCGCAGCGGCGCGACATCGTCTCGGTGTTCGAGGCGGTCGGTGCGCGCGCGGCCGGAAAGATCTCCGACGAACAGTTGGCGGACGTGGAACGAACCGCGATTCCCGGACCCGGCAGTTGCGGGGGTATGTACACCGCGAACACGATGGCCTCGGCGCTCGAGGCACTCGGACTCTCCCTGCCTGGAAGCTCTGCCCAGGAAGCGGTCGGCGATGAAAAGCGCGCCGACAGCCGGCGCGCCGGGGAGGCGGTTGTACGGTTGGTGAAGGATGGTATCCGGCCGCGCGACATACTGACCCGTAAGGCATTCGAGAATGCGATCACCGTAGTCATCGCGCTCGGTGGCTCGACGAACGCCGTACTGCATCTGCTCGCGATCGCTCACGATGCGCGGGTGAAACTCGCGTTGGATGACTTCACGCGGATCGGTAAGCGCGTGCCGGTGCTGGCTGACGTCAGACCGAGCGGGCGTTACCTGATGTCTGAGTTGATTGCCATCGGCGGCATCCAGCCGCTGATGAAAATGCTGCTCGACGCCAGCCTTCTGCACGGCGATTGCCTGACAGTCACGGGTCGGACACTGGCGCAGAACCTCGCCAATACGGGCATGTATCTTGCTGGACAAGACATCGTGCGACCGCTCTCCGATCCCTTGAAGAAGGACAGCCACCTCGTCGTGCTGTACGGGAACGTGGCGCCCGAGGGCGCAGTTGCAAAAATCACTGGCAAGGAAGGCCTGACTTTCAGCGGGCGGGCGCGCGTGTTCGAAGGCGAAGAGCGCGCCACCGAGGCCATCCTGGATGGAACCGTCCGCGCGGGGGATGTCTTAGTCATCAGACAAGAGGGACCCAAAGGTGGTCCCGGAATGCGCGAGATGCTGAGTCCGACCGGCGCCATCATGGGCCGCGGACTGGGGGACAAGGTGGCGCTCATCACCGATGGCCGGTTTTCGGGTGGAAGCCATGGTTTCGTGGTTGGACATATATCCCCCGAAGCGGCGGTGGGAGGACCGATTGGACTGCTGCGCAATGGTGACTTGCTGACCATCGATGCAGTGAAGCGGGTGATTCACGTCGATTTGTCCGCGGCGGAATTGCGTCGCCGGCGTGCGGCGTGGAAGCCACGCAAGCCGTATACGACGACGGGCGTGCTCGCAAAATATGCGTTTCTGGTGGGCAGTGCGTCCGCGGGTGCGGTGACCGTACCCCCTGGGAATTCTTGAGCTTAGGCGGAGTTGTCAGTGCACTGGGCAGAGGTTAGAGTTCGGCAGGCATTCATTGACGTGCACGGTGTGCCGTGTCGTTGTTCTGCAAGCGCACGTCGCAATCATCGAATTGCTGTGGGGGAATCAAAACTCAAGCGTGCGTCAGCCCGAGTGGCGGCGCGCGCCTGTTTAGCATGTATGAATGAGCATGTCGGCCTCACCGCCGGCACGCTCGGGGCCGGGTCCGACATCTTGCGGGCAGCGACAAAGCCAGCTACTTTGCGCTGCTCCCGATTGGACTCGTATTATCTGGGAAAGTAACAGCGACTCCGCAACAACTCATGGCAGCATACGTACACGACTCTCAATTTTTCACCCGCCGAACGGTAGTTCTCTTCGCCATCGTCGGCCTTCATGTCTTCATCGCCTGGGCACTGGCCACGGGGCTTGCGAAGCGGGCCATCGAGCTGGTTGCACCTCCTCTGCAGACCACCGTCGTGGACGAAGTGGTCAAGCGGGATGAGCCGCCACCGCCGCCGCCACCTCAGCTCGAACGGCCACCGGTTGAAGTGCCGCCACCTGACGTCGCCATCGAGATGCCCGTCGAGCCGCAGTCAACCGCGATCGTGGACACAACCTATAAGCCGGTCGTGAGACCACCGCCACCAGTCCCCACGCATCAGGCGGTCCTCGTCGGCGGCGGCCCTGGCAAGAACTTCCCCTCGACGGACGACTACTATCCTTCGGCCTCGGCGCGCCTCGGCGAGTCGGGTACTGCAACGGTCCACGTGTGCACCGATGCAAAGGGGAAGCTGACCGAGGACCCGAAGATTGCCGAAACGTCCGGTACGGCGCGCCTGGATGAGGGCGCGTTGAAACTGGCCAAGGCGGCTAGCGGCCGTTACAAGCCTGCTACGTCGGATGGCAATCCGATCCCCGCCTGCTTTGGATTCCGCATCAAGTTCCAGCTGAGAAACTAGAACGATTATTAGATGCCGGGCGCAGCCCGGCTTTTTTGTGATTCGAGGAAACTATGGAAAATCAAGCCACCGCAACCGTCGACAATCCGTATGGCCTCCAGGCGCTCTGGGCGGGGGGCGACCCGGTCGCCCGCTCGGTACTCATCCTGCTGGCCATCATGTCCCTGGCCTCCTGGTACGTGATCCTTACCAAGCTCTGGGACCAGCGCAAGCTCAAGCAGTCCGCACGGGTTGCTGAGAAGCAGTTCTGGACCGCACCTTCCATCAAGGACGGTGTAGAACGCCTGAAGAAGGGCGATGACTTCCGCCTGGTCGCCGAGGACGGGCTGCGTGCCGCGTCGCATCATGACGGCCGCCTGACCGACCGCATCGACCTGCACGAGTGGATCACCATGTCGCTGCAGCGCGCTGTGGACCAGGTGAACAGCAAGCTCAACTCCGGCCTCGGTCTGCTGGCAACGGTGGGCTCGACCGCTCCGTTCGTCGGACTGTTCGGCACGGTCTGGGGCATCCTGAAGGCGCTGGTCAGCATCGGTATCGCCGGCCAGGCGAGCATCGACAAGGTCGCGGGACCCGTCGGTGAGTCGCTGATCATGACCGCCATCGGTCTGTTCGTCGCCGTTCCCGCGGTCATGGGCTACAACTGGCTCTTGGGCCGCAACAAGCTGATCCAGGACGCGCTGCGGAACTTCGCGAGCGATTTGCATGCCTATCTGGTAAGCGGAGCCCGTGTCGGAGCCAGTGAGTCCGGCGGCGCACGGCCGGCGGCAGCACCTGCTGCGGCCATCCGTAAATAGCTCGCCAGTAGTCGACCAGTAATAGCAGACGCTATCCGGTGAGCCTTCGACGGGGCCACCGGATACGTGCGAGGAATTCAGTATGGCAATGAATGTCGGAGGCTCCGGGGAAGAGCAAGGGGTAATGGCGAACATCAATACGACGCCGCTCGTGGACGTCATGTTGGTGCTGCTCATCATCTTCCTCGTCACGATTCCAGTCATCAACAAGACCGTGAAGGTCGATCTGCCGAAAGCGGTCAACATCCCGACGCAGACGAAGCCCGAAAACATCACGGTGGCGGTGGACAAGGAGGGCAACATCTACTGGAACGACCGCAGAATGCCCAACAAGGAGGAACTGCTGTCCCACATCAAGGAAGCCGCGGTGCGCAAGCCGCAGCCCGAAGTCCACATTCGAGCGGACCGCGACGCGAAGTTCGAGGCAGTGGGACGCGTCCTTTACGCAATTCAGCGCGGTGGCGTGGTCAAGGTGGGCTTCCTCACGGAGCCCGACCATGGCGTGCGCGGCAGTCGCTGACACGGTCCGCATCAGGAGCAATTTGACATGGCAATGAGTATTGGCGGCTCTTCGGGCGGCATGATGTGCGACATCAACACCACGCCGTTGATCGACGTGATGCTGGTGCTGCTCGTCACGCTGATCGTGTCGCTGCCCATCATGACCCACGCGGTGAAACTCGACATGCCGCAGAACAAGAACCAGCCACCGCCGGACGTCCGTCCCGAGGTCATCGACCTCGAGGTGGACTTCGACGGCACAGTGGTCTGGAACGGCACGGTGGTGCAGAACGTAAACCAGCTCGAGGGCTATTTCCGCGAGGAGTCCGGCAAGGACCCGCAGCCGGAGATTCACCTGCGCCCCGACCGGCGTGCGAAGTACGACTATGTCGCCAGAGTGCTGGCCGCAGCCCAGCGCAACCGCATGAAGAAAATCGGATTCGTGAATACTTCGGAGTTCAAGGACTAAAGACTTAACGATGCGAAACCACATCATGAACGCGAACAGCAAGGCAGTCCGCCGGGCAGTCGGAGCGGGGATCATCGGCGCAGCGCTCGTAGGCGCCGTGGCGATGATCGCCGCCAACCCGGCATTTGCCGCGGACGAGAAAAAGAAAAACACCGTCAGCAAGGAGCTCGCCAAGACGCTCAAGGAAGCCTCGGACGCGGTGAATGGGAAGAAGTACAACGATGCGCTCGCAAAGCTGAAGGATGCGGAAGCGAACCCCAAGAAGACCCCGTATGACGAGCACATCATCAATGAGCTCGCCGGTGTCGCCTATGCAAAGACCAACAACTACCCGGAAGCCTCGAAGGCCTTCGAGGCCGAGATCAATGACGGCTTCCTCGACGAGAAGGAAATTCCGGGGCGCGTGAAGATCGTCGCGCAGGTCAATTACCAGCTGAAGAACTACGACAAGGCCATCGAGTATGGCAACCGCGCTATCAAGGGCGGGTATGCCGACGATGAGATGAAGACGCTGGTCGGACAGTCGTACTACCTGAAGGGTGACTACAAGGGCACCCTCAAGTATTACGACACCATGATCGACAACCAGATCAAGGCGGGACAGACACCCAAGGACGAGCCGATGCAGCTGGCATTGAGCGCGTGCGTGAAGCTCAATGATTCCGAGTGCACGACCCGCGAGCTCGAGCGCCTGGTGGAGTACCACCCGAAGACCGAGTACTGGCAGCAGCTGCTGTATTCACTGCGCAGCACCCCGAACCTGAGTGACAAGAGCACGCTGCAGGTCTACCGGCTGATGTCCGAAGTCGATGTGCTCAAGGAGGCCACCGACTACACCGAAATGGCCCAGCTCGCCATCGAGCAGGGCAATCCGGGTGAGGCACAGCGCATCCTCGAGAAGGGCTTCCAGAAGAATGTCTTCGCCGATGCCCGCGCGAAGGACAAGAACACCCGGCTGTTGGAGTCGGCCAAGAAGGCGGCGCAGACGGACCTGGCCACGCTCCCCAGGGTCGAGAAGGATGCCGATGCAAGCGCCACGGGCGACAAGAACGTCGGTGTGGGACTCGCTTATATCGGCTACCAGCAGTACGACAAGGCTACCGACCAGCTGAACAAGGCACTGACCAAGGGCAGCGTGCGAAACGAGGCAGAGGCACACCTGCTGCTCGGAATTGCGCAGCTGAAGAGCGGCAAGAAGGACGACGCCGTGAAGTCATTCAAGGCCGTGAAGGGCGATCCGAACCTGGAACGCCTCGCGGAGTTGTGGAGTCTGCACGCCAAGCAGGCGTAGAGTCGCCTCAAGGCCTTCAGCGGCTTCAGGGGTTCGAGTCACGAGGCCGGGAGAGCGATCTTCCCGGCCTTCATTTTTGAAGGAGATCTGATTATGGCGATCAAGGCCGGCGAACGCATGCCCGCGGGTAAGCTCAAGACGATGACCAAAGATGGACCGAAGGATGTGACCACGGACGACCTGTTCAAGGGCAAGAAGGTCGTGCTGTTCTCCGTTCCTGGCGCATTCACTCCCACCTGCGATGCGAAACATCTGCCCGGATTCGTGCAGCTGGCCGACCAGATTCGCGCGAAGGGTGTCGACACGATTGCCTGCATGGCCGTCAACGACGTGTTCGTGATGAGTGCCTGGGGAAAGTCCTCCAGCGTTGGTGACAAGGTCGTGATGCTGGCAGACGGCAATGGTGAATATGCCAAGGCACTGGGCCTCGAGCTCGATGCGAGTGGCTTCGGGATGGGCACCCGTGGCCAGCGCTTCGCGATCATCGCGCAGGACGGCGTCGCCAAGCACGTGGATATCGAGGAGAAGGGTCAGTTCAAGGTCTCTTCGGCGGAGCACGTTCTCAGCCAGTTGTAACGAGACTTGCGGCGCAATCTGCTCATGCACGACGCTGGCGACCGCAACCACCGCATTCTCTTTTCGCTCCGGCCGGAGGGAACGCCCGTGCCGGAGAGCTTTGGTGCGGATACGACTGCGGTCCCCACACCGGGTCCGGGTCAGTTTCTTTCGCGCACGCTCTACCTGTCGCTCGATCCGCTGTACCGGGCGGCCATGCGGGGCAACTCTGAGGCGTCGCTGCGGCTGAATCCCGGGGACGTGATGAGCGGCGAAACGGTTGCGCAGGTGCTCGAATCACGGCATCCGGGCTACCGGTCGGGTGAGTACATCGTGGTCCGTAACGGCTGGCAGCAATTTGCTCTGTCCAGTGGGCAGGGCGTGCGGCGGTTGGATCCGGACAGAGCGCCCGTCTCGACCGCCCTGGGTGTGCTCGGCTTGCCCGGATTGGCGGGCTACACCGGGCTCATCTACCTGGGTGAGCCACGGCCGGGTCAGACCGTTCTGGTGTCTGCTGCGACCGGACCGGTCGGTTGCACGGCGGGTCAGGCTGCCCGCATCGTGGGGGCGCGTGCAGTTGGAATCGCGGGGTCGCCGGAAAAGTGCGACTACGCGGTGCGCGAACTGGGCTACGCCGCCTGTATCAACCATCGCTCCGGAGACCTGGCCGCACAGATTCGCGCCGCCTGTCCCGGCGGAGTGGATGTTTACTTCGACAACGTCGGCGGCGAGGTGCTCTCCTGCGTGGTCAACCTTCTTGCCCCGCATGCGCGCGTCATCCTTTGCGGGATGAGCGAGGCTTATAACGTGGAAGTGCCTCCGCCTGGCCCCTCACTCGCGCCCGTTCTGAGCGCGCGCGCGACGCTACAGGGCATTGTCGTTCAGGATCACCTGCACCGCCTTCCGGAACTCGAGAGAGTGGTTGGCAGTTGGATCCGTGCGGGCCTGTTTCGTTACAAGGAGGACATCACCGACGGGCTTGCCAGCGCGCCTGCCGCTTTCTGCCGGCTGATGCGCGGTCAGAACTTCGGGAAGGCGCTCGTGAGGGTCGCTCCCGAGCATTTGTAAGCGCCGGCCGATCGATGCCCTTACCCGATGAGCCGCTCGAGTTCCGGGACGATCTGAAACAGATCCCCGACGAGCCCGATGTCAGCGACTTCGAAGATGGGCGCCTCGCCATCCTTGTTGATGGCGACGATCGTGCGCGCATCCTTGATGCCGGTCAGATGCTGGATCGCTCCCGAGATGCCGACGGCCATGTACAACTCAGGCGCGATGATCTTGCCTGTCTGCCCCACCTGTAATTCGTTGGGTGCATAGCCTGCATCCACGGCCGCACGCGAAGCCCCGACGGCGGCGCCCAGCTTGTCGGCCAGCGAATAGAGGATCTTGAAGCCATCCGCACTGCCGAGCGCCCGGCCGCCGGAGACTACGCGCGACGCAGTCTGCAAGTCCGGTCGGTCGTTCTTGGCGGCGGACACGGAGACGAAGCGCGTGTGGGTCGGAAGCTCCACATTCACGCTCGCTTTCTCGATCGGCGCCGAACCACCGGAAGCCGCAGCCTCGAAAGATGCGCTGCGCACAGTTCCCACGATCGTGGCCGCGGGATCGGTCTCGACGGTCACGATCGCATTTCCCGCATAGATCGGCCGTCGAAAGCGATTCGCGCTCTCAACCGCCATGATGTCACTGATCTGTGCCGTGCCGAGTAGCGCGGCCACGCGCGGCATCAGGTCTTTGCCAAACGTGGTCGATGCAGCGAGCACGTGCGTGCAATCCTTCGCCACAGCGACAACCTGCGGTGCCAGCACGGCCGCCAAGGCATGCTCATTCGCAGCATTCTCGATGGTGAGTACGCGCGTGACGCCGGCTAGCTGCGCGGCCTGTGCCGCCACCGCATCGGGCTTCGCTGCGAACACGGCGACAATGATTTCGGCCCCCTGGATTCCACGGGCGCAGGTCACCGACTTGGCGGTGCTCGGGTTGAGCTTCGTGCCGTCGTGCTCGGCGACGATCAGAACTTTTGCGGCCATCAGATCAACCCCTTCTTCTTCAATGCCTCGACCAACTCCCCCGCATCCTTCACACGGATGCCTTTCTGACGCTGCGCCGGGGGCTCGAATTTCACCAGTTTCAACTGCTGCTTCGCCTCGACACCGAGCGTGTTCAGAGGGAGCGTCTCCAGGGGCTTCTTTTTCGCCTTCATGATGTCCGGCAATTTCACATAGCGGGGCTCGTTGAGCCGCAAGTCGGTCGTCACCAGCGCCGGCAGGTCCACCTCCAGCGTCTCGAGTCCCGCATCGACCTCGCGCGTGACACGGGCCTTTCCATCCGACAATTCGACCTTCGAAGCGAACGTGACCTGGGGACGATTCCACAACGCCGCAAGCATGGGACCGGTCTGACTGTTGTCATCATCGATGGCCTGCTTGCCCACGATGACCAGGAAGGGTTGCTCGCGTTCAATCAGCTTGAGCAGGGCGCGTGCCGCTACGAGCGGCTCGACGACTCCGTCGGCTTGAACGTGCAGGGCGCGGTCCGCACCCATGGCCAGGGCCGTGCGAAGCTGCTGCTGGCACTCCGCGGGTCCGATCGTCGCAATGACCACTTCTTCGGCACCCCCACGCTCCTTGATCCGAAGCGCTTCTTCCAGCGCAATCTCGTCAAACGGGTTGATGCTCATCTTCACCCCGTCCGTGACGACACCCGTGCCGTCGGGCTTCACGCGGACGCGCACGTTGTAGTCCACAACGCGCTTGATACCGACCAGGATTCGCTTCATTCAGACCTCTCCGAAATGTGTGGGCTGCCCCGCAGGATTTAGGGTTCGGGGAGCCGCCCGCCAGTATAGCGGGCGCGGGAGGCGAAAGGGCCGGAAGGGGTCAGGCGGGGGCCCCGGAAGTCATTCCTGCGGCCCCCTGAAGGCTGCAGGGCAGGCCCGGGGGGCCTCGCTGGGCTCCCGGGCCTGCGTGTGGCCAGGCAGTGCTTGAAGCCGCGCGATCGCTACAATGCCTACGCTATGCTCTGTGAGCGCGGCTCGCGATCGCTACAGTGCCTGCGCTTTACTCCGTGAGCGCGGCTGGTTCAGCTGCTGCTCTATGAAGGTCTGCTTGATCCTCTGCGCGGCCTCGCGCAGCTTGGGGATGAAGCGCTCCACCGCGATCTTGAAGGGCACGGCCGTCTCGGCGAAGCGCACGACGACAGCGGCGAGCACCCGGTCCCCCACGACCACAGGCACGGCCATGCTGATCTCGTCGGAGACCCTCTTGGTGTGGACTGCACTCGCGTAGCCTTTTTCGCGCGTGTCCTCGAGGGTCTTCTCCAGCTCGGCACGGTTATGTGCCAACTTGTCCACCTCGTTCGTCGAGCGGCGCAAAATCTCCAGCAGAGATTCCCGTTGCTCGGCTGGGCAGAATGCAAGATGCGCGCGGCCCGCGGCGGTCGTCAGCAACGGTAGACGCACACCCGGCGAGAAACGCTCGATTGCGAGGGGACTGCGGTGATCCGTAGTTTCGCGAACGAGCATCTGCGTGCCCGACAGGGAAGCAAAGGCGACAGGCCACATGACTTCCTTGCCGAGCTCGTCGATGCAGGGCCTCGCGATCTGCGTGACCCACGCATCGTCGTCGAACCCGTCGGCGAGACGATGGACCAGGATTGTTAGCCGGTACCGGTCGTCGGCGGGATCGCGGTATACATATCCCGCGTGGGTGAGTGTCTCGAGGATGCGGTACGTAGTCGTACGCGGCAGCCTGATCTGTTGGGCGATTTCGGAAACGGTGGCACCGTTGCGCTGATTGAGTGTGGTCAACGCATCGAGGCCGCGTACGAGAGCTCTTATTGGTCGGGTCGATTCCATGGTTCAGTCTTGTAGTGGTATATGAAATCAGACGAGTTGCGGAGTTTAGAAACTGTTCATGCCGCAACGCAACGGCTCGGTGGTCTAATACATATGCATTTGTATGGATAAGGGGTCTTCTTGATGCTCCGGTACGCCCTCAGGCGTATTGCTGGAATCGTTCCGACACTGCTAGTCATCATCACCGTGTCGTTTTTCGTCGTGCGTCTCGCGCCGGGCGGGCCGTTCGACCAGGAGCAGACGCTCGGGCCGCAGGTGCGAGCAAACCTGGATCGCGCCTACGGCCTCGATCGGCCGATCGCATTTCAGTATTGGAGATACCTGCACGGGTTGGCGCACGGAGACTTCGGTCCGTCGTTTAAGCAGCACGACTTCACCGTCGCGGAGCTGATCTCCCAGGGCCTGCCCGTCAGCGGCTCGCTGGGACTTACCGCGGTTTTGTTAGCAATCCTGATAGGCATTCCGTTAGGTGTGGCTGCCGCGGTCTGGCGGCAGACCACGGTGGACTACGGAATTACCAGCCTGGTTGTGTTGGGGATGGCGCTGCCGGGGTTTGTGACTGGACCCGTGCTCGCGCTGGTCTTTGGCGTGTATCTGCAATGGCTGCCGGTTGCGGGCTGGGAAGAGGGTGCGCCACGCTACTTTGTGCTTCCTGCCGTGACTCTCGCACTTCCTGTGATTGCGTATGTCGCGCGGCTGACCCGCGCGAGCCTCCTTGATGTGTTTCGAGCGAATTTCATCCGCACGGCGCGCGCGCGGGGCCTGGGTCCCTGGCGAATTCTCTGGGGCCATGCGCTGCGGCCCGCACTGCTGCCGGTTGTCAGCTACCTGGGACCCGCAACCGCGTTCGTCATGACCGGATCGCTCGTGGTCGAAACGGTGTTCGGCTTGCCGGGCACGGGACGGTATCTCGTGCAGGGCGCGATCAATCGCGATTACACGTTGGTCATGGGAATGGTCATTGTTTATGGCACGTTAGTACTCCTACTCAATTTGATAGCCGACCTCGTGTACGGCTGGCTCGATCCTCGCGTCCGCCATGAATGAAGTAGCTTTGTCAGACATTCGCAGGTCTCGCGGCCTGTGGAGCGACGCCGCTGCCCGAATCACGCGCAACCGGGTCGCCGTGGTTGCGGCAAGCGTCATCCTGCTGCTTGCGGTCCTCGCGCTGTCAGGTCCTGTCTTCAGCCCGTACACATACGACGCCCTCGATTGGCAGCACCTCGCTGCGGCCCCGTTCACCACTTCGCACTGGCTGGGCACCGATCGACTGGGACGGGACCTGCTCGTCCGGACTCTGTGCGGCGTACGCATCTCGCTGTTGATAAGCCTTGTGGCTACGGCAATCAGCCTCGCGATCGGTGTCACGTGGGGAGCTGTTGCGGGGTATGTCGGCGGGCGCACGGATGAACTGATGATGCGGTTCGTCGACGTGCTCTATTCGCTGCCGTATCTGTTCATCGTCATCATTCTCACTACGGTGTTTTCACGGGGCAGCCTGCCGGTGTTGTTCTGTGCGATTGGCGCGGTGGGGTGGCTTACGACGGCTCGCATTGTTCGCGGGCAGACGCTTGCGCTCAAGCGCCGCGAGTTCATCGAAGCCGCGCACGCGGGCGGCTTGGGTACCGCGGCGATTCTTCTGCGGCACATCATCCCCAACCTCATCGGTCCGGTAGTCGTCTACGCAACGCTCACTATCCCGCAGATGATCCTGTTTGAAAGCTTCTTGAGCTTCCTGGGGCTCGGGGTGCAGGAGCCTCTTGCCAGCCTGGGGAGCCTGATCAACGACGGTACGCAGGAGATGCAATCGGCGCCGTGGATGCTGTTGGTGCCGGCCGGCTTCCTGGTCGTGCTGCTCATGTGCTTCAACGTCGTGGGCGACGCTCTTCGCGACGCATTGGATCCCCGTGACCGCTGAGCCCGGGCAGGTGGGCGCTTCCGCGTTCCACCTGGACAATCTGAATGTGACTTTTTCGACTCCCGAAGGGGATGTGCATGCCGTGCGAAACCTGTCGCTGGCGGTCGCTCCGGGTGAATGCTTAGGGGTGGTCGGCGAGTCGGGCGCGGGCAAGAGCCAGGCATTTCTGGCGGCATTGGGGCTTCTGCCAGCCAACGGTCGCGCCTCGGGTCATGCACGCCTGGGCCCGCTCGAGCTGATTGGCATGCCTGAGGCTGACCTGGACAGGATTCGGGGCGCCCGGATTGGCCTGGTGTTCCAGGATCCCATGACCTCTCTGACGCCTCACATTCGCATCGGCGACCAGATTGCAGAGCCGCTCATCCGCCACGCGGGAATTTCGTCGCGGGATGCCTCGAGCCGCGCGCTGAGGTTGTTGAATCAGGTTCACGTGACCGACGCCGAGCGACGGATGCGCCAGTATCCGCACGAACTGTCGGGCGGCATGTGCCAACGGGTCATGATTGCGATCGCGCTTGCCTGCGACCCGACGCTGCTCATTGCGGACGAACCTACAACTGCCTTGGATGTCACTATCCAGGCGCAAATCCTGTCGCTGCTGGTGGAGTTGAAACGCTCTCGTGGGATGTCGATGGTGCTCATCACTCACGACATGGGAGCAGTCGCAGGCGTTGCCGATCGGGTTGCTGTCATGCGGGCTGGGGAGGTTGTTGAGGTGGACACCGTGAATGCTGTGTTCAGGGCGCCGCGCCATGAACATACGCGGGCGTTATTGGCGGCGTTGCCGAGGATTGATGTTGCCGCGGGGCCGGTGCGCGGGGGCGTCGCGGGCAAAGCGGGGCGTCCCGGCGGGGCTGCGGGCTCCGCGGCTGTTGGTGGGGCCGCGGCCACGCACGGCGAGGGCGGCTCGCCCGTTGCCGCCGGGGCCGGTCGCGGCGCAGCTGATGCGCTGGTCGCGTCGGCAGGGTTGTCGACGTCCGCAGCGGCGCTGGTGTTGGACAACATTCGCGTGCAATTCAACGTGCGCGGGCGCTGGTTTGCCGCGCCGCAGGTTCTGCGCGCCGTTGATGGCGTCAGCCTGGAGCTGGCGGTTGGCGAGGCGGTTGGTGTTGTCGGCGAGTCCGGGTCGGGAAAGTCAACTCTTGCGCGTGCCGCGCTGCAGCTCATCCGTGCCCAATCGGGGCGCGTTGTCTGGCTCGGCCGGCCGGTTGATGCGCTCTCGCAGAGTGAGCTCAAGCCCCTGCGCCGCGATATGCAAATCATATTTCAAGACCCGTTGGCGAGCCTCGACCCGCGCATGACCGCCGGTGAAATCGTGGGTGAGCCGCTCCAGGTGCATCGGCCCGATCTCGATCGCGCTGCCGCAGAGGCGGCGGTTTCCGAGGCGCTGGCACGTGTCCGACTCGACCCGGCCTTGGCAACTCGCTATCCGCACGAACTCAGCGGCGGCCAATGCCAACGAATTGGCATAGCACGAGCGATGGTGCTGCAACCGCGGCTGTTGATTTGCGACGAGCCAGTCAGTGCTCTGGACGTAACCGTTCAGGAGCAGATCGTAAGGTTGCTCGCTGACCTGAAACGCGAGTCCGGATTGGCAATCCTGTTTATAAGCCACAATCTTGCCGTCGTCCGGCAACTGTGCGAGCGCATCCTGGTGTTATATCTGGGACGGATGATGGAGCTTGCACCCGCTGCGGCCGTCTACTCGCGACCCCTGCACCCCTATACGCGAGAACTGCTCGAATCCGCACCGATTCCTGATCCCGACGTGCAGCCAGCGCGGCTCACCCGTGCGCTGCTTGGCGAGCCTCCTTCACCTCTCTCGCCGCCAAGCGGCTGCGTGTATCGGACCCGATGTCCTCACGCCGTAGACGTGTGTCGAGAGCGTGTCCCGGAGTGGGAGAGGGCAGGTGGTGCTTCGCAATGGGTAGCGTGCCATCGTTGGCAGGATCTGGCGTCACACCCTGAGACGCCGATATGAGGTCTGGGCAGGGCGGGTGCGGTATCCTTGCCACACCCGCCCTTCGTCCGGCCTGAACACCGCCATGAAAACCGAAGTCAACGTCCGCCCAAGCGAGAGCCTTCGCCACGTCCGCTATGAGATTCGCGGCCGGCTCGCCAGGCGCGCCCACGAGATGGAGCGGATGGGATACGAGATTGTCTCCCTGAACATCGGCAATCCGGGCGCGTTCGGCTTCCGAACTCCGGAGACCATGCGCCTCGCCATGATCGAGAATCTCTCCGATGCCGAAGGATACTGTCACCAGAAAGGCATCTTTCCCGCCCGTGAAGCCGTCGTCATGCAGCAGCAGGGGCGTGGCGTTACCGGAGTAACTGCCGAAGAGGTCTTCATCGGCAACGGCGTCAGCGAGCTGATCGATCTCGTTTTGCGGGCGCTGCTCAATGAGGGCGATGAGGTGTTGGTTCCAAGCCCCGATTATCCGCTGTGGACGGCGGCCGTGACGTTGAACGGAGGCCGCGCCGTGCACTACCCGTGCCGGCCCGAGAATGGCTTCATTCCGGATCCGGAGGAGGTTGCGGCTCTGATCACGCCGCGCACTCGCGCCATCGTCGTCATCAATCCAAATAATCCGACGGGAGCTGTCTATCCCCGCGCGGTTCTCGAGTCGCTGGCGCGTCTTGCGGAGCGGGCCGGGCTCGTTGTATACGCCGACGAAATCTATGACCAGATGGTCTATGACGGCGCAGAGTTCATTCCGATGGCCACCGTCGTACGCGATACGCTGTGCGCCACGCTTTCCGGACTTTCGAAGATCTACCGTGCGTGCGGCTACCGGGTAGGTTGGGCCGTATTTTCGGGGCGAGTTCACGCAGCCTCCGAATATCTAAGCGCTCTGGAGCTACTCAGCTCCCTTCGCCTGTGCAGCAATGTTCCGGCGCAATGGGCGGTCCAAACAGCACTGGGTGGCCATCAGAGCATTCGGGAGCTCGTCTCGCCCGGTGGCCGCCTGTATGAATCGCGCAAAGCTATTCTCAACGCAGTTCAGAACAGCCGTTTTCTGAAGTTGCAGCCGCCAGCGGGTGCGATGTACGGCTTCATCGGTGTAGATACACGAGACCTGCCGGACTTTGACGACCAACAGTTCGCGCTGGACCTGCTCGAACAGAAGCACGTGCTGATCGCCCCGGGAGTCAGCTTCAACGTCCCGTACCGCACTCATTTCAGGGTGACGAATCTGCCGGATTCGGCCATGCTTCGCGATGTGTTCGGCCGGATCGATGAGCTGCTGACTTCGTACGCCAGTGCCCCGGCCGGAGAGGGCAAAAGCAATGTGGTCGAAGCGGGCTCCCGCTTCAAGTAATAGCTTCGAAAGAGAAGCTAATAGCTTGTTTTGATTAGGCTTCCTAGCGACCTTTTTCAGCTCTTCAGCGACGGTGGGACTGTGGTGGTCCCCTCGCGGCAGAGGGCGCACGCCGCGAGGTTGGCCTTCGCTGGGGCGAAGTTGAGCGGCGGCGCACGTGTCTGGCAAACACCCGACGTCCTTACCACCGATGCGTGGCTGCTCCGCGAAGTGGAGAAACTCGCGTCCCCATCCGGCGTTCGCGTGCCGCGAGTGCTCTCGCCCGCAGAGGACTGGCTGTCATGGCGTCAGTGCACTGCTGAAGCTACACAGGGGCTGGACCTGCTAAACCGCGGGGCGCTTGCAGAATCGCTGCGACGGGCCGGCACCCTCGCCCTGGAGTTTGGAATCGACCTCTCAAAGCTCCCTCTTGCGGGAGCAGAGGCGGAGCTGCTCGGCAAAATCCAACGAGCCGTGGAGGAGCGCTGCCGAGCCCTGGGTGCCGTCAGCATCGGGTCGCTGGTCGGGCAACTTCCCGACGCTTCCCTATCCGCCGAGGTTACGTGCGCCGGCTTCCTCCAGTTGCCGCCTCGACTGCAGGCCATCGGTGGTCAGCATCGGCCGGCAGGGTCCATGTCAGCTCGTCCCAACATCGTGATTGCCGCAGACGAATCGGACGAGCTCGAAGTCATCGCTCAGTGGTGCAAGCGGCAGATTGCAATGCAGGCGGATACGCGCCTGTTGGTAATCCTGCCTGGTAGCCCGGGTGCTCGCGAGCGACTGGCTACTTTGATTCGTCAGGCTGTTGATCCAGAGACGTGGCTGTCGTCCGCTGGTGTGAATGCCGACATCGGCCGCCTCGTCATCATCGAAGGTGGCGCGCCGCTCGCTGATGTGCCTGTTGTCGCGCATGCGTTGTCCACATTGAGATGGCTTGGTGGATCGACCGGAGAGTTCGAAGAAGTCAGTGAGTGGTTGAGGGCACCATACTGGGACGTGCCCAGTGCCAGCGTTCGCGCCCGCGTAGACTTGTGGCTTCGCGAATCTGGCCAGATGAGCGTGCATGGGCGCGAATTGGGGGCCATATTGAGCGCCACGCCCGCGCCGATCGGCGCGGGTGCGCAGGAGTTGGCTCAGCAGATCGGCGCTGCGATTCAAGCTCTGGGTGATGGCGTTGTCTCTCCTCGCGAATGGTCGGAACGATTCCACGCCGCGCTAAAGGCCGTCCATTGGCCGGGCGCCCGCGTGCGCGACAGTAGCGAGCAACAGACGGTTGTTCGATTCCATGAGCTGCTGGACGAATTTGGACAGCTGGCGTCATCCGCGCGCGCCATGTCGCGTGAGGAGGCTATTCACTGGTTCAGCGAGCTAGCGTCACGGACGGCGTATCGCCCTGCCGACGACGATGCTGTCGTTACGATATCCGCGGCGCTGGCGGATCCTGTCGTCCTCTACGACGGGATCTGGGTGGCGGGGCTGCACGCTGAAGCGTTTCCACAGCCGGTGCAGCCGGATCCGTTTCTGCCGCTGGCTGCGCAGATAGCGGCGGGGATACCTGCCGCCAGTGCTGGTGGCCGGCTCGCAGAAGCTCGCGCGCTTCTTACTGCCTGGCGTGCCGCCACGAGTGAGTTGATGTTGAGTGCACCGGCTCGCGCGGAGGATTTGGAGTTATTGCCGAGTCCGTTGCTGGCAGAGTGGTTGAGCCACAGCAATACCGGTGCGGCCCACCGGACCCAACCCGCGGTTGGGTCGCGCGCGGACGCGACGGCAAGCGCAGCTGCGGTGGCGGGCGCTGGCTCCGCTGAAGGTGGGGCACACGTGTGGCCAGCCGCCGCCGGGGCTGGATCTGCTACCGCGGCGCGTGTGGGCTCCGCGACGCGTGCGGCACACCTGCCCACAACGGCCACGCCCAAAGCCGGATCGGCCGTCGCTGCGCGCGGTGGCGCGGCCGCCGGTGCGGGATCGGCATCTGCCGTGCAGCTGACCTTTGCGTTTGGCGCGGAGTCTGCAGCGGGTGCCGGACCTCCCGCGGCCGCGGCCCGTATGGGTCCGGCGACAAACGAGGCTGCCGCCGGTGCAGCAGCGCCGCCACGCAGTCCCGTGTGGCTCCCGCAGCTCATTCACCGCCCCAACATGGTCGAATGCTTCGAGGATACGGTGGGTGTTCCATGGCCGGCGGGCCAAATGCTCCCATCCGGCACCCGTAGCCTCGAGCTCCAAAACTTGTGCGGTTTTCGCGCCTACTCTGAATTGCGCCTCGGCAGCTCCGAGCTTGGTGTACCTGAACCTGGCGTCGCTCCGGATGAACGCGGGAAACTGTTACACGCGGCACTGCAAGTCTTGTGGCGTCAGCTTCGCGACTCTGGAACGCTCGCGGCGCACAGCGAACGCACACTTGAGTCGCTCATCGAGCAAAGCGTGGCGGAAGCTGCCGACGCTGTCTTGGGCCGAACGACTGGTGGCGATCGGCCGCCGCTGTTCGTCCGTGAGTGCCGCCGCACGGTTCGCTTGATCAAAACATTGTGCGTGCTGGAACGCAGTCGCGATCCGTTCCGTGTTCAGGACACCGAGTTCGAGAAGACCCTCACGGTGTCCGGGGCGCAAATGAAGGTGCGCATCGATCGTCTCGACGCGCTCGATGGCGGGGGCCGGGCCATCTTGGACTACAAAAGCGGACGCCGTACCACCGCGGACTGGTACGGCGACCGGCCGTCGCATCCCCAACTCCTCGCGTATCTCGCCGCGATAGGCGAGGACGTCGTCGCGATGGCGACAGTCAATGTCACCGCACGCGAGGTGCGATTTGACGGCATCGCTAATTCGTCTCAGTTATTGCCCAAGGTAAGGGGAGTCGAACCCCCGGCCGGAGACTTTTCAGGCGACGCCTGGGAACTCCGCAGGCGCGAGTGGCTGGCCCGTGTTGAACGCCTTGCCAGTTTGTTTCTGTCGGGACGTGCAGATGTGGATCCGAAGATGGGAGCGTGCGACTACTGTCATGCGGTCGGTGTGTGTCGCATTTCCGATCGGGGGATCGCCGTCGCGGCTGAGTTGCTGCCTATCGAGTTCGAGGGCATGGAAGAGTTTCGAGGACGTGGATGACTAAGGTGGCCGCCGAGGATACAGTGAGGATCGAGGCGACGGCCGAAGATGCGTCGGCGCGCAACCGTGCATCCGACCCCCGGCGGTCCATTCTTTTGCAGGCGCCGGCCGGATCCGGCAAGACAACCGTCCTGACAGAACGGTTGTTGCGTCTTCTTTCCGTGGTAGATCAACCGGAGGAAATCCTCGCCATTACCTTCACCCGCAAGGCCGCCGCCGAGATGCGAGCGCGCGTTCTCAAAGCATTGCGCGGGGAAGTGGATACTTCGAGCACCCAAGGCGCTCGAATGCGTGAGCTTGCCAACGCTGCGCTTGCTCGTGCTGCCGCACGTGGATGGGACTTAGCGCAGGATCCAGGCAGGTTACGAATCCAGACCATCGACTCGTTCAATTTCCGGCTGGCGACGCAACTCACCGTAACCGCAAAAGCGGGTGGGGCACTCGTTATCACGGAGCGGCCGCACGAGCTCTACAACAGAGCCGCCCGCCAAACGTTGGCCGCTGCGGATGACGACCCACAGCTCGCTGAAGACGTGGAGCTGTTGTTCGAGCGCCTCGACAACAATTGGGGCAATGTCCAGCGATTGCTGGCGGACATGCTGCGTCAGCGCGGTCACTGGCTTCGGTATGTGTTGGGCCATGAGCCCGGAGCCTTGTGCGCACGGATCAGCGGAAGTCTCGAAGAAATAGTACGCGACCATCTGCGCGCAGTGTGTGCACTTCTGCCACCCTCACTTCGCAATGAGGCGGCCGCACTCCCTCATATCGGCCCGCTCGGAACTGACGTGCGCACGGCGCCTGCCTGGAAACGCCTCGCATCAGTCACGCTCACCGCCAAATCTGACTGGCGTAAGCCCAAGGGAATCACCCGGACAGCCGGTCCTGAATACGAGAGCTCCGAAGCGAGAGATGCGTTGCGAGCTGCCATTGAGCGACTCAGCAGCGTCGCAGGATTTCGGGAAGCGCTGGCGGAGCTCGCAGCTCTTCCGGCGGCTTTATTGAGCGATGCCGATGCTGCCGCCATCGAGGCATTGTCCCGAGTGTTGCGATCTGCAGCAGCACACTTGCAAGCCGAATTTGCGGTGAATGGCCGAGTGGACCATACGTACGTTGCCGGTGCCGCGCGCGAGGCATTGACCGATGCCGGACTGCCTACCGACTTGGCGTTACGCACAGGAATGTCGTTGCGACACATCCTGGTGGATGAGTTTCAGGACACCTCGCTTGCCCAGTACGATCTGATCGAGATGCTGACCGCGGGTTGGGAAGAGGGCGACGGGCGCACGCTGTTTGTCGTGGGCGATCCGATGCAATCGATCTATCAGTTCCGCGAGGCGGAAGTGGGGCTGTTCCTTCGAGCGCGCGATAGTGGGATTGGGGCCGTTCGGCTGGAACCGTTGCAGCTGACACGCAATTTCCGCTCCGTGCCCGAGTTGATCGGGTGGATCAATGACGCATTCACGACGCTATTCCCTGCGCGAGATGACTTACGTGCCAGTGCCGTGTCGTTCACGCGAAGCGTTGCAGGAAAGGGTGCCGAGGGTGCGATGGAATCCCCAGTTCGGGTGCGCTTGTTCGACAACGACAATCGTGAATCCGAGACAGCCGCTATCGTCGAACGCATCGCTGATCTGAAGGCTCGGGATCCGCTAGCGACGATCGCTGTCCTGGTGGCTTCGAGATCACATGCGGCCCCCATTATCACCAGTCTCGAGGCACACAGGATCGACGCTGTGGGCGTTGATCTGGTACCCCTGCGCGAGTTGTCGATCGTTCGTGATCTTGTCGCACTTGTGCAGGCCACGAGTCATTTGGGTGATCGCACCGCCTGGCTCGCGGTACTGCGTGCCCCTTGGTGCGGGGTATCGCTGGCGACGCTGACCGCATTGTCGCACCGACGCGATCCTCTGTTGGTGTGGGAAGCGATGGTAGACACAGACCGCCTCGCGCGCTGTCTGCCGGAAGATCTTCCGCGGCTGAATCGTGTGCGGGAGGTACTCGAGACAGCACTCGAGTCGCGCAATAGCATGCCGATGGCCGATTGGCTCGAACTCACGTGGTTGAGGCTTGGCGCGGCTGATGCCTATGCGGAGCTGGAACTGCGGCACGCACGCGCATTCTTTGGCGCACTCAGCGAGCGTGTTGCCGGCGGCGAGTGGTCGGGGCCACAGGACCTGGACTCGCTGTTGGCGGATCTCTACGCCCAGCCACAGACCGCCGCATCAAACCCGGTGCAGCTCATGACGATACACCGTGCCAAGGGACTGGAATTCGATCATGTGTTTGTCCCCAGCCTCGATCGTGAGCTCAATCGGGGAAGGGAGCCGCTTCTGCGCTGGCTCGATTTGCCGCGCACCGAAGGTAAAAGCGACCTGATCATGGCGCCAGTGCCGACGATTGGCGACGACGAGGGTGGGGAGGTGAGTGCGTACCTCAAGCGACTTACATCGAGGCGAGCAGCGAACGAGCAGGTACGCCTGCTGTATGTTGCAGCGACACGCGCCAAACAGACACTGGAGTTCTCGGCGGCTCCCAAAGCAAAGGCAGACGGCTCGATCGGCCCCCGAAACGGCACGTTGCTCGCCTGCTTGTGGCCCGCGGTGGCGCCCATGCTGGCCGCCGGCGGCGCAGCCGCCACGGGTGACGTCGTCGGCAAAGGCAACTACCCGGCACACGGCGCAGCGAGCACGGTTGGCGCCACAGATGCGGCTTCGCAGCCTGCAGGCGGCGCATCCGTTCGCGCAGCGGGTGATGCCGCCGCCCCGGCGCTCGACCCCAACGGCGCAGCCGCCGGCGTCGAGACACCGCGGCCACCCCCACAACTCGTTCGCCGCCTGATCAACCCCTGGTCTCTCCCCAAGCTCGCCACCACACCGGAGCTACCGCACCTACCCATCTCCCACCAATCACTGGAGCCACCCGAATTCAGCTGGGTGGGCGAGACAGCGCGGCACATCGGCACGGTGGTGCATGCCGCGCTCGAGAGTTATGCGGCCGTGTCTGAGTTGCCCACGAAAGCGGCAATCGAGGCCGAGCGCGATTTCTACATCTATCAGTTGCGACGCCACGGCGTACCGGAGGGCGACCTGCCGCGCGCCACATCGATTGTCATCGAGGCTTTAACGCGCACAGTCAACAGCGCCCGGGGGCGATGGATATTTGCGGCTGAACACCATGACGCACGCAGCGAGTGGGCGCTTACCGGTATAGCAGCAGGTCGCCTCACGAACGTAGTGATTGACCGCACATTCATCGACAGTGATGGAATGCGTTGGGTGATCGACTTCAAGACGAGCCGCCACGAAGGTGGCGGCCTTGATGCGTTTCTCGAGCAGGAAATGGCGCGATATCGGCCGCAGCTGGAGACGTACGTGGCGCTGGCGCGCGGCATCGACACGGCACCCGTCAGGGCAGGGTTGTATTTCCCGCTGTTGGATGTGTTTCGCGAGTTGACGTGAGCGTCAGAACGTTCCAGCTAACGAAAACGGCCGCCGCCCCTGCGCATCCGGCGAGCCCAGGAACTGAATGTCCCTCGCCAGGTCAGCCGACGCTGCGGGGCGCGCTTTGACGAGGCCTTCGAGGTCAAACCCGGGGTCCGGAGTCAGACGTAGCGTGCCTTCCACCGCCAGCGGCCCGCCCCCCAGGTCCCGCAGCTGACCTACCGGATCACCACCGGTGGACGGTGGGAAGGTCAGTGAATAACTACCCCAGCGCTGAGCGCTGCCGCCCTCGCTATCCGTCAGGTCCTGAGCTTCCACGACCCCTTGAATAGCCTTGAGGGTCTGCCCCCCCTCAACGCGCACATGCGCGAGGTCAGCGTGAATCTTGCCCCGCAAGCCTCGAAGGTTCGGCGGAAGCGCCGACACGAGATCCTGATCGAGCGGCAGGTCGACTTTGACATCGCGCGCGCTGATGTTCTTGTCGAGTCCGACCTCCACGTTCCCCTGTGCAGCTCCAGTAGGGCGGGTAATCACAACGTCGGCGTTGAGCTTGCCGGCCAACAGCCGGGACGCATGCACTTCCCAGGACAGATCTCCGACCGGTTGCTGCTGGACTACGAGCCCGGTACACGTACCGCTCCAGACCGTCCCGTCGGCATCCGCGCAAGTCACACCGGAATTGGGGCCGGGTAACACCCAACTGGCGGGCAGCCGCGCAACGACGATGCCGGCAAACACCAACACGCCGAACAAAATCAGCCAGATCGCCCGTTTCATTGAAGTGCCCTGACGGGCACGGCTCGCTTTGTCACTGCCGGGTTGGTTTTATCATTGTTGGCGCAGCACGATCGACGCATTCACCATGCCGGGGGCGCCTGCGCCATCGATGCTCGCACCCTCCACGCTGATGCCATTCTGCTGGGACAGCCGTGACAACCAGCCGATCATGGCATCGAACGATGCTTTCTCCAAACGCACCTGGATACCGCCCGGACCGTTGGGCTCGCTGCCGGCCAGGGCCTTTTCCAACCCCGACTCGCGCGCAGAACGATCGACGATGACGATCAATGACTCGCCCGTGCCGCGATTGTGCGCCGGCCCGCTGGTTGCGATCACGGGAGCCACATTGCGCATCCAGACCAGGTCCGCCTGTTTCTGCGTAATACGGGCACGAGCTTTCGCGACGCTGCTGTCGAGTGGCAGCAAAACTCCGAAGATGAGTATCAGGACTGCGGCAATGCCGCCAAACTTCAAGAGCCGCTGCTCGCGTTCGGACATGGTATCGAAGGATAGTTTCATGGCGGGCAACTCCTCATTTGGCGCGGATCTGGATCCGCCCCTCATACCCGGAGCTGGTGGTGTTGCCGGATGTCAGGTCCGCCTGCCAGCCGTTCGAGCGCAGGGACTGGCTCATGTGATCGAGACTGGAGGCATCCTTCGCTGCGATCTTCACTTCAACCGCGCCCTGGCGAAGGGTCAGGGCCTGGAGCGTGGCGCCAGGCGCCGCACTGCGGGCCTGTACCAGGGCCTGCAGCGCAGGCAGCAGCCCGCCCGGGCCGCCTCCGCTCTGCGCCGCAGCAAGGCGCTGCTCCATCCGGCGGCGCGCATCGAGCGCGCTGCCCTCGCCAGGCATCGCCTGGCGAAACGTCTCGCCGATCGACGAATCCAGTTTGTGCTCGTTGCGTTTCAGCGCGGTCAGCTCGGCCGCCTTGCCCACGACGTGCAGCCCGATCAGCGAGGCGAGCAGAATTGCCGCGACCCTCCAGGACTTCCAGCCAACCGTGCGGGTCGTGGTCGGAGCATAAGGGCCCTGCAGCAGATTGATCGGTGCGGCCATCGGCAACTGCTGTCCAAACAGGGCGAGGGGACCGGCGCTGAGGAGTTGGATCTTGATCCCGTCGAAGCGCTCGCGCAGCGACTCGATCTTGGCTGAATGCTGGTGCCATTCGGCGGCTCCCGTGTAGAGCACCAGTCCTCGTATCCCTGTTGCGGCCAGCTCAGGCGATCCCTGCTGGGCAATTTCGAGTGCCTCACCGAGAGCTTCCACGGGCAGAGTGACCGGTGAGCCCAATGGTGGACGGACGACAACCACGTCCTCCTCCAGCAGTGCAACCGCCTGCCCCGGGTTCTGCGGCAGCAGATCGCTTTCGGTGTACATCGACTCAGGCTCGAGCCCGCTGGACTTCAGCGACGTCAACCATTCGTCCATGAGCGAGCGTCGGATCACGGCAACAGGCGTTCGCGCCGAGTCTGCCGCACGTTTGCCGATCGCGAAGTGCAGATCATCGATGTCGTCGGCGAGCTGCTCTTCCAGGGCGTAGGGCACGACCTGCTGCAGCTTCGTGCCCGCTTTCATGGGCACTTCCGGCTCTGTCAGCAGCACGTCGGTACCCGGAACGAGCACGCAGATGCGGCGGCCCACCGCCCGCGGTGCCGCAAGCGACAGGGACCCGCTTTGCGGCGGACCTGACGGGTTGCCACGCGGATCCACCGTGAGCCAGGTCGCCGGCTGCTCCGGTGTGCGGGGCAACCTGATCAGAAGCCAGTCAGCCATGTGCGAACACCTTCATGCGGCCTCAATCGGGCGAGAAACTGCGCTGGACGGGGTGAACGAGGTAGCCGGGATTTTCCATGTAAAGAAGACTGTACAAGTTGAATTCCGAACTGCCAATAGTAACCAGGCTGGTCAGGCGGAAGTATTGCGAGCTCGTGCCGAACCGCTTGTCGCCGGCCAACTGCAGGTCGTTGGGCTCGAGATTCTGGGTCTTGTAGGAAGTCAATTCCGGAAAGCACCCGGGAGCCGCTTCGCGATTTTTCGCGAGTCCCGCCCCCCCGTCGCTCATGAAGGTCGTCTGGGTAGCGAAGGCATCCAGGACCTGCGCAGGGGCCGTGCAGACGTTGAGCGCCGTCGCGGGTGGCAAAGCGCTGATGTAGGGCGCGAGCTTCGCGAAGTTTTCACGTCCGAACTTCGGCAACGCCAGCAGCTCACTGGTGCTCGTCAGGTAGCGGTTAGCGGCCAGGTAAGGCGGGGTTTGGCCCAGATACGCGCTGTCTTCCGCGCCCTGAGTTTGCGGCATGTTATCCGAATCGATCCAGTCCACGATCATGTCGGTCCATTTCGGGTCTATGTTCAGCATCTGCAGCAGCTTGTTGAAAGCCCGCACGGCGCCCGCATTCGGCGTCGCTCCCGTGAGGCCGGGAATTGCGTTATTGCCGCCACCCAGACCGTTATTGGCGAGGCCGTTGTTGGGAACATTGCCGTTCTGATTACCGCCGCTCTGCCCATTACTTCCGCCGAAGGGACTCGAGCCGTAGTCGACCAGCCAGTTCAGGTTGAAACGCCCCTGCATGTCTTCCAGCGAGGCCTCCAGCGTAATGCCCGGGACCACTTCCAGCGGGACAGTGGGCTGCGCCCAGGGTTGGCCCGGGTAGACATCAACAGTGCCCCCGGTTCCAGCCTTGCTCATTTGCATCGACGACTTCAAACCGAATGCAGCCAATGCCTCTGCGCCTTGTCCCACGAGCAGAGCCTCGTCAAATCCGAATGTCGCACTGCCGCGACGCGCAGCCATGGCGCTCTCATACGCAACTGCTGTCGCAATGATAGTGCCAAGCGCAACGAGCAAAATCGCGACGAGCATCGCGATTCCGCGTTGTCGCCGCAGCGGGCTGCTGCCCGCGCCACGCCGGCGCGCACCCGCTGGAAGCAGCGCACTCATCCGGGCAGCTCGATGACGCGCACGACCTTCCCCCAATCCTCGGTCTCGAGAGTGACCTCGACTGCGATCGGGCGGCTCGGATAGTCATCCGCCCGCGGACTGAGCGGCCACTGGGTCCCCCAGGTCAGACCCTGGCTATAAAAACGCAGCGACACCGACTTCAGATGCGTCATCAAGTCCCGCTTCACGGGCTGGCTCGACTGCGTTGGATCGAGGACTGTCCAATACTCGCGGCGCAGCGTACCGTTCTCAAAGTAATACGCCACGCGCTGCAGCGCAGGACGTTGCAGGCCGGAAGGATTGCTCCAGCCGGCGCGTGTCAGTGCAACAACGGGTTGTGTCGTAGTACTGGACATCAACGCTGGATAGAAATCACTCCCCACAGGTTGCCGTATGGGGCGCGGCGCGAGCTGCACGAAATCCTGCTCTATGGTCCGCACTGCCGTTTGCAGCTCGCTCAGCTTGGCCTGCTGCTCCTGTAACTGGACCCGATTTTTGACGGCCTGGTTGATCGAGCCATACCCCATCGCGAATATAATCGCCGCGATGAACATGGCGACGAGCAGCTCGAGCAGCGTGAATCCACGGCTGCGCGGTGTCACTGGCCCATGTACTGCAGCTGTCATTGCCGCGTAGTGCCTGGTGGGGTTGTAGTATTGCCCGAGCCCGTGTTGCCGGAGTTGCCCGAGCCCGAACCGCCCTGAGTGCCGTTGCCGGTCCCGTTGTTGAGCGAGGTGCCGGGGTTTGTCCCAGGGCTGTTCGTACCGCCCGGCACCTGGGGCCCGGTGGTCCCCGCGGCTGACATCACCGGGCCGGTTCCCGGCGCCGCCAGGCCGTTGCCCGTGATCCCGCTGACCGTGACATACCAACTATCGTCCTCGCCCGCCTTGAGGTCCTTCGGCCGTACCTTGACGTCGATGCGCCTGATTCCCGGAACCTGGCTGTCGACCACTTCCTGACGCCAGTGCCACGTCCGGCTGCCCAGCTCGATATCACCGGTGGTGTTGCCAGTTGCAGGTATCTGCCCTTTCTGCAGGGCGATGCGTACGCTGGCAATCTGATTGAGCGCTACCCACTCAGCGAACGTTTTGTCCTGCATGTAGGCAACTGTCTTCGCCGACGAGCTCAACGCGCCCATCAACGCCGACATGCCCACAGCCACGATGACGAGCGCAACCAACACCTCGATGAGCGTAAAGCCATCCGCCCGAAAACCATGCCGATCACGGCGGCTCATGTCCTGGTCTCCACCATCGGCTTTTCGATGACCTTTCCTTTCTCATCTATTGCAATGGTGACGCTGCGGATACCCCCCTCGCGCTCGATGGTCACCTCGAACGAGCTCATATCCCCGTTGGAGAAGATCGTGACCTGCGGGGCAATCTTCTTGGCCTCGTCGAGAGTGGATTTCGTGTCCTCTCCCATTTTGCGGCCGGCGCTGACCGCATCCTTCAGGCTGCTGACATCCTTCACGCTCTTTGCCTGCGGCTTCCTGTCCTTGGGATCGGAGGGCTTGACATCGCTCGTTGGAACCAGGACCACCGGGCGCGCGTCGACGATCAGTTTGACATCCAGCCCGTCCGGGAGCTTGCGAAGCCGCAGGATCTCGTCCTCATACACTTCGCGCCACCGCTGACGGCGGGTGTCATAGGCGACGAACTGATAACCGTCCTCATGGAAAATAACGCCGTACTCGCGGGTCTGAATCTCCGCCTGCTCGCGTGCGTAGTTGACCAGAGTCAACAGCCGTTCGCTTTCCTTGTCCAGGTCACGATCCTTGCCGGTGAGATTGACTGACAGCAGCACACCCGCCGAAATGACGCCGATGATCACGACGACAATCATGATCTCGATCAGCGTGAAGCCGCGTGATCGAGATGGTGCGAGCCCAGTCCTCACGAGCTTCACTCGTCGCCGATGTTCCAGTTGCCGATGTCGGCTGCAGAGCCGTCCCCGCCGGGTTGACCATCGGAGCCGAGGGTATAGAGGTCGTAGTCCTTGCCGTGAGTGCCCGGAAATACGTACAGATACGGGGCGCCCCACGGGTCCTTGCTCACGCGCTGCAGGTAGCCGCCCTGGTGCCAGTGGCGGATCGAAGGATCGGTGGGCTGCACGACCAGCGCCTGCAGACCTTGGTCCGTGGTCGGATATTTCGAGTTGTCGAGCCGGTACATCGTGAGCGCCGTCTCGAGGCTCTGAATGTCGGCCTTGGCCTTGGTGACGCGCGCCTCGTCCACCTTGTTGATCACGGATGGCACGATCACCGCCGCCAGCAGGCCGATGATGATCACCACCACCATGATCTCGATGAGTGTGAAGCCTCGCTGGCGTGCGGGGCGCAGCGTGCGTTGTCTGTTAACCTTTTGATCGTCCCGATATGGATTCATGCGGTTGGGTCCAGGTGTCGGCCGGAATCTGGCCGTAATGGGCGGCGGATCATAACAAATGAATGTCACTCAGCCTGTGAACGGGGTTAGACGGGGCGCCCAGCGCCTGCTCAAGTCTCTCAATTGCGACGGCAAATGGGGATTTGCGCTGCTGGCCACGTGCGCCTTGCTGCTGCTGCCCGTCCTTGCCGGTGATGCAGGCCGCGAAGCGCTGCGCTATGACAGGACCGCACTCGCTGCCGGCCAATGGTGGCGTCTGCTGAGCGCACATATCGTTCATCTGGACTTCAATCATGCGGCACTCAACAGCCTCGGGCTGGTGCTCATGTGGGCGCTGTTCGCGCGGGACTATCGACCCCGTCAGTGGCTTGCAATTGTCGTTGCATCGATCGCAGCGATCGATGCAGGCCTCTGGCTTCGCGATTCGACAGTCACCTGGTACGTGGGTTCCTCAGGTGCCCTGCATGGGCTGATGGCCGCCGGGACGCTGGCGCACCTGCGCCGCCGCGACCTGGATGGCTGGATACTGGCTGCATTCATAGTGGTGAAGATTGCATACGAGCAGAGCGCTGGTGCATTGCCATTTGCGGCTACCCATGGCGGCAACCATGGCGGCGGCGTAGTCGTCGATGCGCATCTATTCGGGGTCCTGGGCGGTGCCGCTGTAGCTGCATGCCTCAAGCCGCGCGCGGAGCCGCTATAATCCGGCGATTTTGCGTGGGAGTGTTCATGTCCTTTGCTTTCGTGTTCCCCGGGCAGGGGTCCCAGTCTGTCGGAATGCTCGCAGCGCTCGCGCAGTCCGACCCGGTCGTGCGCGCCACCTTCGACGAGGCATCCGCAGTGTTGGGCTACGACCTGTGGAATCTCATCCAGGAGGGCCCGAAAGAGCGGCTCGACTCCACCGAGTGCACTCAGCCGGCCATGCTGGCTGCAGGGGTTGCGACCTGGAGGCTCTGGCACAATCGGGGCGGTGGCGAGCCGGTCATCGTGTCGGGCCATAGCCTGGGAGAGTTCACCGCGTTCGTTTGCGCAGGTGCAATCGACTTTGGCGCGGCAATCGACCTGGTCCGCTTCCGCGGGCAGGTCATGCAGGAAGCGGTGCCTCTGGGCACAGGGGCCATGGCGGCGATCCTCGGGCTCGAGGATGCCGAAGTCGAGCAGGCGTGCCGCGAGGCCGCTGGCGCCCAAGTCGTGGAGGCCGCCAATTTCAATTCTCCGGGCCAGGTGGTCATTGCCGGGCAGACCGAGGCCGTGCAGCGGGCAATCGAGGCCGCCAAAGCCCGGGGCGCGAAGAAGGCAATCGCACTGCCGGTCAGCGTCCCATCGCACAGCAGCCTGATGCGTGGGGCCGGGCAACGTCTGGGTGAGCGGCTGGCGAGCGTCGAGATTCGCGCCCCTCGTATTCAGTGCCTGAGCCCGGTAGACGTCGCCGCGCACCATGAGCCCGCGCAGATTCGAGCGCACCTGAGTCAGCAGCTCTCGCGGCCCGTGCAGTGGTGGGCCACCGTACGTGCAATTGCAAAGGCTGGCGTCGAACAAATGATCGAGTGCGGTCCCGGGAAGGTGCTGACAGCCCTCAACCGGCGGATCGAAAAGCGTCCGGGGCTCGAGTTCATGGCCCTGGAAGATCCAGCTTCAGTTGACGCCGCACTCGCCGCCACGCAGGCCGCCGGTCAAGGAGTTGCGCATGTTTGAGAAACAGGTGGCTCTCGTTACGGGAGCCTCGCGTGGCATTGGGAATGCGATTGCGATGGCCTTGGCAGGGGCTGGGGCCACCGTGGTTGGCACATCGACGAGCGCGGAGGGTGCCTCTGCGTTCTCAATGACCTTGGCGTCGCACGGATACAACGGCCGCGGCGCGGTGCTGGACGTCGGCAATGCGGCATCCATCGATGCGCTGATGCAGGATCTTGAAGCAGCGGGACAGATGCCGACGATCCTCGTCAACAACGCAGCCATCACCCGTGACGCGTTGCTACTGCGGATGAAACCGGATGACTGGGACCAGGTCATGGCGACCAACCTGACTTCGGTTTTCCGCCTGTCCAAGGCCTGCCTCAAGCGGATGATGCGGGAGCGGCATGGGCGCATCATCAACCTTACATCGATCGTGGGCGTCACCGGCAACGCGGGCCAGGCCAATTATGCCGCGGCCAAGGCGGGGGTCCTGGGTTTCACCAAGTCGCTCGCCAAGGAGGTTGCATCGCGAGGCATCACCGTGAACGCGGTGGCACCCGGGTTCATCGATACCGACATGACACGTGCACTCAGCGAAGAGCAGAGGAGTGCGCTGCTGGGTCAAATCCCGATGGGCCGCCTGGGCTCGGCCGCAGACATCGCCGCCACCGTGCTGTTCCTGAGTTCCGACCCGGCGGGGTACATCACTGGCGAAACCCTGCACGTCAACGGCGGAATGTACATGCCGTGACCTGACGGTGCAGGTGCGTTGGGTACACGCCACAGCAGGAGCGCGGCCGGTGCCTTGCACGCAGGAACGCAGGTCATGAGTTTCGCCAGAAAAAACAACCACTCGCAACCCGTTCGAGTGGCACCCCAGGGGGTGTTCCCCTACAATACCGCGCCCGCGCCGCCGGCCACCGTCCGAGCAGGCCGCAGGCGACTACGAGTTAACGACTACAAAAGGACAATGCGCTAATGAGCACAGTTGAGCAGCAGGTCAAAGCCATCGTTGCCGAGCAGCTGGGCGTCAAGCAGGAACAAGTCACGAACGATGCGTCGTTCGTGGACGATCTGGGAGCTGATTCGCTCGACACAGTCGAGCTGGTCATGGCTCTGGAAGAAGAATTCGAGATCGAGATTCCCGATGAGGACGCCGAGAAAATCACTACGGTTCAGCAGGCCATTGAGTACATCAACGATCGTCGTACCAAAGCCTGACCTCAGCGCGTTATGGGGTGTCCGGCCCGGTTTCGACCGCGGCCGGAATACGATCGTCCTCAGGGGCCCGCGCCCCTTCCTTCCCCCGGCTCTTCATATAGGTAGCGTGTGAGCAAGCGTCGCGTCGTCGTCACTGGCCTCGGCATCATTTCGCCGGTAGGCAGCACCGTAAAATCCGCTTGGGACGCCATTGTGCGCGGCGAAAGCGGCATTGGGCCGATCACCAAGTTCGATGTATCCGCCTTCCCGGTCCGCTTCGGCGGCTCGGTGCGCGAGTTTGATGTAACACAGTACATCACGCCGAAGGACGCGCGGCGGATGGACGAATTCATGCACTACGGAGTGGCTGCCGGCATCCAGGCAGTGACCGATTCCGGAATCGATTTCAGCAAGCTCGACGCGGAGCGCTGCGGCGCGGTCTGCGGCGCCGGCATCGGCGGCCTGGGGACCATCGAGCAGGAGTACGACAACTTTCTGAAGGGTGGGCCGCGGAAGATCTCACCGTTCTTCGTGCCGGCCTCCATTGTCAACATGATTGCCGGTCACTTGTCGATCAAGTACGGCCTGAAGGGCCCGAATCTCGGCATCGTGACTGCATGTACGACGTCGACCCATGCCATCGGACTTGGCATGCGGACGATCCAGTATGGCGATGCGGACATGATCATTGCCGGCGGTGGCGAGATGGCCACGACTCCTTGCGGCCTCGGCAGCTTCGGCCAGGCGAAAGCGCTCTCGACGCGGAACGACGCGCCTGCGCAGGCGAGCCGGCCCTGGGATGCCGACCGCGACGGATTCGTTCTGAGTGACGGCGGCGGTGCCGTCATTCTCGAAGAGCTCGAGCATGCGCGACGGCGCGGCGCCAACATCTATGCCGAGCTGGTTGGCTTCGGCATGAGCGGCGATGCGCACCACATTACGGCGCCTCCCGAGGACGGGGAGGGTGCGCGGCTCGCGATGAGCAATGCCCTCAAGGACGCCTCGATGAATCCGAGCGACGTCCAGTACATCAACGCGCATGCGACGTCCACGCCATTGGGCGACCGGGCCGAGACGTTCGCGATGAAACGTGCGTTTGGCGATCACGCCCGGAAGGTCGCGGTCAGCTCGACCAAGTCGATGACCGGTCATCTGCTCGGCGCGGCGGGTGTGGTCGAGGCGATTTTCTCCTTGCTTGCGATTCGCGACGGCATCGTGCCGCCCACTATCAACCTTCACAAGCCGGATCCTGACTGCGATCTCGACTACGTGCCGAACACGGCCCGCAAGATGAAGGTCGATGTCGCGCTGTCGAACTCCTTCGGCTTCGGCGGCACCAATGGCTCGGTCATTTTCCGGCGCTTCACCGGCTAATCCCCACATCCGCGAGCTCGATGTTCCATCGGACGTGCTGCGGCGTCTGGCTGCGCTCTATCCGAAGCGCTATCCGGTCCTTTTCGACAGCGCAGCAGACGGTCCACTGAGCACGACCAGCATTCTGGTAGCCGAGCCGCGCGCCTCACTGTGGCTCGACGCGAGCGGGCGTGTTGGAGCGGAAGGCATCACCCCACGCGGCGGTGATTTCCTGACAGCCCTGGAGAACTGGTGGCTCGCTGAGCGCTTGCCGGCTACGCGGCAACGATTCCCGTTTTCCGGCGGGTGGGCACTGTTCCTGAGCTACGAAGCCGCACAGGAAATCGAGCCGCAACTGCGGTTGCCCAACTCGAGCCTGCCCTGGCGGGCCTTTGCGCTGCGTACTGCTTGTGCCCTGGTGCACGAGAGGGCAACCGGAAAGGTCTTCGCCGTTGCGGAAGCCGCGGCGGCTGATTCTCTGGAGCGCCTCGAGGCGGACGCACGCTCGGTGGCCGGCCACGCCGCGGGCAGTGCGGATTCGATCGACGTCGAGTCAGTCGCCGAAGAGGATCCATCGGCCTATCTCGGACGGGTCATCCGGGCCAAGGAGTATGTCCGCGCGGGGGACATCTATCAGGCCAACCTGTCCCGCCCCTGGCGTGTCGAGTTGGCACGCGATCCGGATATTGGCGTGCTCTACAACCGGCTATGCAAAGCGAACCCCGCACCCTTCGCTGCTCTGGCGCAATGGCGAGGCACGACAATCCTCAGCTCCTCGCCCGAGCGCCTCGTGCGGATCGCCGACGGCCATATCGACACCCGGCCCATTGCAGGCACGCGGCCGCGCAGCCGCCGCCCAGGCGACGATCTCGCCGAGATGACTGAGCTCGCCGCCCACCCGAAGGAGCGCGCCGAGCACATCATGTTGATCGACCTCGAGCGCAACGACCTTGGCCGGGTCAGTGAGCCGGGCAGCGTGCGCGTCGATGAGCTGATGACCATCGAGTCGTACGCGCATGTACATCACATCGTATCGAATGTCAGCGGCAAGCTGCGCGCAGATGTAACACCCATCGGCGCTTTGCGCGCGGTGTTTCCGGGTGGCACGATCACGGGAGTGCCGAAGTTCCGTTGCATGCAGATCATTGCGGAGTTGGAAGGTAGCGGCCGGGGCGCATACACCGGCTCGCTCGGATTCCTCGGCCGTGATGGCACCATGGACATGAATATCCTGATCCGCACGCTGAGTGTGCTGGGTCACCGGGTAGAGCTGCGCGCCGGTGGCGGGATCGTGGCCGACTCGGATCCGCAACTGGAGCTGGAGGAAACCCGCGCGAAGGCGCGTGGAATGCTGGCAGCGTTTGGTGTGACTCAGCCCGTCGGAGCCCTGGCGTGAGTGGCGCGATAGATGTGGTCCTGGTGAACGGAGTCCGCGATGCGGGGGTATCCGTGCTCGATCGCGGCCTGCAGTTTGGCGATGGGTTGTTCGAGACCATCGCCTGCGTCAAGGGCCGGCCCCGATTTCTGCCCTTGCACCTGGAGCGGCTCGAATTCGGTTGCGAGCGCCTGGCTGTCGCGGCGCCCAACCTGGACGAGATCGGTGCCGAAGTGGTGGAGCTTGCGCGTGATGTTGAGCGCGCGATCGTCAAGGTCCTGGTCACGGCGGGAGAGGCGGTTGCCCGTGGTTATGCTCGTTCCGGTAACGAGAGAGCGACGCGCATCACACTTCGGTATGCCTGGCCGCACGAGGTGCTCGCGCAGTTGCACGATGGCGTGATGGTACGGACACTGACCCTTCGCCTGGGCGAAAATCCGCGGCTCGCGGGCCTCAAACACTGTAACCGGCTGGAGCAGATTCTCGCACGCGCGGAACTGGCCTCGGATGCAGGACTTGCGGAAGGCATTCTGTTCAGCAGCTCCGGAAATCTGGTTTCGGGCACCTCGAGCAACGTGTTTCTCGTTCGCGAGTCCTGCCTGCTGACACCGCGCATCGATCTGTGCGGAGTGGCCGGAGTGATGCGGCGTGTCGTGCTGCGCGAAGCCCGCCAGGTTGGGATTCCAACCCGCGAATGCGAGCTGCGCGCGCAGGATGTCCAGGACGCCGATGAGGTTTTTCTGACAAACGCGCGCATCGGGATCTGGCCGGTGCGCACGCTCGATGCCAGAGAACTGGCAATCGGTCCAGTCACCCGCCATCTGCAGTCAGTTCTGGCGCCGCTGCTCGATGAGCCCGCAGATGCGTAGCAACACGCGCCGGCGATTGGTGGTGATGCTGTTGGTGCTCGTCGTGCTGTTGGCCGGAGCCGCGGCGGGCGGGTACTACTGGCTGCAGAACGCGTTCCATGCTCCCGGGCCCTCGAAGGATATCGTACGGATCCAGGTAGAACAGGGCGCCAGTGTCAGAGCCGTGTTGCTGGACCTTGCGAAGCAGGGCGCGTTGCAACACCCGCGCGCCGTCGAGATCTACCTGCGCATAGCCCGGCACGTGAACGGCCATCAACCGCGTATTCAGGCCGGCATGTACGAGATCCCGGCCGGCGCCAGCGCCTCCGAAATTCTCGAGTTGTTCGATCAGGGCCGGGTGGTCCTCGAGCAGCTCACCGTCATCGAGGGCTCGCGATTCGCCGACCTGCGGCACACGCTCGACAATCACGCGGCGGTGACGCACACACTGCACGGCAAGAGCGATGAAGAGGTCATGACCGCCCTCGGACATCCGGGTGAGTTCCCGGAAGGGCGATTCTTTCCGGACACGTACCGGTTTGCAGCCAAGACCACGGATGTTGAGATACTGGGGCTGGCGTATAACGCCATGCAGCGCGTCCTCGATGACGCATGGCAGAAGCGCAGCGCTGATCTGCCGTTCCAGACTCCATACGAGGCATTGACACTGGCTTCCATAGTCGAGAAGGAAACCGGGTTGCCCACCGAGCGCGCGAAAATAGCCGGGGTGTTTGTTACACGGTTGCGTAAGGGAATGCGCCTGCAGACCGATCCCACGGTCATCTATGGGCTCGGAGCCGGCTACGACGGCGATATCCATACGCGCGACCTCGCCACCGATACGCCTTACAACACGTATACCCGGGCGGGGCTACCGCCAACTCCGATTGCGCTGCCAGGGCGTGAATCCATTCAGGCAGCCGTGCAGCCGCAGGAGAGCGGGGAAATCTATTTCGTTGCGACGGGCACCGGCGACGGTGGGCATCATTTTTCGAAGACGCTCGAAGAGCACAATGCGGCGGTGAAAAGTTATCTCGACCATCTGCGCGCCCAGCAGCACCGCGGCATTGTGGCGCACGGGACGGCGCAGGGTCCCAAGGCCAAGGGCATGACCCAGACGGGAGCTCATGGAGCGGCTCCCGAAGGTGCCCAGTGAGCCGCGGGCGCTTCATTACGCTCGAGGGGATCGAGGGCGCCGGCAAATCAACAGTGGCGCAGCTTGCGGTTGATTGGCTCGGCGCCCGCGGAATCACTGCGCGCGTCACGCGCGAGCCGGGCGGTACACCCCTGGCCGAGCGTGTGCGGAAAATCGTGCTCGAGCGTGGTCCGGAGGCTGTTTCCCCGCAAGCGGAGACTCTGCTCATGTTTGCCGCTCGCAGCATTCACGTCGAGAACCTTATCAGGCCCGCGTTGGCGCGTGGGGAATGGGTCATCTGCGACCGGTTCACCGATGCGACCCGCGCGTACCAGGGGTACGGGCGCGGCCTTGACCAGGCATGGATCGAGCAGCTCGCCCTTGCGGTTCATGGCGACCTGCAACCGGACTGTACCCTGTTGCTGGACCTGCCCGTCGCGATGGGATTGAGCCGCGCCCGCGGGCGTTCCGGAAGCGCGGCGGATCGCTTCGAGGCCGAAGTGGAGGAATTCTTCGAGCGCGTGCGCAAGGGGTATCTGCTCATCGCGCAGAATGACCCCCGGCGCGTGCGGGTAGTCGACGCCGCGCGCGCACTACCCGATGTAACGGAGCAGGTCACGAGGGCCCTGGAAAGTCTATGACCGTGCCCTGGCTCGGCAAAGAGATGGCGGCGCTGCGCGCCGCTTACGAGGCGGACCGGATGCCGCACGCCCTGTTGATTCACGAGGCGCCGGGCGCCGGGGGTGATTGGCTGGCGAACTGGATCGCGCAGCTGGTCCTCGAGACGGACCGCAACCAGCACCCGGACTGGATCAACCTGCGGCCGATCGATGAGTCGCGCCAGATCCGCATCGAGCAGGTGCGCGAGCTTGCGCAGGATCTGGCGCTGACGAGTCACCAGGGCGGCTACAAGGTCGGGTTGCTGTCGCCCGCCGATGTCCTCAATCGATTTGCCGCCAATGCCCTCCTGAAGACGCTGGAGGAGCCTCCGGCCCGGACCGTACTCATCCTGGTCGCCACACAGCCTTCACGTCTGCCTGCGACGATCCTGAGCCGATGCCAACGCGTCCGCGTGGCTGCCCCCAGCCGTGCCGAAGCCGTCTCATGGCTCGAATCCGCGCGGGGCAAGGGCGATTGGGAGGCTGTGCTGGACATCGTCGGCGAGGCGCCAATGCTGGCGGCGGAATTGGATTCATCCGCCGTCGTGCAGATAGGAGCGGAGGTACGGCGGGGCCTCGAGCAGGCCACCGCGGGGACATCGGATCCGGTGGCCACCGCGGAAGCATGGTCACGGGCCGAGCTGCCCTTGCGGCTCAGATGCTTTGAGAACTGGCTCACGGAACACATCCGCGGGCAATTCGGGACTAAAGGCTTTTTAACAGAAGTGGGCGCTGTAACCTACTTGCAACCCCCGGAGACGGTCTTGAATATACGGCAACTGTTCGAGCTGCTGGACGGGGTCCGGGACCTCAAGTCTGCGCTCGACACGCCGATCAATCGAGGTCTGGCGCTGGAAAGTCTATTGCGGCGCCTGGCATCCCGTGGACGGGCCGAGGCTGTGAGTCGCGCGAGGTAAGAAATTGCGAGCGGGTGGCAACAAACCGGGTCTTCTGACCCTGACGATCAAGGACAAGAGCGCCCTGTACCTTGCCTATATGCCTTTCGTGCGCAACGGCGGGCTGTTCATCCCGACCAACAGCAACTACCGCCTGGGCGATGAGGTGTTCATGCTGCTCAACCTGATGGGCGAGGATGAGAAATTGCCGGTGGCGGGCCGCGTCATCTGGGTCACGCCGAAGGGTGCGCAGAACAAGCGTACCGCGGGCATCGGGGTGCAGTTCAGCGACCAGGATCGCGGCCAGACGCAGAAGAAGATCGAGACGTACCTGGCGGGTGCGCTGTCCGGTGACAAGGCGACCCATACGATGTGAGCGAGTGACTAGGCGGATCTTCGCAGGGCGACGGCGCTGTTGGTCAGTCCCCCGGTCAGCACGTAGGCATCGAATCCCCGCTCCACCAGGATGAACGCCGCCGCCGAGCTTCTGCGGCCGGTGTCGCAATACACGACATACGGGATCTTGCGGTCGAGCGCCGATAGCTTCAGCCGTATGAAATAGAGCGGAATGTTGAGAGCGCCTTCGATCGACAGGTTCTGGTGCTCGCTCGGCAGCCTGACATCCAGCCAGCGCCCTCCCTGGTCGATGATCTCGCGCGCCTTGTCGTAGCTGACCCACTGCAGCAGCGGCTCGTTCATGAGCTCGCGAAAGTCCTGCTTGTTGAGGCGCATGAGCACGCCATCCGTGAGCATGGTGACCGTTGCATTGCGTTTCGCCTCGGCAATGAGGGCCTCCTCGCCGAAGGTGTCACCGACGCTCAACTCCGCCAGCTTGATACCATCGCGGTTCAAGGGCGTTTCGCGAGTGACCACGCACTTGCCATTCACGATGATGTAGAAGTAATCGCCTTCGTCGCCCTGTTTGATGACGACTTCGCCCGCACGAAAAGGCGTGCGCTGCAGCCGCATGAAGATCGCCTGGATGTTGGCTGGCGGGATCCGATGAAACGCCTTGGTCTGCAGCAGCGTCGTCATCCAGTCGTCGGTGCCGGCCCCTTCGAGCTGGGCCTGAAGCTCTGCAACCTCGTAGCTGCCGGTCTGGTCCCAGGTGATCATGACATCGAGCAGCTCACTGTCGATCGACAGGTAACTGATCTCTTCCGTGGCACGTGCGGTCACGGTGCGCGGAGTCTTCGGATACAGGGGGTTGCGCGCCTCGGGCGTGCCGCCACGGAGCATCGCGATTGTGCGGTCGCCCTCGCGGATCTCGAGCAGGCCGCCGACCAGCCAGATGGTGCGCTTGTCGGTATCGCCTTCCTTGAACAACATCCGGCCGGCGGACATCGTCCGCACACTGACCTTCTTGGCGAGCGCGGCCAGATTGTCGCGCTTCAGTCCGTCCAGGGGTGCGAACGTTTTGAGTAATTGAACGCTGGCTTCGCGTTCTTCCTGCATTTCACTGGGCCTGACGCCATAAGACCAAAGTTGGTGCGTCGAGTGCATCCGATGGTAGCACAGGACCTTTGTCCCACTGATACCCCGTTCACGCTTTTCCGCCCGCATTGCCGAGTTGCGGCCACCCGGGATCTGCGGTGAAACGAGCACCGTGACGGGCAGCCAGCTCTGCGAGACGGGCCACCACGACGTCAACTCCGCGGTTGCGTGCGTAGGCCAGCGGACCGCCGCGGAACGGTGCGAATCCGGTCCCAAAAACGACTGCCGCATCCACCAGGTCGGATTCCTCGACGACGCGCTCCCGCAGGCACGCCACGCACTCGTTCACGAGCATCAGGATCAACCGGTCGATCAGGTCAGCCGGCGCGGTAGCGCCGCCCACGGGCGGTTTGAGCGGTTTGCCGTCCTTCCAGACGTAGAATCCCTCGCTGCTCTTGCGGCCGAGCTTCTTCGCCGCGACGAGCTCCTTCAAACGAGTCAGGTCGGGGGCAGGGCGTCCCAGCTCGGCTGCGATGATCTCGCCCACGTGGGTTGCAACATCGAGGCCCACGACGTCGGCCAGCTCTATCGGGCCCATGGGCATGCCGAAGTCAACGGCAGCCTGGTCGATGACGGCCAGCGGGATACCTTCCTGCGCCGCAAACATGGCCTCGTGCAGGTAGGGCATCAACACGCGATTGACCACGAATCCGGGCGCGCTGCGGCAGGGAACGGGCAGCTTGTCGAGCTTGCGCGCAAACGCGATCGCGCCTTGCATCACCGCCGGGTCCGTACGAGCGGACTGGACTATCTCGATCAGCGGCATCTGGGGCACCGGATTGAAGAAATGCAATCCCACGAGCCGCTCGGGGCGCGCCAGTTTTTCCGTGAGCGGCTCGAGCATCAGGCTGGACGTGTTGGTTGCGAGAATGGCGCCGGGCTTCATGCGCGGCTCGAGGCCCGCGTACAACTCACGCTTCGCTTCGAGGCTCTCGAAGATCGCCTCGATCACGACATCTGCGTCGGGTACACCTTCGGCCTGAACGTCCGCGCGCAGTCGCCCGCGAGCAGCCGTGTTCTTCGCGGGATCACGCAGGCGCTTGTCGAACAACTCGTAGGCACGCTTCAAGGCCGGCTCGATGTATTCAAGCCCTCGATCCTGCAGGGTAACCGTGAAGCCGCGCATCGCAGACCAGGCAGCGATATCTGCGCCCATGACACCCGCCCCGACGACGTGCACGTGCTTGATCTCGGGCCCTCCCTTGCCTCCCAACGCCTTCAGGCGGTCCTGCAGCAGGAAGACCCGTACCAGGCTGCGCGAAGTCTCAGTGAGGAAGAGTTCCGCTATCGAACGTGCTTCGGCCTCGTAGGAGTCGCCACCTCGCGCCCACAGATCGATCATTGCGTAGGGAGCCGGGTAGTGGTCTCGCCGAGCCCTGGCGGCGACTTGCGAAACCAGGGCGCTTTTCACGAACCCGCGTACGATCGGCCAACTCAACACCCGTTCGCTGAATGGCGCGCGGCGGGGCGCTGGTGCTCGCAGCGCGATCTCTTTCGCGGCCTTGCGCAGATCCTGTGGCGGCACGAGCCTGTCGACGAGCCCAATGCGCAATGCCTTTTCGCCGCGAACGGGTTTGCCGGTGAGCATCATCTCCATCGCGGGCCGCACGCCCACCAGCCGTACGGAGCGGACAGTCCCGCCGAATCCGGGGTGAATTCCCAGCTGCACTTCCGGCAGTCCCAGCGACAACTTCTCGTCGTCAGCAGCCACGCGATATCGGCACGCCAGGGCGAGCTCTAGCCCGCCGCCCAGTGCAAAGCCGTGGATGGCAGCGACAGTGGGGCAAGGAAGGGCTTCGAGGCGGTTCAAGACGTCCTGCCCAGCACGAATGAGGCGGTACCCGTCCTCGATGTTCGTGATGCCGGTGAACTCCTTGATGTCGGCACCGGCGACGAAGCCACTCTTCTTGCCGGATATGACGATCACGGCGCGGGGCGGATTCCGGGCCAGAGGCTCGAGGAGGGTATCCAGCTCGCGCAGTACGCTGCTCGAGAGCACATTGGCGGAGGTGCCCGCCTTGTCGATCGTCAGCCACGCGATCGAGTCGGCATCCTGCTCGAGCTTCCAGGCAGTCGCTTCAGTCATTGAACTCAACCTCAGGCGGCCGTTCGGCGTACGAGCGCGTCCGAGCGAACGTGGAAATCGCACACCAGCGGCCGGTGGTCTGAGAAGCGAACGTCGGGCACCCGGAAGTCCGTCACCTCGATCCCCTCGCTGACCAGGATGAAGTCCAGCTCGACACGCGGAATCTTCGCCGGAAAGGAGGGAAGGCCGGCCGAGTTCGCGCTCCGCAGCCCGGCTGCGCGCATGAACAGATAGATCTCGTGGTTACCCCAGAAGGTGTTGAAGTCGCCCGCGACAATGACCGGCTTGGGGGACTGCACGATCAGATCGTGCAGCGAGCGCAGCTGATACTGGCGATGGCGGAATTTCAGCGACAGGTGCACGAGGAATACGCAGACGTCATCGAGCTCGAGCTCGATGATCAGCCGCTTGATACCGGTATCGAAATAGTGAAACCGCTCGCCATGCACGTGGGGCGCCGACAGGAAGGCATTCGCCTGCTTACGCACTATCGGCACGAGGTTGTTGATGGACCCCGTTCCGTACTTGCACTGGAACGTTGAGTAATGACCGATCGAGCCGGCGATGTGCTCGGCCTGGTTGACCATGCCGGTACGGATAGAGCCCGTATCGACCTCTATGAGGCCGACCACGTCCGGGTGCTCCGCACGGATGAAGTCGGTAATACCGGCCAGCACCTTGCGGTTGCTGCGCAGATATCCCGCGCCCGGGACGGGGAGGTGGAACGAGGGACCGGTACCTGTGGCGTAGCGAATGTTATAGACGAGCAGACGCACGTATCGGTTCCTTATCGCAAACGACGCATTCTATAGCCGCAGCCCAGGGTACGGGAGAGCAAACCTGTCGCCGGACGGCATCGGCTGTTCGAGTTTCGCCGTAGCCACGCTTGTGCGAGACTCCTGTGATCTTTGGCAAGCAAGCCGCAGTGCAATTTCGCCATGTCGCAGGCCAACCCAGTTCGGCTGTTCGTCACCCACCTCTGGGAAGACAGCGATGACTATCTGCGCGTTTTCGAGTATCTCGAAAGCGCCCGGAACTTCTTTTATCGCAATACCAGCAGGCCGGAGCTGCGCCCGGACGGCGATAAGGAAGCGCTGAAAGAAGGGCTGCGCAAGCAGATCACTCCCGTGGAAGTGGTCGTCGCACTTTCGAGTCTCTATGCGACGTCGCAGGACCTTCTGACGTTCCAGCTGCTTTATGCGCAGGCGAGCCAGAAGCCCGTGGTGCTCATGAAGCCATTTGGCTCGCAGGCGCCGGTTCCCAAGGTGCTCGCAGATCTCGCCGATGAGATCGTGGACTGGGATGAGCGCGCACTCGTGGACGCGATCAAGCGCCAGGCGCGTCATGAAGACACGACGCGCTGGGACACGATCGAATTCAAGATGGACTAGGGTCCGGCCGCAGTCACGCGACCTCAGGCCTTTGCCATGTGAAGCGGCACGACGTTAGTGACGCTCTTCGCGGCTGAGCTACCTGCATCAGCTGTCGCGCTCATACTCGCGCGAGATACCGCGCCGAACATCCGCACAACCGCTGAGGCCGCCGCCGCTGCGTCGTCACTCGACATCTTTCGCACGGTCGCACGTAGGGCATTGTCGCCGCGAAAACCCGGAGGAGTTCGGGTGAGTGTGTCAGTCAACGCGCGAAACTCCTCGCATACGTCAGCGGGGAGATCTTCCTCGTCCACATAGGCGAGGTAATTTCGATACGCGTCCGCCAGTCGATCCTTGATCGACGCGGGACGTGTTAGCGACACCGTGGCCGCTTCAAACAGGTCCAGGGTAGTGTTCATTGCCGTTCCCGCTCAAACGCCTGCGCCCCGGAATATAACTTATGTCACATGAAACTCAATGGTCTGCCTTCGCCCGGCATCAGGGGCCCGCTGTATTCCCGCTGGGTCTGAAGAATGGATCATATCTGTCTGATTGTATTACGTTATGTTTCGCCCGAAACAGGCTTGGAGCCGCCCTGGGCCGCGGGTTAACGGAAATTAATATTTCGCTAATCCGGTGCTAAGTCGTCCGGACGTATGGTGCTCGCAGCTCAGCACCTTCCGCATCGCGCAGTGAAACTCACGGACAAGATTGCTTTTTGCACCGTCGCTTTTGCGACTCTGTTGCTTTCCGCATGTAATTTACTCGGACCACGGTACAAGCGGCCTGACATTCAGGCGCCCGCTGCCTGGAACGTCAATACTACCCGGACGCCTGACGAGTCGGCCGCAACCGCAGCAGCGACGGACGCAATAGCCACTACACGCGCTGGACCGCCGGCCAAGCCATCTTCGCCTGCTCCGGGGCAGGATGCCCGTGCATCGCATGCGATGCACCCACCACAGCCGCCCGTTACTACCGCGAACATCGCAGCGGCATGGCCGTCCGCCGAGTGGTGGCGCGGATTTGGCTCGCCGCAACTCAATGACTTGATCGCTCAGGCGCAACAAGCGAACGACGACATCGGGGCAGCCGTCGCACGAATTCGCCAGGCCGACGCGCAGGCACAAATCGCGGGTGCGCCCTTGCTCCCCGCAATTGGGGTGGACGCCACTGGCGTCCGCCAGCGTCAGAAGCCTTCGCTCACCACCACGTCGAGTGCTAAGCCGGTGACCTTTAACCAGTTCGGCGTGCAAGCCTCGGCCAGCTATCAACTGGATTTCTGGGGAAAAAATCGAGCGGCGTTCAACGCAGCGCGTTTCACGGCGACGGCGACCCGGTATGACCGTGCAACGGTCGAGCTGACCGTGATGACGAGCGTCGCGACCACATATTTTCAGGCCATCGAATTGCACGATCGCCTCAACGTGGCGGAACAGGACCTCTCAACCGCGCAGACGATACTTAAGGACCTCACGTTCGAGGCAACGGTTGGCACCGCGAACGCCTTGGACGTCGCGCAGCAGGCGACTACGGTAGCGGTGATAAACGCGTCCATACCGCCTCTGCGGCAGCAGCTCCGACAGACGCTCGATGCCCTCGCCATTCTCGTAGGAAGGATGCCTCAAGAGCTGGAAGCTCCGGGCGGGACGCTGAGCGACCTCTCCGAGCCGGTGGTGGGTCCGGGTTTACCCTCTGAGCTCCTGGCCCGGCGTCCGGATGTCGCGGCCGCCGAAGCCCAATTGATGGCGGCAAACGCCAATATCCAGGTGGCCCGGGCAGCCTTCTTCCCGAGCATCGACCTGACGGCGGGCGGCGGCTTCGTCAGCACTGCACTCTCGGGGCTGATCTCGCCGGCCAACCAGGTCTTTTCCCTCACCGGCACCGTAGCCCAGAACATTTTCCAGGGCGGAGCGCTCGTCGGAGGCTATCGCCTCAATAAGGGCCGGTACGACGAACTGCTGTCCAACTATCACAAGTCCGTGATTTCGGCCTTCAGTAACGTCGAGGACGCCCTCGTGGCGACCGAGCAGACCGCGGAGCAGTATCGGCGCCAGCAGGACGCAGTCACCAAAGCACGGCGCGCATACGAGATCACGGAGATCCAGCTGCACGCCGGCACGGTCAATGTGCTGACGGTGTTGAATACACAGAGCGCACTCTTCAGTGCCGAGGATGCGTTGGTTCAAGTCAGATTTGCGCACCTGCAGGCGCTCGTACAGCTGTTCAATGCCCTGGGCGGCGGCTGGCAGTTCCCCGCCCGCAATGCTTGAGAAATCTATGGAAAGCTTTCGTGGTTTGATCGCAAATCGCCGGGCGCGCGCCTGGTTGCTCGGGACACTGGCCGTTCTGGCAACGGTGGGCTGGCTGTGGCTGCCGAATAAGCGCACCGATGCTGCGGCGCGGCCTCAGGGCGGACAGGTGGTTGCCGTCGACACTGCCGAAGTCAAGCGCGCCGATATACCCGTGTATCTCGAAGGGTTGGGCACCATTCAGGCGTTCAACACCGTCACCGTGACCGCGCGCGTCGACGGCGAGTTACAGAAGATCGCTTTCGAGGAGGGCAGGACGGTCAACAAAGGCGACCTGCTGGCCCAGATCGATGCGCGTCCGTTCCAGGCAGCGCTCGGGCAGGCTCTGGCGGCGAAGGCGAAGGATGAAGCCCAGTTACAGAGTGCCAGGGCCGATCTCGAGCGCTACCTGACACTGGCCCCCGAAAATCTCGCCAGCAAGCAGATCCTGGATGCGCAGCGGGCCACGGTCGCAGGCCTCGAAGCCCAGATCAAGGGCGATCAGGCGAGCATCGACAACGCGCGGACTCAACTTCAGTACACGTCCATCACTTCGCCAATCCAGGGCCGCACCGGCATCCGCCGCGTAGATGTTGGCAACAACGTGCATGCCAGTGACACGTCGGGAATTGTGGTCGTCACTCAATTGCAGCCAATCTCGCTGATCTTCACCCTTCCCGAGGACGCACTCGGAGTTATCAGCAGTGCCTTGAGTGCCGGGCCCGTGACGGTGGCGGCGCTGTCACGCGATGGCAGCGCGGAGTTGGATCGCGGCACGGTCATCCTGGTGGACAACCAGATCGATCAGACAACCGGCACGATTCGCATCAAGGCAGTGTTTCCCAATACGCACAGCAAGCTATGGCCCGGTCAGTACGTTGATGCGCGCGTTCTGGTACGTACCGATCGCAGTGCGCTCACCATCCCTGTCGCCGCCGTGCAGCGGGGGCCGAACGGCATGTTTGCATACGTAGTAAAGCCGGATGCCACTGTGGAAGCTCGTCCGTTGAAAGTGGGAGAGGAGAGCGGCTCCGTCTACGTGGTTCAGGAGGGGATCAGTGACGGTGAGCGCGTGGTTACCAGTAATCAATATCGGCTGCAACCCGGCGCCCACGTGGCAGGGCGATCCGCGCAATGAATATCTCGGAAGTCTTCATCAAACGGCCGATCGCGACCTCACTGTTGATGGCAGGTATTCTGCTGCTCGGCATAGTTGCATTTCCGTTGCTGCCGGTTGCGCCGCTGCCGCAGGTTGATTTCCCGACCATCCAGGTGCAGGCGAAGCTGCCAGGCGCCAGTCCCGAAACCATGGCATCGGCGGTGGCCACGCCGCTCGAGTATCAGTTTGCAGCCATACCCGGTGTAGCCCAACTGACTTCGTCCAGCGTCCTCGGCTCTACGCAGATCACCGTGCAGTTTGATCTCGCACGCGACATCGACGCTGCCGCGCAGGATATCCAGTCCGCCATCGATGCTGCCGGTGGGCAGTTGCCCAAGAACCTCCCATCGCCACCTTCCTACAAGAAGGTGAACCCCGCCGACTCTCCCATCCTGATCATGTCGGCTCACTCGGATGTTTTGCCGTTGACACAGGTTGATGACTACGCGGAGAACGTGCTCGCCCAGCAGATCTCGCGCATTCCGGGTGTCGCCCAGGTCGCTCTGGGGGGACAGCAGAAGCCGGCAGTGCGCGTGCAGGTGGACCCCGCAAAAATCGCCGCGCTGGGTATCCAGCTCGAAGATATTGCAACGGTGATCAGCGCCGCCTCGGTCAACTCTCCAAAGGGGTCGATCAACGGCGTGGCGCACAGTTTCGCCATTTATGACAACGATCAGTTGCTGAAGGCGGCGCCCTGGAACGATGTCATCGTTGCCTACAAGAACGGGGCTCCCGTACGCATCCGGGATATCGGCGTAGCGGTTGACGGTCCGGAAGATCAGCTGTCGCGTGCCTTTCAGAACGGCAAGGACGGCATCATGCTGCAGATCTTCAAGCAGGCCGGTGCAAACGTCATCGACACGGTTCAGCGCGTGAACACCCTGCTGCCACACGCGCTCGCTTCCGTACCGCCCGCCCTCAAGGTGGATACCATTCTTGACCGCACCACGACCATCAAGGCCTCGGTCCGGGATGTCGAGCTCACGTTGGTGCTGACGATCGCCCTGGTCGTGCTCGTGATCTTTTTGTTCCTGCGCAATTTCTGGGCGACGGTCATTCCGGGTGTCACTGTTCCACTGGCCCTGTTTGGCACCGCGGCTCTGATGTACGCCGCCGGCTATACGCTCGACAACTTGTCGCTGATGGGTCTGACCATTGCGGTCGGATTCGTCGTGGACGATGCCATTGTCATGCTGGAGAACATTTACCGGCACATCGAAGAGGGGCTGCCACCAAAGGAGGCAGCCCTGAAAGGGGCGCGGGAAATCGGGTTCACGATCATCACCATCAGCCTGTCGCTCGTGGCGGTTTTCATTCCGCTGTTGTTAATGGGCGGCATCATCGGGCGGCTGTTCCGCGAATTCGCGATCACGGTGACGATGACCATACTCGTGTCAGCTTTCGTCGCGCTGACGCTCTCGCCAATGATGTGCTCGCTGTTTCTGCGGGATGAGCGCAAGGCGAAGCACGGCCGCGCTCATCAGTTCGTGGAGCGCGGCTTCCAGAAGCTGTTGCAGCAGTACACGCGCGGGCTCGATTTCGTGCTGCGGCATCAGAAGCCCACGCTCATCGTGTTCCTGATTACGGTGGTCCTGTCAGCCATGCTCTACGTGTACGTGCCAAAGGGGTTCTTCCCACAGCAGGACACGGGGATCATTGCCGGCGTGGCGGATGCGTCGCAGGACATTTCGTTCACCGAGATGCTGCGGCTGCAACATCGGTTGATGGACGTGGTGAGCCGGGATCCCGACGTGGCGACCTGGGCGAGCGGCCTCGGCGGCTCGCGGCCCGTGAACAATGGATTCGTGGTGATCGGACTGAAGCCGCGTGAGCAGCGCAAGTCCAGCGCCGACGAGGTCATTGCGCGCCTGCGGCCGAAGTTGGCGCAGGTGAAGGGGGCGACGCTGTTCCTGCAGGCCGCCCAGGATCTGAGTGTAGGCGGCCGCCCCACCCGCACCCAGTATCAGTACTCGTTGCAGGACTCCGATCTCAACGAGCTGAACGACTGGGCGCCGCGAATTCTCGCTGAAATGCAGAAGCTGCCGATGTTGCGGGATGTTGCGACCGATCAGCAGACCAACGGGTCGATGCTCTCGCTGACCATCGACAGGGACGAGGCCGCGCGCTTCGGCATTCAGCCGGCCGTCATCGACAACACGCTGTATGACGCGTTCGGACAGCGGCAGGCGGCACAGTTCTTCACTCAGCTCAACTCATATCACGTGATCCTGGAAGTGTCACCGTCGCTGCAGACGGACCCGAACACGCTCAACAAGCTGTACGTGAAATCGCCCATCACCAATCAGCAGGTGCCGCTGTCAACGTTCGCGCATTTTGATACTCACCATGTCAGCTACCTGTCGATCAACCATCAGGGGCAGTTCCCGGCAGTGACACTGTCGTTCAACCTGGCCCCTGGGGCTGCGCTGGGCGACGCCGTGGATGCCATCCAGAAGGTCACGGGCGATATCCGCATGCCAGCTTCCATGACCGGGACGTTCCAGGGTACGGCGCAGGCTTTCCAATCGTCGCTCAAGTCGGAGCCGTACCTGATCCTGGCGGCGCTGGTGGTCGTGTACATCATCCTGGGGATGCTCTACGAGAGTTACATCCATCCGCTGACCATTCTCTCCACGCTGCCCTCGGCCGGTGTGGGCGCTCTCCTGATGTTGATAGGCTGTCACTTCGACCTGTCGGTGATCGCCCTGATCGGCATCATTCTGCTGATCGGCATCGTCAAGAAGAACGGCATCATGATGGTGGATTTCGCAATCCAGGCCGAGCGCGACCAGCACCTGTCGCCCGAAGCCTCGATCCGCCAGGCCTGTCTGCTGCGGTTCCGGCCCATCATGATGACGACGATGGCAGCGCTGCTGGCTGCGCTGCCGTTGATGCTGGGCCACGGCACGGGATCCGAGCTGCGGCAACCGCTGGGTTACACGATGGTGGGCGGCTTGATACTGAGCCAGGCGTTGACGTTGTTCACGACGCCGGTGGTGTATCTGTACCTGGACAGGCTCAATGAGCGGGTCAGTGGCCATCGCAAGCCGGCCGAAGCGCAGGGTGACGAGAGCAGGCGCGCCCCGCATGACCCCGCGGACAGTCTGAGCCAACCCAGTCCGATATGAGCCGGTCCAATGAGACAGGCAGCCTGAGAAACGTGCCGTGAAAGTACTCCTGGTCGAAGACAATGAGCGGGTCACTCGCTTCGTCGTCAAGGGACTTCAGGAGGCCGGTCACGTTGCCGACCACGCCGATAATGGGCGCGATGGGATGTTCCTGGCTGCCAGCGAGCCTTACGATGTCATCATCATGGACCGCATGCTCCCGGGGCAGATCGACGGCCTGGCGATCATCGAGGCGCTGCGCAAAGCGGGGAACCGCACGCCGATTCTCATTCTGAGCGCGCTGTCCGATGTGGACGAGCGGATCCGGGGACTCAAGAGCGGCGGTGATGACTATCTCACCAAGCCCTTTGCGTTTGGGGAGTTGCTGGCGCGGCTCGACGCGCTCGGCCGGCGCGCACAGGGCACCGGGACGCAGACCAGCCTGCGGGTGGCTGACCTGCACATCGATCTGTTGTCGCGCAAGGCAGCGCGCGGGGCCCGCCCGATCGCCCTGCAGCCGCAGGAATTCAAGCTGCTCGAGTACCTGATGCGCCATGCCGGGCAGGTCGTGACGAGGACCATGCTGCTCGAGAATGTCTGGGGCTATCATTTCGATCCGCAGACCAACGTGGTGGATGTGCACATCAGCAAGCTGCGCCAGAAAATTGAATCCGACTCGGAGCGGCCGCTGCTGCGCACGGTTCGCAATGCCGGCTACATGTTGAGCGCTGATGAATAAGCTGTTGCGATCTTCTGCGTTCACCCTGGCTTTCAGCTACGTCGCGTTTGGAATTGCCGCGCTGGTCCTGTTCGCGGCGCCCTTGTGGTATGCGTGGCAGGTGACGATCCAGGAGAGCCGCACTGAAGTGCTGCGCGCGGACATCCAACGGCTGTCCGAGGTTTTTCGCCGCGAGGATGCTGCCGGGCTCGCGGCCTTCATCGACAATCGGGTCGGTATGCAGATTCCGGGAGAGCGGATCCTGCTGCTCACGGATTCAAAGCTGCAGCGGCTGGCGGGGAATCTGCCGGAATGGCCAGGAAGTATTCCGCCCGAGCCGGGAACGTACACGCTGCCAGTCAATCTCTCCGGCAGACAGACACGCGCCATGTTCGTACATACCGTTCTACCCGGCGGATACAACCTGCTGGTGGGGCGGGACCAGTCGTTATTCGCATCTTTGGCGCCGCGCTTCTGGTACGGGCTGGCGGCGGCGGTTGCGGTCCTGTCGATTGCCGGAGCTTTGGGCGGCTTGATGATCCGACGTGCCGTGCTCGTGCGTGTTGATGGGATTCGCCAGACGGTGCTGGCCATCGTGCAGGGTGATTGGGGTCACCGCCTTCCCACCAAGACCACCAGTGACGAGTTGGATACGCTGTCGCGCACGATCAACGGCATGCTCGATCAGATCGAGCAGTTGCTGCACGGTGTGCGGGATGTCTCCAACTCAATCGCACACGACTTGCGTACGCCGCTCGCCGAGTTGCGTTCCCGGCTCGAGGAGCTTTCGCTCACGCGTCCAGGGCCGGAGGAGGCCTTCGCGGAGATTGATGGGGCGGTAGCCGACGTCGATCGCGTAATCCGGATCTTCAATGCGCTGTTGCGCCTGGCGGAGATCGACACGGGGATGCGGCGTTCCGGTTTCGTCCCCGTCAGCGCCGCGGATATCGCAAGACAAGCCGTCGACTTCTACCTGCCGGCCGCCGAGCTCAAGACAATCAGCCTGTCTTACCGGGGGAAGGGTCACGCGGACATTGCGGGTGACCCTGTCCTGCTGGCACAGGCTCTCGGCAATCTGATCGACAATGCGCTCAAGTACACATCCGACGGTGGCCTCATCAGTGTCGAAGTGCAGACCCTGGCGGATGGCAAGGTGTGGATCAGCGTGGCCGACGATGGTCCCGGTATTCCCGATGAGGAGAAACCGAAGGTGCCTACGCGGTTCTATCGCGGCGATGCCAGCCGTGGTACCCCTGGGGTGGGATTGGGTTTGACGCTCGTGGAATCCGTGGCGAAGCTTCACGGGGGCGTGTTGGAGCTTGCTGACAACAACCCGGGACTGCGGGTCCACATGGTGATCCCCGCCCATGCGGGGGGCCCGTCAGCAGATACCGGACGGCCCACGGCTGCAGGGATATCCGAGGTTGCAGTACCGTCGGGCGCCGGCGAAGCTGCTCACAACTTGCGGATACGCTCGGTGAGTTGAGTCTGCAGGTCCCCGAGGCGCCGTTCGACGCTCCGGATCGTTCCTGTCATGCGCGACGTGTTGAGCACGATCACGCCATCGCAGCCGGGACATTTCATGTCGCGATGCAGCCTGATCCAGCCGATGGTCTGCTGCGATTGTGCGCCGCATTTCTCGCAGGAGATGGTCAGCTCGTACGCGCTCACTATCCGGGCGATCGTTTCCGTTCCCACGCTCAACCTCATCTTCGGCGGTGAACGAATTTGTACACCAGTTGCGGGCGTTTGGTAAGGGCGCACGTTGCGGTTTGCAGCGCGGTAGAATGCTTCACTGCAATGTGCTGCCAGGACAGGAATTCAATCATGCTGCGAGTGTTGCAAGGTACCGTGTTGATGGCGTTCTCAGCGCTGAGCGTTGCGGGAGCGCCCGGGACTCCGGATGAGATCAAGGTGCCCGCGGGTGAGAAGCTGGTGTTGAAGGCGCACGCCACGGGCTTTCAGATCTATACCTGCAAGGCTGCGGGCGATCGCCCGGCGCAGTGGGAGCTGAAGGCACCCGAGGCCGAACTGCATGACAGAAAGGGCACTGTAATAGTGCATCACTTCGCGGGGCCGACGTGGAAGCACAAGGATGGCAGCGAGGTGACGGGCAAGGCGAGTGCGCATGTCGATTCACCCGATGCGAGCTCCATTCCGTGGCTGCTGGTGTCCGCGACCGGGCACACGGGGGAGGGGGTGTTCTCGAAAGTGTCGAGCATCCAGCGCATCAACACCCGAGGCGGCAAGCCGCCAGCGGGTGCCGAGTGCACTGCCGCGAACAACGGCGCGGAGTCGAAGAGCAGCTACGCTGCTGACTACTACTTCTATAGGCCCGCCAAGTAGCGGGACTTACGCACCCTCCGCGCGCTGAAGGCGCGACAGGGCGCCGGTGCGGAACGCGCGGTTGACTCCTGACACGAGCGCCAGCAGGGACGCGGTGATGATGTTGGAGTGGCGGCCCACTCCAAACAGCGTGGTGCCGGGGCCGGTCGAAATCTCGACATAGGCGATGGCCACCGCGTCGCTCCCTGAGCCGCAGGCGTGCTCGTGATAACCGACAACGTCGATGGGGAGATCGAGGGCGCGGACTGCCGCATCGATCGGGCCTGTACCCGTGCCGTGCAGATGCAGGGGAGCCCCGTCATCCTGAACGTGAAGGGTGATGTGCTCCCGGTCGGCTCCGTCACCTGAGGTTGACAGTTGGTGGGAGTGATAGCTGAACGGCCCGCCTGATGCCAGGTATTCGGCTTCGAAAAGAGCCCACAGCTCGTGGGAGGTCAGTTCCTTGCCGGATGTGTCAGCGGCCTGCTGCACAACTCGACTGAACTCGATCTGCAGTCTTCGAGGCAACACGAGCTGGTAGTCGCGTTCGAGGAGATACGCGACGCCGCCCTTTCCGGACTGGCTGTTGACGCGAATGACGGATTCATATGACCGGCCGACGTCTGCCGGGTCTATTGGCAGGTAAGGCACATCCCAGACGCCGCCCGGCTCGAGGGCCTCCAGACCCTTCTTGATCGCATCCTGGTGCGAACCCGAAAAGGCCGTAAACACGAGGTCGCCCACGTACGGATGCCGAGGGTGGATGGGCAGTTGGTTGCAGAATTCGGCGCATCGCGCGGCGGCGTTGATGTCCGAGAAATCCAGGTTTGGACTGATTCCTTGTGTGTACATGTTCAAGGCGAGCGTCACGATGTCGACGTTGCCGGTGCGTTCGCCGTTGCCGAACAGGGTGCCTTCGACCCGCTCCGCACCCGCCATCATTGCCAGCTCGGCTGCAGCGACTCCCGTGCCGCGGTCGTTATGTGGGTGCACGCTGATAATCACACTGTCACGGCGGGCGACATGACGCGAGAACCATTCAATCTGATCGGCGTACACGTTCGGGGTGGCCATTTCGACCGTCGCGGGCAGGTTCAGGATCGCCTTGCGCTGCGGGGTTGGCTGCCACTGAGCCGTGACGGCATCGCAGATCTCGACCGCAAAATCCAGCTCCGTGCCCGTAAAACTCTCCGGGCTGGATTGGAACAGCCATTCGGTCTCGGGCCGGCGTGCCGCCAGCTCGCGAATGAGCGCTGCGCCCTGGACTGCGATGTCCACGATGCCGGCGCGGTCGAGCTGGAACACGACGCGGCGCTGCGTCGTGGACGTTGAGTTGTACAGGTGCACGATGGCGCGGCGCGCGCCCTGGAGGCTTTCAAAGGTGCGGGCGATCAGCTCGGAGCGCGCTTGCGTAAGCACCTGGACGGTGACGTCCGGCGGGATCAGCTCCTCTTGGATGAGCTGCCGCACGAAGTTGAACTCCGTCTGCGAAGCGGCGGGAAAGCCGACTTCGATCTCCTTGAAGCCGATGCGGACC